>JBBDNU010000148.1:0-78949 GCA_040877365.1 Planctomycetales bacterium
CGGTTGCACCTTCTACCATCTCGTCGAAGTCGCGCAAAGTGCGTCGCACGCCCCCGGCATCCCCGCGCCGCGGACTGGCCTTGACGCCGGATCCGATCCGGCTATCATCCCCGCCCGTCCATGAGCATCAAGCCCGACTATTTCCGATATCTCGAGCATCTCGGGCAGACGGTGGCGGTCGGGGAACTGCACGCCGACCCGCACCGGCGGAACGCGATCGCGCTGCGTCACGACGTCGATCACGACCTCGATCTGGCGCTCGAGGTGGCCCACCACGAGCACGCGCGCGGGCTGCGGGCCACCTATTACATCCTGCACACCGCCCCCTACTGGGACGACCCCGACCTGTCGTGCAAGCTGCGGCAACTGGAGGCCTACGGCCACGAAGTCGGCCTGCACTGCAATGTGGTCGCCGAATGGATCCAGCGGCGGACGGACGACGTCGACGCCCGCCTGGGGGAGATTCTCGCGCGTCTCCGCAGCGACGGCGTCGCGATCCGCGGGACGAGCGCGCACGGGGACCGCGTGTGCTATCGCGCCGGCTTCATCAACTATTGGATCTGGAAGGAGCTCCGGCCCGACGATCCGGCGGGCCGCGAGTCGGGCCGCTGCGCGGAGGGGATCTTCGTCGATGACGAGCGCTGGCGGATCGCCTATCCCGCGGACGACTTGCTCCGCGACCAGGACGGCCGCACGTTGCCGTTGTGGTCGGTGTCGCTGGCGGCCCACGGGTTGGAGTACGACGCGTCCCACGTCGCGCATGACAGCTACTGGACCGATTCGGGCGGAAGCTGGCAACGCTCCGGCGACCCGCTGCACGCGGACCTCTCCCGCGGGCGGCACCAGGTGCTCATGCACCCGTTCTGGTGGCGCGGGCCGCGGAAGACGATCCTCGTGCTCTCGACGGCGCGCTCCGGTTCCCAGTGGTTGAGCCGGTTCGTCGACAAGGCGACCTCCTGCCGCGGGCTCCACGAGTGGACGCTCAACCACGATTGCTCCGATAAGGAGCCCCAACCGGACAAGCTCACCGACCACGAGTACGGCCGCCTCGTCGAAGACGAGCAACTCGCCGCCGCGCGGATCGACGGCGCGCTCGAGCACCTCGCGCGGCAGAAGCGGGACGTGCTCGAAGCGAACGTGTATCTCGAGCCGTTCCTGGAGGAGCTGCGGGAGCGGCACCCGGACGTCGCGCTCGTCCATCTCCACCGGGACGGTCGCGACGTCGTCCGCTCGTTGATCAACCGCGGCTGGTACGACACGCCCGACGATCCGCGGCACCCGGTCGTGCCGGTCGAGGGTTGGGACGAGCTATCGCAGCTCGAGCGCGCCTGCTGCTATTACCGGCACACGACCGAGCGGCTGATGCGGTTCTGCCCGAAGCGGATCGAGTTCGAGCGGATGGTGCGGGAGGTGGATTACATCAGCCAGTTCTTGCGGCAGTTCGACATCGTCGTGCATCCGCTGCTGGCGGAAAGCATCTTCGACCAGCCGAGCAATGTCAGCCGGTCGTACGCGTTTCCGAATTACGCGCGGTGGCGGCAGCGCCAGCGGCGAATCTTCGACCAGATGTGCGGTCCGGTGCAGGAGCCGCTGGGATACGGGTCGGTTGCCGAAGTCGCGCCGCAACGGCGGCCGTCGATCGTCCGGCGGATGCCGCGCTGGACCGGGTTCTGGTCGCAGCTCGCGGAGCTGATGCGGATCGAACTTCCCGGTTTTTCGGGCCGACAGATGCGGGGCACGCGGCTGGTCGTGTCGGCCCGGCACCTGTGGTGCATTCCGGAATGGGACGGGTTGCGGCTGATTCCCACGCCCGATGCCTCGCCGAGCGCCCACGCGATTCTGGCCCGCGGAAGCTGGAATCGGTTGAGTCATGGGCGAGGCATTCCGTGTTCGGCGCGGCGGTGGTTCCAAGTCGAGATCGATGCCAGCGTGTCCCGAGACCTGGTCGCGCGGGTCTTCGCCCTGTTCTACGACCGGGAGGGGCGGCTGAGCGGGCAGCGCGTGCTCGGGCGGATGCGCGTCGGAACCGGGATCCGCCGCTTCGCCGTCGCGCCCGACGCCGGCGCGAGCCATTGGGCCTTGGCCCTGCACCTCGGGGGGCAGCCCCCCTCCGACTCGATTCTCGTGCGGTCGGCGCTCGTGAAGAAGCTTCGCTTTCCGACCGGTTACCGCGTCCCCCTTCCACTTCACTCCGGCGATTCGTCCGCCGGCCGCGAAGGCCGCAAGGCCGCCTGACGCGGCCGGTCGCCCCTGCCGATTCCAGTTCTTTCGCGGCGTTGCCAACAGGAGCACGACGAGGCATGACCAGGCACATTTTCGTCGGCGGGATGTCCCGCAGCGGGACCACGCTGTTGGCGACGGTCCTCGATTCGCACCGCGACATTTCCATGGGCTACGAGATGCTCCCGGCCGACCTGCCGATCATCCCGGAGGCGCTCGAGATCATGCGGCGGCAGCTTGACGTCGCGGGGGACGACGGGGCCGCCTGTGCCGACCTCGTCAAGCACGCCGGGCACCCGACGCTGGGGACGTTCATCAAACGGTGCGCCAGGACCAACGTGACGCCGCACGAGCTGATCGAGATTTTCGAGAAGCTCGCCGCCCAGGGGCACGGCAAGCTGACCGACCTGCGGATGCGGGCCATCCTGTCGATGGAGGTCGTGAAGAAGAAACAACAGAAGGAAGGGACCGGCCGCTGCGGGTTCAAGCTCAACGTTCCGAGCGTCGAGACGTTCCGCGGGTACTTCGAGGACAGCTTCTTCGCGCTGATCGTCCGCGATCCGCGGGACGTCGTCGCCTCGCACTTCAAGCGGGGCTTCGACCGGACGCTGCCGGAAATCGTGAAGGCCTGGGTGAACTACACGTCGCAGTACATGGACTTCGCCCGCAAGCGCCCGAAGGAAGCGCTCGTTGTGCGGTACGAAGACCTCGTGTCGCGCTCCCGGCCGGTGCTGACGGAGCTGTTCCAGCGGGCCGACATCGAATTCGACGAGGCGACGCTCCGGTTCTATCAGTCCGACGCCTCGGTCCACGCGCACGGCCACGCGAACTCGGAGCTGCTCCGCCAGAACTTCTTCTGCTCGAGCATCGGGCGCTGGACCGAAGATCTGGACGACGACCAGATCGCCCAGATCGACCGCGCCTGCGGGAAACTGATGGACAAGCTGGGATATGCCGTCGCCCCCGAGCCGCGCACGATCTCCCTCGGCCCGGCCTGGTTCCGCAAGCTCGGGGAACGGCTCGCCCCGCGGCGCTACTTCTACCAGGACCAGTTCGAGCGGCTGCTCGAGCCGTACCGCGCGGGACGCACCAACCTCACGCTCGCCGAGGCCGCGAGCCGGACCCCCGCCGAGAACGGCCGCGTGCTGATCATCCGCCACGACATCGACCACGACATCGAGACCGCGGTGAAGATCGCGCACTGGGAGCGGGAGCGCGGGCTGCGGGCGACCTACTGCGTGCTGCACTCGGCCGAGTACTACGGCGTGTGGCGAGGCCGCACGCTGCACCGCTCGAGCGAAATGGTCGACGCCATGCTCCGCATCCAGGAGCTCGGGCACGAGGTCTGCCTGCACAACAACGTCGTCGCGACGGCCCTCGAGCGCCGCCTCGACCCCGCGGTCCTCCTCGAACAGGAGTTGATCTTTCTCCGCCGCCAGGGACTGCGAATCGTCGGCACCTCCAGCCATGGAGACAAGCTCTGTCGCGAACTCGACTTCCGCAACTTCGAGATCTTCGCAGGCCGCGCGTGGGACTCCCGCGGAGGCGTGCGGAGCGTCGTTCACAAGGGACACCGGGTCGATCTGGGGACGCTGCCGCTCGAACGCTTCGGCTTGGCCTATGAAGCCTACGATCTGCCGCGCGACCGTTACCTGACGGAGGCCGGAGGCCGTTTGCGACTGAAACAGGACACCCGCGGACAGGCGGGGCGGTGTCGCGCCGAGATGAATGTCCCGCCGCCATACGAGCACATCGTCGGCGTCTTGACGCACCCCATCTGGTGGGACTTCGACGCGACGGCGCCGGAGGGGCAGGAGTTGCCGCCGCTGGCGGCCTGAGGACGATCGGCGATGCGTCGCCATCGAGGAAGCAACTTCACGGTGTTTTGGGCCAGTCCGAGAGCGGTCCGATGAAAATCTGCAAGCTCGTGCTGAATTGCTTTCCGCCCGACACGCGGGTGCTGAAGGAGGCCGTCAGCCTCTCCGCGGCGGGGCATGACGTGACGATCCTCGCCGTGGCGAAGGACGACCTTCCCCGCGAGGAGCGCGTCGGTCCGGTGCGCGTCGTGCGGCTGCCTTTGACGTGCGCGGCGCCGCCCCTGGGCGCGTCCCCCGCATCGAGCGATCCGCGGCCGTCGTCATCGCCGCAGTCACCGCCGCCGGCGACTCCGGTTGCCGATCGTCCACCGCCGCAGCGCCGGCGACCGTTGCTCGCGGAGTTGAAGTCCTGCGGCAAGCGCAATCCGAAGCGCGCCCGCGAGCTCGCGGTTCGCAGCCGCAAGTCGCCGCCGATCGTCCGCGCCACGCGGCCGCTCGCGTGGGTCGCCCGGCCCTTTCCGCGCGAGTTGCGGAGAAACGTGAGGCTCTGCCTCTGCTCGATGCTGGCCATGCTGGTCGGCGGACTCGAAATGCTGGCGATGGTCGCCCGCTGGCTCGTTCGCGCTCCGGCCGCGGTCCTCCGCGCCGGCTGGCGCTTTCCCCGGTGGGCCATCTCCACGACCTGGCGCGCGCTGCGCGTGATCGTCTGTCGCGTGCGCAAGTTCATCTGCCTCGGGCGCAAGACCATTTGCCGCGGATATGCCCGGCACCTTGGGGCGGTGCTCCAGATGCGGAACTACGGGCGATCGGTCCTGGAGATCATCGAGCAGGAGCGCCCCGACGTCATCCACGCGCACGACCTGCTCACTCTCTGGGCCGGCGCCCAGGCGGCGCGCCGCACGGGCGCCCATCTCGTGTACGACGCGCACGAGATGGAGTGGGACTGCAACCGAATCCAGCGGAAGCGGCTGCTGCGGATCGTCTGGCGGATCCACGAAGCGGCGCTCGTCCGTCTCGCGGACCTGCACGTGACCGTCTCGCCCCGCATCGCCGAGCTGTACCGCCGGAGGTATCGCATCGCGCAACCGATCGTGCTTCCGAACGCTCCCTGCCGATCCTGGGCCGGCGAGGGCCATTCCGCGCCCAGCCTGTACGAGCAGATCCCCCACATCGGCGACAAGACCGTCCTGATGTTCGTGGGCAGCGTGACCCGCGACCGCGGCATTCATACGATGCTCGAAGCGCTCGCCCTGCTCCCCGAGGAATTCGTCCTGGTGGCGCTCGGCCGGGTGGTCCCCGCGGTGCACGACGAGCTGCACGCCTATTCGACCCGCCTGGGGGTCAGACATCGCTTCTTCGAGCTGCCGCCGGTCGAGTACCGCGCCGTGCCCGACGTCGTCGGCGAAGCCGACATCGGACTCATCCCCGTCCAGCCGGCCGGGACCAGTTACCGCTACTGCATGCCGAACAAGCTGTTCGAGCTGATGCACGCCGGCCTGCCGATCGTCACCGGCAAGCTCCCCGACGTCGCGGCGGTCGTCACCTCGAACGGCCTGGGCGTCGTCTGCGATCAAGAATCGCCGGAGGATTTGGCGCGGGCGATCCGCCACGTGGCCGAACGCCGCGAGACCTTCGCACCGGGACCGGAACGCATCGAGCAGATTCGCGACGCCTACTGCTGGGAAGCCTACGCCGGCGAGATCGTGATGGCCTACGCGGCGCTCGATCGGCGGGCGCCGCGGGTCGGCGGGCGGCGATCGTTGCTGTCCGGCTACTTGAGGCCCCGCAACTGGATGATGGCCTGGTGGAGCGGTCCCGATGCCGACGCCGCCGATCTGCCGGTCGGCCTGCCTCCCGGAAGCCTCCTCCCAGCCCGCCGCCGCCCGTCGAATCGCCCTTCCCGCGAGCTTGTCGCGCAAGGCCGCGATTGAGGCCAGTCGGCCGATCCAGTCGTTCGTCACGGTGGACCGCTCGGTTCCATGCGCTTCGCGAACGGCGGCGCACGGCCCCCGATCTTTCCGGTGTGCGTGAAGATCATCCGCCGAAGGGCGTGCCGCCCGGATGCTCCATTTCGAGCAGCGGCCAAGCGACCGGCTTCCGATTCGATCCTCGATCCACTATCCTCGGTCCACGATCCTCGATCCTCTCCGCTCGACTCTCCGGAGTGCTCCCATCAAAGGCCCCGGCTATCGACTCGACCTCGACGCCCGTCGCACCTGGCAGTGCCCGGCGTGCGGCCAGCGCTGGAAGACGCCCGGCGACGTGGTCGCCACGGACTGCACCGCCTGCGGCGACCGCCCGGCGATGAAGCTCGTGGAGGATTTTCCGCCGCGGCGCTCGTTGCGGCACTCGCTGGCGACGGTCTGCCCGCCGCCCGCCGAGACGGTTGCCCCATAGCCGGCGGGCAACGCCCCGCCGCAGAGCCGTCCGGCCAGCGGTCGGAGACCAGAACCTCTCACCCCGTCCCCAACCCCCGGTCGAACGCATCCAGGTCCCGCAGGTACACCGCCAGCGTCGCCTGCAGCGTCTCCCGCCGGATCTCCCACGCTTCCTCGTCCTCGGTATGGCGGTGGCAGTGGTCCACGATCACGCGGTACAGGAACTTGAACAGGCGCCGCGGCACCCGCAGCCGCCCGAAGATCGCGATCAGCTCTTCGCGCGCGACCGACGGCTCGAACAGATCCCGGACCGTCTGCGATTGCGCGGAATCCTGCGAGCATGCCCGAATCCGGCCGTTCGCCAGGTCGTACAGCGACTCCCCCGTCCACTCGAGCGACTCGATCAGGTTCTGCTTGTCGAGACGAGAGCGGTCGTAAAAGGACTTCTCCTCGCGCTTCAGGAACGGCACGACCTCGGCCGGCAGGAGCATCTTGAACCCCATGCCGGGAAACTTCAGGAGCTTGTTGTCGAACATCGGCCACAGCAGGTCCCGCATCCGCTCGGGCTGGCCGTTGACGAGGTGCGGCTCGTCCACCCGGTCGACGACCACGATCACGCTCCCGAACCCGAGCGACTCCAGGACCGACTGGAACTTCATCAGCAATTGGTAACGGTCGTCGCTGCGATCGCGGCTGGGAATCGGCTCGCCCGCGACGTCCTGCCGCTCGAATCGCGCGAGGACTCGCCGCAGCGTGTTCGGCAAGTGCTGGAAGACGTGGATCTGCCGCGCCACGCGCCACGCAGTCCACATCAGGCGAAATTGCCGCCACAGCCAGGGGAGCCCGCCGGCGACGATGATCGCGACCGCCCACCACGAGAGGAGTTGCCGCCATTCGCCGAAATACAGCGTGAGGCCGACCGTCAGCCCCGTGACGAGAACTCCCAGCCCGCAGTCCCATTGCGCCTTCCAGTTGCGGAACCGCAGCTTGCGGCGGAGGGCGGTCCACCGCCTCGGCGCGGGTTGGTCGTAGGATTGGCCGTAGAACGCGTCGAGCAGCAGCAGGTCGCGCTTCTGCGGCCGGGTGAGCCTGTCGAGCTGGTCCTGCGGAATCGGCACGTCGTGCGGCTTGCCGTTGCCGAGGACCGACCGCACGAGCCGCGACACGCCCAGCGCGAGGATCGCGTCCATGTGGTCCCACAGCCGCCAGTGGGCGAGCGCGCGTTCCGGTTTCCGCTTGCGCCCGTGAAGCCGCTCGCGGAACATGTCGAGGAACGGGTTGAAATCGTCGTATTCGATGACGAACACGCGGCGGTCCGGGTGGGCCTCGTTGTGCCGCGCGAGCTGCTCGACGATCTGGATGCGAAGCGCCGTCTTGCCGCTCCCCTTCTCGCCGAACACGACCGAGGTGGAAGGGTGCTGCGGGTTGCCGTAGATCTTGTCCCACGCGGGATGCCGCGTCCCCTCGAGACAATGCGCGAGGAACACGTGGTCGGACCGGGCGTCCTCTTCGCCGAACGGGTTCTCGGCGATGCCGTGCCGGCGGAGGAACTGTTCGACTCTCATGCGTGGCTCGACATCCGCAGACGACGCGGAGGACGCTGAATTTCAGAAGGAAGCGCTGGGCGGAAGCACCGGACTGGGCGGCCGATCAAGGATAGCACACCGCACCGCGACCGCGCCCCCGGGATTCTCCCCGCGCTCGTTCCCGGCGGGACGTGAACTGGTCGCCCGCCGTTCCACACTCCGCATTCCGCACTTTCAACCGTCGCTGCCCCCGGTCATCCTGGCGGCGATCGGCATGCGGCGGCCGGTGCCGAAGGCGCGGGTCGAGAGCTTGATGCCGGGGGGCAACTGGCGGCGCTTGAATTCGTTGCGGTCCACGCGGGCCGCCACCCAGCGGACCGTTTCCGGCGGGAACTGCCGGGCCAGCGATTCCGGCGACGCCTCGCGCTCGATCAGACCTTCGAGGATCGCGTCCAGCAGCGGGTACGGCGGGAGCGTGTCCTGGTCGAACTGGTCGGGGGCGAGCTCCGCGCTGGGGCGCTTGTCGATGATGTTCCGCGGGATCGTCTCGCGCCCTTCGCGGACGTCGTTGATGTAGCGGCAGACCGCGTACACGTCGCGCTTCAGCACGTCGCTCAGGACGGCGAAACCGCCGACCATGTCGCCGTACAGCGTGCAGTATCCGACGGCCAGCTCGCTCTTGTTGCCCGTGGCGAGCGCCAGCCAGCCGTGGCGGTTGCTGCGGGTCATCACGATCGCCCCGCGGATGCGGGCCTGCAGGTTCTGGTCGGCGAGCCCGCCGGGATCCGAGGCGAGGTCGTCGCCCAGAATCGGCGTCGTCTCGTAGGCCCGGTGCACTCCCTCGATCGGAACGATCGCGTGGTCGATGCCGAGGTTCTCCGCCAGCCGCTGCGAATCGCTCACGCTGTGCTCGCTGCTGTAGCGGCTGGGCATGAGCAGGCCGTGGACGCGCTCCGGCCCCGCGGCCTGGGCCGCGACGTAGGCGGCCAGCGCGCTGTCGATCCCGCCGGAGACGCCGAGCACGCAGTCGCGGAACCCGCACTTCCGCATGTAGTCCCGCAGGCCGAGGACGAGCGCGTCGAGCAGGTTCGCCTCGCGGGAGGAAGGAGCCGGTTCGGCCGCTTCGGGAGCGGGCAGCGCGTCGAGGTCGATCAGGCGGAAATCGCTGTCGAATCCCGCCATCCGCGCGACGACGCGGCCGTTCCGATCGAGCACCAGGCTGTTCCCGTCGAAGACCAGGTCGTCGTTCCCGCCGACCTGGTTGACGAACACGAAGGGGATGCCATGCCGTTCGACGTGCCGGCGGAGGATCCCCGTGCGGCGGTCGGGCTTGGCGATCTCGAAGGGACTGGCTGAGATGTTCACGAAACAATCGACTCCCGCCTCGGCCAGGGCCGCGACCGGATCGAACGGCCGCCCCGGCTCGTCGTGATGGAACGTCGCCGGCTCGCGCCACCAGGCGTCCTCGCAGACGTGCAGGCCGATGCGGCGGCCATGGAACTCGATCGGCCGCGGCGTCTCCCCCGCGCGGAAGTAGCGTCGCTCGTCGAACACGTCGTAGTTCGGCAGGAGCACCTTGTGGACCGTCTCGCGGACGCGGCCGCCGTGGAGCAGGCTCGCGGCGTTGGCGACGCGCCCCTGCGACACACCCCACTGCGTGGGATGGCCGATAATCACGCCGATGTGCGGATCGAGCGTCGCCGCGAGCTCTTCCACCGCGCGGTCGCACGCCGCGACGAAGCCTTCGCGCAGCAACAGGTCCTTGGGGGGATAGCCGCTGACGACCATCTCGGAGAGCACGACCAGCTCCGCCCCCGCGTCCCGCCCGCGGGCGGCGGCATCGCGGACGAGCGCGGCGTTCCCGCGGAGATCGCCGACGGTCGGGTTCGTCTGGGCCAGGGCGAGAAGCATGGGGGGGCAGTGGGGCGGTAGGCAGTGGACAGTAGGCAGTGGACAGTGGACAGTGGACAGTGGACAGTGGACAGTGGGCAGTGGGCAGTGGGCAGTGGGCAGTGGGCAGTGGGCAGTGGGCAGTGGGCAGTCGATCAGGGCGTTTTGTGGCAAGCAGGGGCCGTGTGAATGGCTATGTACTTGAACCGCGTTCCTTTCCGCAGTGGCGACGCGGCCTCATCCAGCATACCAGATGCCAGCCGGAACGCCGCATCGCTCTGGGGAGATGTGGATCGCACCTCTCGAAAACCGACCTCTGTCCTCCGACCTCTGTCCTACCTCGTTCCGGCACTTGACTCTCCTCCCCGGCGCGGTACGTTTTCTCGACCACTCTTCCCTCAGTTGGATCGATCGATGCCGCCCGCCCCAGCTGCCAGCGCAGCCCCTCGGCCCGCCGAAACCAATCGGCCGCTGCTGAGTTACACCTCGATCCTGATCCTGAGCGGGTTTCTGGCCGGCCTGGCGAGCGCCCGGCTGGTCCCCCCTTTCATGGAGCCGTTCCTGTTCGGCGGGGCCGCCGCCGGACTCGCTTCCTGGATCGGGCTGGGCTGCCTCGCCGAGCGCCGCCGCCGCGAGACCGCCCGTCAGGCGGTGCACACGGCGTTGCACCGGATGGACCGCCGGCTGGACCGGCACATACCGCGGCAATCCGCGGTGCGGATGAACCACGCGCCCGCTCGCGAGCGAAACATTCATCGGCAGTATCTGGCCGTTGTGGGATCCGACGCCAGGTTCTATAACCGGTGACGAACCGAGACGGCGGAAGCGGACGGAGCGCCGCGCTGTCCGTCGCGGCTCGCAACCTGCCCCTCGGCGCCGGGCACTCCACCATGCGACTTCGGCTTCTCGTGCTGCGATCGCTGCTCGTGGCCGCATCGGCGCTCGCCGCGGACACGTTCGCCGCGGAAGGGCCGGCCGGGGACACGGCCGAAGTGCTCGTCACGGTCGACGGCCGGCCGATCACGCGAGGGGACCTCGAATTTCGGTTCGCCGCGCGGAACGTGGCGGACGAGGACCGCGCGGGAGAGCGGCAGGCGATCCTCGAGCGGCTCGTCGATGAGCGGCTGATGCAGGCGTTTCTCGAAGGCCGGAACGCTGTGGCCACGAAGGACGCGATCGACGCCGAGATCGAGCGGTTGCACGAGTCGATCCGCCTCCGCGGCCAGGATCCGCGGGAGGTGCTCGCCCGATCGGGTTATTCGGACGCCGTCCTCCGCCGCGAGCTCGCCCTGCCGATCGCCTGGCGGAGCTACGCCCGCGCGGCGATCACGCCGGACCAGCTGCGGCAATACTTCGAGAAACACCGGCGGAGGTTCGATGGGACGGAGCTCCGGGCATCGCAGATCTTCTCGAAGGCGACGACCGACCCCGAGCGCGAAGCCGCAGCGCGGAAGCTCGCCGCGATCCGCAAGCAGATTGCCGACGGCCAGTCCACCTTCGCGGACGCGGCCCGCCGGCACTCGGAGGCCCCGACCGCAGCCGCCGGCGGAGACGTCGGGTTTTTTCCATACCGCGGAAAGATGCCCGAGGCATTCACCCGCCAGGCGTTCCGGCTCGAACGGGGAGAGATCGGCGGGCCGTTCTCCACGTCCTACGGAGTCCACCTCGTGAGCATCACGGACGTCCGCCCCGGGCAGCTCAGCCTGGAAGACGTGCGGAACGAAGTCTTCGAAGCGTTCGCCGGCGAACTGTGGACGCAGATCGTGAAGCAGGAACGGGCGAAGGCGAAAATCGAGTGGGCGCAGGCCGCGCGGCCGCAGGTCAAGCCTTCACCGTCGCCTCGGTGAGCGCCTCGATGATCGCTTTCAGGAACGCGGGCAGGTCGCCGGGATCGCGGCTGGTGATCAGGTTCCCGTCGCGGACGACTTCTTCGTCCACCCAATCCGCGCCCGCGTGCTCCATGTCGTCCCGGATCGAGGCGTAACTGGTGGCGCGGCGGCCGTCCAGGACTTTGGCGCTGCACAGCATCCAGCCGGCGTGGCAGATGGCGGCGACCGGTTTGCCGCTCTCCACCATCTCCCGCACGAGGCCGACCATCGCCTCGTCGCGGCGCATGTGGTCCGGGGCGTAGCCTCCCGGAATGACGAGCGCCTGGAACTCGTCGGCGGAGACTTCCGAAGCGGCGCGGTCCGACTTCGCCGGATAGCCGTGCTTCGACGGATACGTCTCCCCCGCCCTGGGGCCGACGAGCACGACTTCCGCTCCGGCCTCCTTGAGCCGGTCGGCGGGATACCACAGCTCACGGTCCTCGTACATCTTCTCGACGAGGATGGCGACTTTCATGCCGTTCAAGCCATTCGAGGCCATCGGTGTCTCCTTGCGTGACGGTGACGACGGTCCGGTTCGCGCTGCGATGCTAGCGGGGCTGGGGAACGGGCGGACCGGTGAAGTGCCGAGTCGTCTCCATTGACGCTCCCTGAGGGTTGACCGGGGATTCCCTGGTGCCTTCGACCCGGCTGTGGAGGCGTCGCGGCCGTGCGGCGACACATGCACGATTTTCGAAATTTTCCAAGATCCGGCGGTAATTGGACTTTGACGATCGGGCGACTTGTTCATAGGATTGAACCTGTGGCGGATATCGGGAAATCCCTGGTGGCCGCTTCGGGCGATCGCCGACGGTCGTCCGCTGGGAAGAAGGCACGGTCGGTCGATTCTCCAAGTAAGCAGGGGAACCATCGTGATGCGGATCCTGACGTTGCTCTCGATCCTGACCGCCCTGGGGGCCAAGTACGAGTCCCCCAACTTCGCGGTCCATGCGCCCACGGCAGAGATCGCATCCCGCGTCGCCGAGGCGGCCGAGGAGTCGCGGCGGACCATTGCCGTGGAATGGCTCGGCAAGGAACTGGTCGCCTGGGACTCGCTCTGTGAAGTGCACGTGAATCCTGGAGGACCGCGTCCCGACGGCGCCACGACCTACCGCGCCCGCTACGGCGCGGGGTCCGGTCTGCGGATCGATCTGGCCGGTCCGATGGAGCGGATCCTCGATTCGGTCCTCCCGCACGAGATCACCCATGCCGTGCTCGCCAGCCACTTCAAGAACCCCCTCCCCCGCTGGGCCGACGAAGGCGCCGCCACGCTGGCCGAGGCCGAGACGCAGCGCCGCCGGCAGTCGCTGATCGTCCGCGAATTGGTGAATGGCCGCCGCCGCATCCCCTTGCGGCAATTGCTGTCGATGCGCGATTACCCGCACCTGCCGCACGACACGATGACGGTCTATTGCGTCGGCTATTCGCTGTCGGATTATCTCGTGCAGTCCGGCGGCAAGCCGCGCTACGTCGAGTTTCTGGAAGCCGCCGACCAGGGAGACTGGGACCGCTGCCTCCGCCTGTTCTACGGGTTCGACAGCGTCGAGAGCCTGGAATCGGAGTGGGTCGAGTGGCTCGACGACTCGCAGCCCGCGGCGAAGCGCGGCCGCTGGCTGTAGCGTGAAACTTCGCGGCGGGAGATGTAGAATCGAGCGACGAGCCGCGGGGGCCGGTCTCCGCGGCTCGCTCTCTTTTCCCACCCCGTTTCGCCGACGCCGATGCCTCTCAAGCCACTCCCCTTCGACCTCGCCCGCATCCGCGAGATCGCCCGCGAGTTTCCCACGCCGTTTCACATCTACGACGAGCGGGGGATCCGCGAGAACGCCCGGCGGTTGAACGCCGCGTTCGACTGGTCTCCCGGCTTCCGCGAGTTCTTCGCGGTCAAGGCCACGCCGAACCCGCACCTACTGAAAATTCTTGCGGAGGAGGGCTTCGGCGGCGACTGCTCCAGCCTGGCGGAGCTGGTGCTGTGCGAGCGGGTGGGGATCGCGGGCGAGGCGATCATGTTCACCTCGAACGACACGCCGGCAGGCGATTTCGCCAAGGCCCGCGCGCTGGGGGCGATCGTCAACCTGGACGACATCACCCACATCGAGTGCCTGGAGCGCGCCGCCGGTCTGCCGGAACTGCTTTGCTTCCGGTACAACCCGGGGCCCCTCCGCGAGGGGAACGTCATCATCGGCAAACCCGAGGACGCGAAGTACGGCCTGACCCGAGAGCAGCTCTTCGAGGCCTACCGCATCGCGAAGAAAAAGGGGGTGAAGCGGTTCGGCCTGCACACGATGGTCGCCTCGAACGAGCTGAATCCCGACTTCTTCGTCGAGACCGCCCGGATGCTGTTCGACTTGGCGGTCGAGTTGGCCGAGACCTGCGACGTGCGGCTCGAATTCGTGAACCTCGGCGGCGGCATCGGCATCCCCTATCGACCCGAGCAGCAGCCGGTCGACCTCGAATACATCGGCCGCGGCGTGCGGAAGCTGTACGACGGGTTGATCCGCCCCGCCGGCCTCGATCCGCTCGGCATCTGCATGGAAAACGGCCGGATGGTCACCGGACCATACGGCTGGCTCGTGACGACCGCGATCCACGAGAAGCGCATCTACAAGGATTACGTCGGCGTCGACGCCTGCATGGCGAACCTGATGCGCCCCGGCATGTACGGGGCCTATCACCACATCACCGTGCTGGGAAAAGAACACGCCCCGGCCGACACGACGGTGGACGTCGTCGGCTCGCTGTGCGAGAACAACGACAAGTTCGCCATCGATCGTCCGTTGCCGAGGGTCGAGCCGGGAGACCTCCTCGTCATCCACGACGCCGGCGCGCACGGGCACAGCATGGGCTTCCAGTACAACGGCAAGCTCCGCTCGGCGGAACTGCTGCTGCGCGAGGACGGCAGCGTGCGACAGATTCGCCGGGCCGAGACGCTCGACGACTACTTCGCGACGCTGGATTTCGCGGCGGTGTAGAATCGTGTAGGGTGCGTCAAGGCTGTGCGCCGACGCACCGAACCATCGAGTTCGGTAGGGCCGGCTGTGCCCAATGGCACTAAGTTTGTTGCGAGTCTTGGCTGCAAGGCATTCCAGTATAACGACTTACGGAGTCGACAGCGTGCGCGTTTCTTTGATTCGCCCGAAATGATGCGGATCGCCGGGTGCCACTGGCTTGCCAGTGCGTTTCGGTCGATGGCACGGCTTCGGTCGGGATTCGGGCTTCGTGGAACCTTGCACTCTGCCCGGAGCCCCAAGGCACCATCAAGTGGACTCCCGAACGGGAAGAGCAAGGAGGCAGGCAAGAAGCACTGGCAACCCAGTGGCACCCGGCGCCGGGGGCCACTGGCTTGCCAGTGCTTTTCGATCAAGAAGGCGCCCGCCCGCCGCCGTCGGATCGTGAAGGCCCTTGCACGTTCCATCGGGAACCATGTCGGCGGCGACGCGCGAACTCGGATCGAACAGCCCCAGCGGCGGGCTGTCGAGCATGGACGAATCTCCCGACCGACTTCTTGATCGGCGGTGCATCAGGCAGGACTCGTGGGCGTCATCAAGCTCGATTCGCACGGGAAAGTGTAAGGAACCATTCACGAAGCACTGGCGAGCCAGTGGCACCCGGCGCCGTTAACCCTTTTCGTAAGGCATTGCAGCCGTTCGACTTCGCTCGACGAAACAAGGGGTGTCCGACTTGCCGTGCCCGCTTCCGAGTGTTTGATCCGCGCCGGATTCGGTTCACGTCGGACGGGTGCCGAATCCTCCCGAAGCCGGGCTGGCTCTGCAATTTCCGGTGTTTTCGTAAATCGCTGCCCGATCCGCACTTGAGAAAAGGGTTAACGGCGTAGAGTGGCACCCGGCGTTCATGGCGGATCGTCCGGCATAGCGGGGCCTATGGCACGTGGTTTCAGTAACATCCATACCGCATTCGCGCACTGCGCGCCGCAATAACGTCATCATCTCAGTATGGTTGACTCTAACCGCCTTTCCAGCATAGTAGACACGGGCCTCCCGACTAACACTGAACTCCTCTCGAGTTCCATCGGCAAATACTACTATGAGGTGTGCAGCACCCGCATCTTTTGCATCAGACACCGTTTGGCCCTGATCAATGATTCTGCACATCTCCGCAGCGATGTCTGGGCCGCACGATACGGTGGTGCGCGGGCCAACTGGCGTGTCCAGCCAGATCTGTCCTTCAAGTGCGATTGGAAGTCGGGGGCTCATTGCAGGAGGCCTGCAGCTCGGCAGCGCAATCGAGGAGGCGATGAGCATAAGCCAGCTGATTAGCCGCCGGGCGGCCCCGACGCCGTTGAGGCGTCGGGGTCGCGGAAGCGACGAAAGGGCGCGCACTGCGGCGTCCTTCGTCGAGGAGATCCCCACCACGATCGGCGATTTCCCGGCCGAATCGCAGGATCGAGCCACGGCCCTGGTGCTTCGCGTCCGCATCATTGCGAAAGCTCCACCGAGTTGGTCGGCAGGCCGGCGCCTTCGAACCGCCGCACGGGCTGCGCGTGCTCGATGCACCGATCTTGATTGTGCCGTCGGAAGAGGCCAGCCGCAAGAGGGAAGGAAATTCGAATGCGCGCCCTCTTGTCGCTTCCGCGACCCCGACGGCTCGACGCCGTCGGGGCTACCCTGCTTTGGTAAGTTCCATGAAACTCCTCCTCCAGCCGATTGTCGGCTCTCGATCGACAGGACGCAAGGGGCATCGCCGGGGCTGTTCTGGCACGGTCTCCCGACCGTGCCAGCCCGTTCGACCATCAGGGCTCCGACCGACCCAGCGGCGTCGATGGCGGAGCGCGATCGGGCACGGAGAGGCAATTCGAAGACAATCTCTGAATCTCATAACGGCAGGTAGGCGACGATCCCGCTCCATTCGGATGGATCGCTCGCATCGACGACCAGCAGGATCGCGTCGATCGCGGCGCCGGTCGGAAATTGATCGTCCAGGACGAACATTCCCGCCATCGCGCCTCCCGCGATCATGCGTTCGTATGCGTGCTTCGGCATCGTCGCGCGGTCGTGCGTGAGCAGGATGCGCTCGTCTTCCGCCGCCCATTCGAGAATGCCCGAATCGTCCGTGCCGGACAGCCCGACATCCTGAACTCGCACCAAATCGAGGGTCGAACGCCGAAGCAGAAACCCGCGAACGATGTCGCCGTTGAAGTTCTCGTCGGCGAGCAAGCGCATCGGCGATACCCTTCAGGCTTGCCGGCGGGCGGCGAGGCGCTTGCGGATCTCGCTCAGGTCGCCTTGCCGCTCTTCGATCCGCTCGCGGACCTCTGCGGCTTCCGACTCGCGGCGCGCAAGGTAATCGACGACCTCGTCCCGGTGACGCAGGTAATACGTGATGACCGCGTACACGTCGGCGAGCGACAGCGTCGGGTAACGCTGCACGATCGTCTCCGGCGTCGCCCCGTTCTGGAACGCCCGGATCACCAGCTCCAGCAGGACGCGCGAATTCCCCACGCGGACGGACCCGCTGGCGTCTTCGCGCAGAGGAGGAGCTTCGGCAGCGAGTGGAAAAGTCATGGCGAAATACTCGCGACGGAAGATTGCACCGCCATCCACTCCATCATACCGGCGAACAGCCCGCCAAGTGTAGATCGTCACCCCGCCCCGACAGGCTCCGCGCGGTGGGCCGCGAGCAGCTCGGCGATCTGCACGGCGTTCGTCGCGGCGCCCTTCCGCAGGTTGTCGCTCACGCACCAGAAGGAGAGGCCGTTGGGGTGCGACAGGTCGCGGCGGATGCGGCCGATGAAGACTTCGTCCCGGCCGGTGCAGTCCGACGGCAGCGGATACCTGCCGTTCGCCGTGTCGTCGATCACCGCCAGTCCCGGGAATGCCGCGAACAGCTCGCGGGCCTCTTCGGGCGACACCGGGCGCTCGGTCTCGACGGTGATCGATTCGCTGTGGCAGTTCGCCACCGGAATCCGCACGCAGGTCGCGTTGATCCGGATCGACTCGTCGCCGAGGATCTTCCGCGTCTCGTAGACCATCTTCAACTCTTCGCTGGTGTAGCCCTCTTCCTTGAGGCTGCCGATCTGCGGGATCGCGTTGAAGGCGATCGGGTGCGGGAAGCTGATGTAGTCGTACCGGCTCCCCTCGAGCTCGGCCCGCGTGCCGTGGAGCAGATCGGCCGTCCCCTGCAAGCCGGCCCCGCTGACGGCCTGGTAGGTGCTGACGATCACGCGGCGGACGCGGGCCGCGTCGTGCAGGGGCTTGAGGGCCATCACCAATTGCGTGGTCGAGCAGTTCGGGCTGGCGATGATCCCCGTCGCGTTCAAGGCCGCCTCGGGATTGATCTCCGGCACGACGAGCGCGACCTCCGGCTTCATCCGCCAGTAGCCCGACTCGTCGATCACGATCGCCCCCGCCGCGACCGCCGCGGGGAGATACTCCGCGGCCACGTCGTCCGGCGTGCTGGCGATGACCAGCTCGACCCCGTGGAACGCCTCCGGGCGGAGCTCCTCGATCACGTACTCCCGGCCGGCGAAGATCAGCGGCTGCCCCGCGCTCCGCTTCGACGCCAGGAACTTGAAGCGCTCGGCGGGGAAGCTCCGCGCTTCGAGCAACTCGAGCATGATCCGGCCCACGGCCCCGGTCGCCCCGACGACGGCAACGCTGCGAAACACCAGACGATCTCCTGAATGATAGAACGCGCGTACGGACGTCGCGAGAAATGCGCACGGTCCGCGGAATTCATCACTATATCCTCCGCGCGACCCCTCGTTCAATTCCGGCGCGCGGGCGGATTTCGTCGCTACTCGGCGGCCGGCATCTCGGCCCGCATCGCGTCCATCGGCGGGAAGACGTCGTCGACCTTGTCCTCGAACAGGTCGCCGATCAACAGGTCCGTGATGTGTCCCTTCAGGTGCGGGTGCCGCTTCACGAACCCGCCGAAGCTGAACCCGTCGTAATACTCGCACACCAGCCGCCGCATCCGCTCCATCCCCCGCACGAAGCCCGCCTCCCAGCGGCCGAGCGCCGCGGCCGACGTGTCGCCCGCGGCGAGCGCGTCGCCGATCGCGTCGGCCGCCATCTCACCCGAGCGGAGCGCGAGCAGCACGCCGGACGAGTAGAGCGGATCGAGGAAGCCGAACGCGTCGCCGACGAGCACCCATCCGTCCCCCGCCGCCTTCCGCGAGCGGTAGGAATACTCCTTCGCCGCCCGGAACTCGGCCACCCGCTCCGCCCCTGCGATCCGCCCCTTCACGCCGGGGCAGCGCTCGACCTCCTCGAAGTAGATCGCCTCGTTGTCCTGCGTGCCGCGGTCCTTGAACAGGTAATCGTAGGCCGCGACGACGCCGATGCTCGTCACGTCGTCGTGCAGCGGGATGAACCAGAACCAGCCCTGCTTTCCCTGCGTCTGAATGACGAGCGTCGCCCCGCCATCCTTTCCCTCGCCGCGCTTCGCCCCTTTCCAGTATGTCCACAGGGCGGCCTTCTTCAACTCGGGGTCCCATTCGCGGAGGCCGAGCCGGCCCATGATCAGCGAGCTTTGGCCGCTGGCGTCGACAACGACCTGGGCGCGAATCAGGTGCTCGTTCCCCGCTTCGTCCTTGGCGCGAACACCGACCGCCCGGTCCCCCTCGAACAGCACCTCGAGCACGCGGACCCCCTCGTGCACCTCGACGCCGTGCTCGCGGGCGTTGTCGAGCATCAGCTGGTCGAACTCGCTGCGGAGCACCTGCCAGGTCTGCGAGGAAGGGTGCGGCTTGTGCTCGTCGAAGTAGAACGGCTCCGACAGCCGCCCGCTCTGCCCGACGAACTGCACGCTGTACTTCTTCGTGAAGTGGCTGTTCTTGAGCTTGTCCAACATGCCCAGCCGGTCGAGCACCCAGAACGTCTCCGGGATCAGCGACTCGCCGATGTGGAAGCGGGGGAAGTGATCGCGCTCGAGAAGCAGAACGCGATGCCCCTTCTGGGCCACGAGCGTGGAGACGGTCGCCCCGGCGGGCCCGCCGCCGATGACGACGACGGGGACGGTGGTGGAGGTGAGGGTGGGCATGGGGCGTTGTTTAGTCAGAGGTCAGAGATCAGAGGGCAGAAGGGCAGCGATCAGAGGACCACAGATAAGGTGAGCAACGATGGTCCCCTCTCCCCCGGCTTTGCGGGGGAGAGGGTCAGGGTGAGGGGGCTGCATACCAGGACGATTCCCACACATCGGGACTCGCGCACTCCAGTGCCGCCTCGATCCGTTGAAGTCACCGCCATCGTCGGAGACCATCAATTCGTGTCCGCATCACCCCCAGCTTCCCCCCGCCTCCTCGTGCGGCCCCCGCGCCTCCCGCAACAGCGCGATCAACTGCGCGAGCTGCTTCCGCGACAAGTGCCCGAGCTGCCGGGCGTGGCACTCCCGCACCGGCTCGGCGAGTTCTTCGAGCAGTTTCAATCCGGCGTCGCCGATGCGGATCTCGACAGTGCGGCGGTTCGTCTCCGGCCGTTCGCGCTCGATCAGCCCGCGGCGGGCGAGCTTGTCCAACAGCCGCGTGATGTCCGGCGCCCGCGAGACGAGCTTTTCCGCAAGGTTCAAGGTGGCGAGCGAACGGGGATGCGCGGCCCGGAGGATGCGGAGCGCGTTGTACTGCTGCGGCGAGAGGTCGAACCGCTCGAACAACCGGTCCTCCTCGATCCGCAGCCGGTCGTAGGTCCGCCAGACGTTGAGGAACGCCTCCTGTTCGAGCGAGTCGAACTGCCGCGCGCGGCGGGCGGGACGTCGGGCGAAAACAGGCATGTTTCGACGATACTCGTTCCAACAACTATTGTCAAGCTCGCCCGCCGATTCGCTGCTCGGCACAGACGCCGAATGGATCTCCGCGAGAGTCCTTCTCCGCGCTCTCTGCGCCCTCTGCGGTTGAAATGCCGATGCCAGACCGCGCGGAACAAAGGTCGAACCGCAGAGTCCGCAGAGGGCGCAGAGGTCGGCACCCGCCGATCTGCTCTGCTGATCGTTCGCGGCTTCGCGCGACCCTCGAATCGCCGGGGCGTCCCGCGGGGGGCCTTCCATTTCTTGGAAAAACCCCTTGACAAGACATTCGTACACAATCTCTAATGCGCCCCGAACTCCGCGGCCCCCTCGCGACGAAGGAGCGCACATGAACCGACGATGGATCACGACCCCCACGGCACGGCGAACGGCGATCGCGATCGCAATCGCCGCGATCCAACTTTCGCTGATCGGCGCTCCGGCCGCGGCCGAAGACCGGGTCGAGGCGATCACCCAACGCACGCCCGATCCCGTCGGACTGGATTACGCCATCCGGGAATTCCTCGACTCGCCGGTATTGACCGATCCGCGCTTCGCGGGAATGCGCGAGGCGCTCGCCCGGTTGGTTCCGCACGTGCCGGCGACGAAGGGAATGTCGGAATTGGACCTCAAACAGGCGACGAAGAAGCCTGGCGCCCTTCCTGGCAATTCCGAAGCGCTTGTGGCCATGGGACCGCTCGTCTACCGCGGGGCGTTGATCTGCCTGACGTCTGACGAGGCCCCGCCGTCCAGCGTGCAGCTCTACTATGAGATCATGGCAGTCCTCGGCCAGGATCCCGACGGTGCGGGGCGCGCGGCCGCCGTCGCATTCCTCGTGGAGCGGTTCCTGGAATCGAAGGGTAAGGTCGACGACGATCGCCGTCCCCGACCGGCGACGGTCCGCAAGGCGTTTACAGGACTATGGGAGTTTCTTTCATCGCCTGATACGGATGCGAAAAAAACTGCCTCGGTGCTGGACTCGCAGGATTTTCGAGAGATTCTCACCGGGTTCGGGCACAAATACGTGACGTTCCGCGCGCTGACGGCGCCCGGCGACGATGCCCCCGCCGTCCGGAAGGAAATCGATGCCGCGATCGAGGAGGTCCGGTCTGCCGTCTCGGCAGCGGCGCGCAAGCTGCCTGCCCGCGAACGGCAGGACCACTTGGCCGAACTCACGAAAGCGCTCCAGGAATTCGAAGACCGATCGAATCGCGATCAATTGGCGCATTCGGTCATCATCTACCGAGCCTGGGAGCGACTCGTGTCTGAATTCGTGCGCGCCGTCAATGCGGACGACAAGCCAGGCTACTTGAAGCTCCATTCGGCCGACCGGCGAGCGGAGATCGAGCGGCTGATCGCGAATTCGCCGGCAGAGCCGCTGAAGCAGGTCTTGTTCGGCTACGAGGGGATTACGGTGAAATCGGTTGCGATCCGCTCTCGCTCTTTCGATTGGGGGGCCGTCTTCGAAGTGACGACCGATTCGGGCTCGGAACGCGTCGACGGGCGCAATGACTGGATGTCGTTGAGGAAGACTCCCGACGGCTGGGTGTTCGGACGGTTGATTGTTCAGCCCGATCCCGACGTCGAGTGACGGCATGCGGCGCAAAGCGAAGAAAATCGAACTTCGATACCACCCTTCGCCGTGCTGCCGCGCAAAGCGAAGAATCCGCGACTTGATACCACGGTCCTTCCTGCGGACGGATCGGCAATCCGTCCCACGACGCGCGCAAAGCGAAGAAATCGGACTTTGATACCACCCTCCGAAAGCGCCCGAAACCGCGACGGTTGCCCACGGCGCGGGCATTCGATATCAACGACCGCATTCTCTCCTTCCGCGCCCGTTCCTCGTCACCATGAATCGCACCCTCCCCAACAGCGAAGCCGCCTTCGCCCGCGCCCAGCGCTCCATCCCCGGCGGCGTCAACAGCCCGGCCCGCGCCTTCGGGGCCGTCGGCGGCACGCCCCCGTTCATCGAGCGCGGCGAGGGGGCGTACCTGTTCGACGTCGACAGCCATCGCTACGTCGATTTCGTCGGCTCGTGGGGACCGCACGTCCTCGGGCATCGGCATCCCGCGGTGATCGCCGCGATCGCGGACACCCTCGCCCGCGGGACGAGCTTCGGCGCGCCGACCGAAGCCGAAAGCGAACTGGCCGAATCGATCGTCGAGGCCGTGCCCTCGATCGAACGGGTCCGCATGGTCAATTCCGGCACCGAGGCGACGATGAGCGCCATCCGCCTCGCCCGCGGGTTCACCCGCCGCGACGTGATCGTCAAGTTCGCCGGCTGTTATCACGGGCACGTCGACAGCCTGCTGGTGAAGGCGGGGAGCGGCGCGCTGACGCACGGGCACCCTTCGAGTCCCGGCATTCCCGCCGGCTGCACGAACGACACGCTCGTCCTCGAATACAACGACGCGACCGGGCTGGCCCGCGCGTTCGAGCAGCGGGGAAACGAGATCGCCGCGGTGATCGTCGAGCCGGTGGCGGGGAACATGGGGGTCGTGCTCCCGGAGCCAGGCTTCCTCGAAACCGCCCGCGAACTCTGCACGAAGCACGACGCGCTGCTCATTTTCGACGAGGTGATGACCGGCTTCCGCGTCGCCTACGGCGGCGCTCAGGAGCGGCTCGGCATCGTCCCCGACCTGACGACGCTCGGCAAGATCGTCGGCGGCGGGCTGCCCGTCGGGGCCTACGGCGGCCGCTTCGATGTGATGCAGACGATCTCTCCCATCGGCCCGGTCTACCAGGCGGGCACGCTCTCCGGCAACCCGCTGGCGATGGCGGCCGGCATCGCCACGCTCAAGACTTTGCGCGATACGGACCCATATCCGCAACTCGAAGAGCAGACCGCCCGACTCGCCTCGGGACTCACCGAAGCGGCGACCGCGGCGGGCATTCCGCACACACTCGCGCGGTTGGGGAGCATGTTCACGCTGTTCTTCAGCCCGGAGAAGGTGACGGACAACGCGACCGCCGCGAACTGCGACACGGCCCGCTTCGCCCGCTGGTTCCACGGGATGCTCGAACGCGGCATCTACCTGCCGTGCAGCCAGTTCGAGGCGAACTTCGTCTCGACGGCGCACACGGCGGAAGACATCGCCGCGACGTTGGAAGCGGCCCGAGAGACTCTCGCGACGATCGGCGAGCGGCCGGCGTGAGCCGAATCGTTCGAAATAGCCGGCGGGCAACGCCCCGCCGAGCGCGTCGTGACGCCGCGCCCGCTTTCAATCGGCGAACGCCGGAGTTCCGCCTTATGACCCGAACGAATCCACCGAGTGCGATCGGCGGCAGCCAGCGTCTGCGTCAGGCGACCCGCGACGGATTGGTATTTCGAGGGCGGAATCGCCAAGTTCCCAGGAGAAGCACGACGGCGAGCGAGACCACCAGCGACCCGAACCGCAGCCAGCCTCCCATCTCGTCCCAGTACGAATAGCAGCCCGCCGTGAGTGAACCCAGCCCGCCGAACATCAGGCCCGCGCCGACCGCCTGCACGGGAAAGAACGTGCCCAGGATGATCGCCGCCAGGCCGACGGGACAGGCCACCCAGAACATGTGCCGATAGTACACCCGCGCGGCCGCCTCCAGTTCCTTGTCGAGCCGGTCCTTTTCGTCGCGGAGCCGTTCCTTCTCGGCCTCCTCGTCCGCGTCTTCGATTCGCGCGGCGAGCCTTCCCGTGGCGCGGGCAATAGTTCGAAACAGAAGCTCGCCAAGAAGGCGAAGGATGACATCGCATCTCGAAGCGCTTCTCGACTCGCGGGGCAAGATGTGTTCAAAGCGACTTGTGCAACTTCAACCGGACCTCCTTCGATCCCGCCGTCCCGCTCCAGAGGCCATCGGGATACGCGATTCGCCACCGGGGCGCCGCCTGCGGGTCGTAGATGTACTCGAACGTCACCCGGTGCTCTCCGTCCGCCGGCACCGAGTGAGGGATCCCCGCCCGCATCTCGTGCGAATCGCCCGGGCGAATCTCGATGATGTAATCGTCCGGCCATTTCGGGCCCGACCACAGGCCGGAGACCCCGCAACGGCCCGGCAACTCGAGCGGCTTGTCGTTCGCGTCGGTCACCGTGAAGCGGTAATGCGGCATGTGCCAGCCCCACTCCGAGCCGTCCAGTCGCCGCAGGATCGAGACGGGTTCGTCGCCGTTGTTCGTGAAGCGGATGACGACCGGATTGTGATGGTGCACCGACCCCTCATCCGGGGGTTGCAGGATCTCGACCTGCAACGCCGGGAGTTGAACGGCTTCGGTCCGTAGCTGATCGTTCGGGCCGAGCTGCGCGGCGAGGTGGTGCCCCGACGGCGACGCCGCGATCAGGTATGCGATGATGATCCAGCGCATCGGCGATCTCCGTAGTGCGACCCACCGGGGGGCTGACGCCGCCCCGCTCGCCTTCAGCGCTGATAGATCGGCAGGTAGCCGTGGCCGAGCTGCAGGATCGTGGCGTTGATCGCGGTCGTGTAGACCGGGCCGACGTAGCCTTCCTTCCAGTCGCCCGAGGCCGATTGCTTGCGGAGGATGTCGTTGCCGACGTCGTTGAAGTAACGCTGCCACTCCTTGTCGCCGCGGCGGTACATGGCCTGCGCGTAGTAGTAGTGGGCGTAGTGCCAGTGGCCGGAGACCGCCGCCTCGCCTCCGCCCGGCCAGACGTTCTTCTCGCAGTAGGCGAGCATCTTCTTGACCTGATCGGAGTCGTACTCGCCGGTGCTGAACATCGTGGCGACGGCGGCGGCGGTGATCGGCGGCCGGGCGCCGCCGCGGTTCTGGAGGCTGTACTGGATCCCGCCGTCGGGCGTGGTGCACTGCTTGATGTATTCGTGGGCCCGGTCGATGACTTCCTTCGAGACCGGGATCCCGGCATTGCGGCAGGCGCGCAACCCCTGCACCTGCGTGACGCAGGTCGAGCCTTCGTCGAAGTCGTTCCCGTCCTTGGCCGAGACGTACCCCCAGCCCCCCTTCGAGGTCTGGGCCTCGGCGCAGAACTGGACGGACTTTTCGAGGACGCGCTTCAACTCGGCCCGCCGCTCCTTGTCCTCCTCCTCGCCGTAGACCTGCGAGAGGAACACCATCGAGAACCCGTGCCCGTAGGTGTAGCGGTAGTCCTCCTTGTAGCCGATCAGCCCGTTCTCGCGGGACATCTCGAGCAGATAAGCCACGGCGGACTGGATGTTCTTGGCGTACTTGCCGCGGGTCGTGGTGGAGCCTTCGGCGAGCAGGGCGGTGCCGCACAGGGCGGTCATCGCCACGCGGTACTGCCCCTGGTTGGCTTCCCAGTAGCCCTGCCGGTGCTGCTCGCGGGCGAGCCAGTCGAGCGCCCGCGCGACCGCCTTCTTGACCCGCACGTCATCGTGCTTGAGATCGGCGGCGGCCGCCGGCCGCGCCGTCGAAAATGCCGCCAGGGCCGCCAGCACGGGGATCGCGAAACGGGTCATCGTCAGTGCCTCCCGGCCGCCGTCGGCGGCCCAGCCTGCGAGATCGGAGATTCCGGACGCCCCGCGGGCGCGGAACGTTCCCGAAATGAAGACGCATCGCTGCGAATTATCCCACACCCGCCGGCGGAGCGGAAGGGGGAACATGGGGGACCGCCCGCCGGACCGCCGCGCGGCTTGCGTGATGCCGCAACCTTCGGCGAGAATGGCGGTTCGACCAAAAGGCGCGCTGCACCGCATTCTCAGTCGCTACGGGAGACTTGCACGATGACGGTTCGCAGAGGGTTTCTCTTCGCATTGCCGCTCGTCTTCGCCGCCGCGTCCAACGCCGCGGCCGACGAACGACCCCTCAACGTGCCCCCCGAGGGGTTCACCGCGCTGTTCAACGGCAAGGACCTCGCCGGCTGGAAGGGGCTCGTGAAAAGCCCGCCCGCGCGGGCCAGGATGTCCCCCGACGAGCTCGCCGCGGCCCAGGCCCAGGCCGATGAGGAGATGCGACGTCACTGGTCGGTCGCGGAGGGCGCCCTCGTCTTCGACGGCAAAGGCCAAAGCCTGTGTACCGCGAAGGACTACGGCGACTTCGAACTCCTCGTCGATTGGAAGATCAAGCCGCGGGGGGACAGCGGCATCTATCTCCGCGGGTCGCCGCAGGTGCAGATCTGGGACGTCGCCGCCAACCCCGTCGGCTCCGGGGGCCTGTACAACAACCAGAAGCACCCCAGCCGGCCGCTCCAGGTCGCGGACAAGCCGGTCGGCGAATGGAACACCTTCCGCATCCGCATGGTCGGCGAGAAGGTGTCGGTGTGGCTCAACGGCGAGCTGGTCGTCGACGAGACCGTGATGGAGAACTACTGGGAGCGCGACAAGCCGATCTACCCCACCGGCCAGATCGAGCTCCAGAACCACGGCAACACGCTGTGGTTCCGCAACGTGTTCATCAAGGAGCTCGAATCCTAGCCCGCAGCGCAAGCACGGGAGAATCGCCCCGGCGGCCTCGTCTTCGGAAACATCCGGCCCAACCGGCGACGCTCCCTCGCGGGCGCGTTTTGATGTTGCGCGGTTTCAACCAATGTGGGAGAATTCGCCGGCGATGGAGCGGTCGGTGTCGACTCGCCGCCTTTGCGCGTCATGCCCGCGAAGGCGGGCATCCAGCAGCGGCGCGGACGGCGAACGCACTGGATTCCCGCCTTCGCGGGAATGACGGAATCGCCGGTAACGAAATAGCGAAACATCAAAACGTGCGCGTCGGGCTGGTTTGGCGGAATTCCGACTTCGAAATCCGCGGCGCGAACACGATGAACGGGCAGCGGCGCGGGAAGGGAGATCATTTTCATGCGGGCGCAATTCGGCGAGTCGCGCGTCGAGCTGGTGCAGGGGGACGTCACCCGGCAACAGGTCGATGCGATCGTCAACGCCGCTAACTCGCGGCTCGCCGGCGGCGGAGGGGTCGACGGCGCGATCCATCGCGCCGCGGGCCAGTCGCTCAAGGCAGAGACCGACCGCCGCTATCCGGACGGCTGCCCCACCGGCAGCGCCGTCGCGACCGCGGCCGGCAACCTCCCGGCGAAGTTCGTGTTTCACGCTGTCGGACCGGTGTGGAAGGGAGGCCGGCACGGAGAGCCGGAGGCGCTCCGCGCGGCGTATCGGACGTGCCTCGAGCTCGCGGTCGAGCACGAGTGCGAGAGCATCGCCTTTCCCGCGATCAGCGCCGGCGCGTACGGTTACCCGGTCGATCTCGCCGCCGAGGCGTCGCTCGCCGCGGTCCGCGCGCATCTGGAGGAGCATGGCCGCCCGGCGGTGGTGCGGTTCGTGCTCTTCGATGAAGGGACGTACGGGGCCTTCGCCCGCGTGCTGGAAGGGATGACCGAGTAGCGTGGCCGCTCCCGAAGTCCGCACCTGCGCCGCCTCCGACGGATACCGGCTGCACTACCGCCACTGGTCTTCCGCGGGAGAGCGGCCGCGCGGTTACGTCGTGGCGCTGCACGGGATTCAAAGCCATTCCGGCTGGTACGAGCACTCGAGCGGCCGGCTCGCCGCGGCGGGTTACGACGTGCGGTTCCTCGATCGCCGCGGCTCGGGTCTGAACGAGGAAGCGCGGGGACACGCGGCGCACCCGGACCGGCTGATCAATGACGTCGCGCAATTCCTCGCCGCGGTGCGGTTCGAGCGAAACCGCGCCGCGCCGACCGCCCCGGTCGTGCTGCTGGCGGTGAGCTGGGGGGGGAAGCTCGCGGCCGCGGTCGCCGCCCGCCGGCCGGAACTGGTCGACGCGCTCGCGCTGCTCTATCCCGGAATCCGGCCGCGGATTCGCCCCGGCTGGTGGCAGACGCTGTTGCTCCGACTGGCCGCCTGGCGCGGCTGGCAGGATGGCACGGCCCGCATTCCGCTCGACGATCCCTGCCTGTTCACGTCCGAGCCGCGGTGGCAGGAGTTCATCCGCGACGACCCGCGCGCGCTGCGGCGGGTGACGTGGGGCTTCCTCGCCGCGAGCGCCGAGCTGGAACGAATGGCCGAGGCGGCCCCTCCGTCATTGCGCTCGCCGCTGCTCCTGATGGTCGCCGGGCGGGACCGGATCATCGACACCCCCGCCACGCGGCGGTACTTCGCCGAGATCGCCTCCCCTCGAAAGAAGCTGATCGAATACCCACATGCGGCCCACACGCTCGAGTTCGAGGCGGACCGCGACCGGTTCATCGACGACCTGCTCGACTGGCTCGAATCGGTCCGCGCCACCGGTTAGCCGCGACCCGAAGTCGAGCGGCGCAGCCGCGAGCGCAGGCGAGCGCGAGGCGGCGGGGTGCGTCGAGCAGGCCCCTTCCCGCTCCAAGTCGCAAAACCCGGTTGCTCGCTCCGGCGGACGTCCGCGCCATGTTATACTGAAGCAGTCCGACGGACTGCGTCCGGCGCGCGCTTGATCCATCGAGGAGCCTCGACAGTGTCCGCGCTGTATCTGACGGAGGACGACGTGCGGCGGCTGGTGGATCTGCCGGCGGCCGTCGAGGTGGTCGAACAGGCGTTCGCGGAGTTGGCCGCCGGGCGGGCGGTGAACGTCCCGCGGACGCGGGCGGCCGCGCCGGGGGTGATGCTGCACGTCCTGTCGGCGGCGGCGGAGTATCTCGGCTACGTGGGCCTCAAGGCGTACACGACGACCCGCGCGGGGGCGCGATTTCACGTCGCGCTGTACGAGGCGGCAGCGGGCGAGCCGGCGGCGGTCATCGAGGCGGACTATCTCGGGCAACTTCGCACCGGGGCCGCCAGCGCCGTCGCCACCGATTACATGGCCCGCGCCGACGCCCGGATCGTCGGCGTGTTCGGCGCCGGCAAGCAGGCCCGGACGCAGCTTGCCGGCGTGTCCGCCGTGCGGAAGATCGAGCGGGCCGAAGTCTACGGCCCCAACGCCGAGCGCTGCGGCCGCTTCGCCGACGAGATGAGCGCCGCCTGTGGGATCGAGGTCGTGCCGGTGCGCGCGCCGGACGAGGCGGCGGCGGACAAGGACATCGTGATCTGCGCCACGACCTCCAAGACGCCGCTGTTCGAGGGGCGGGTGCTCGACGAGGGGACGCACTTGAACGTGGTCGGGTCGAACTTCCTGGCGAAGACGGAGATCGACCTCGACACGGTCCGCCGGGCGGACGTGATCGTGTGCGATTCGATCGCGCAGTGCCGGCTCGAGGCGGGGGACTTCGTGGAGGCCCTGCAGGCCGGGGTGACCGATTGGCCGCTGATGCACGAGCTGGGCGACGTGGTCGCCGGCCGCGCCACCGGCCGGGCGAACCCGGAGCAGATCACGTTGTTCAAGTCGGTGGGATTGGCGATCGAGGACGTGGCGCTCGCGGCGAAGGTGCTGGAGCGGGCGAAGGCGGAGGGAGCGGGGAGACGACAGTAGGCAGTCGGCTGATCCTTGCGGTGACAACTCGGCCGGGCGGAGCGCGCGGGCATGGCGATCGACAGTCTTTCGGGCCTCTCCACCACCGTCATCGTCGCCGCGGGCGCGGTCCATCTGGCGTTCTTCGCCCTGTTGTGGGTCTGGTGGCGGCGGGACCTGCGGCGGATCGCCTCGTCGCTCGACCAGTTCACGCGGAACCTCCGGCACCGCAGCGTGCTCGACGCGACGGGGCACCTCTCCGATCAGATCGAGGCGTTCCTCGCCGACGTCAACGAGGTGCTCGCGGACCCCGCCCGCAGGCCCGACCGCCAGGCGCTGCTCGACCGGATGAGCCACCTCGACGAGCGGCGGCATTACCTGCACTCGCTGTTCTTCGAGACGAGCTATAACATCGCCCGCACGATGATCGAGGCCTACCCGCTCGCAGGCGTGCTGGGGACGATCCTCGCGATCGGCGCCGCCCTCCAGACCGGCACGCGGGCCAGCGCGGTCGGCGAGATCGTGGCCCGCTTCGGCGATGCGATCTGGTCCACGTTCGCCGGGTTGACCATCGCCATCCTGCTGATGTTCCTCAACAGCATCGTCGAGCCGCGGTTCAACCGGCTCGCCGAAAACCGGGCCCACGTCCGCGACATGGTCGCCCGGGCGAAGCGCGAGCTGGCCCTCGATGCGGGGGACGCGCGATGATCTTCCGCCAGCGGCTCTCCTTCCGGCTCACGCCGCTGCTCGATCTGCTGCTGATCGTGATCTTCGCCCAGTATCTCGAAGTCCAGCAGACGGCGACCGATTCCCGCGAGACGATCGTCCGCGACGCCGGCGCCGAAGCCGCCGCCGCCGAAGCCGCCTCTGCGGAACGCGCCCGACTCGCCCAGTTGGAACGGCAACTCGGCGAACTGCGGCTGCTGGACGACGAGGAACGCCGCGCGCAGGCGCTGCGGGAGATGGAGCTGCGAGCGGCGCTCGATCGAGCGGTGGCGCAGCAGGCGGCGATCGGCGAACTGGTCGGCGAGCTGTTCCGCGTGCCGGCCGACGTCGTCGAACAAGCGCTGGCCGCCAAGAACCTCCCCGGGCGGACGCCGGAGGAGATCGAGCGGCTGCGGCAGGAATTCCGCGAGCTGGGCCGGCAGCGGGGGCGGGAGGTGTTCGAGCATCTCGTCGCCTTCGAGGAACTGTCCAAGCGGAGCGAGATCTGGAAGCTGACCGTCGCCGGCGGGAACTCGATCGCGCTCCAGGCGGCGGGGGGAACCCATTCTTTCCGGGCCCGGACTCCCGAGGAGTTCGCCGACCGCATCTTCCGGCAGTACAAGACGCTGCCTCAGCCGAAGAGCCTGGTGCTCGTGCTCGTGATCTACCGCGATGAGGCGACGGCCGAGACGCTGTTCGCCGTGCAGCAGGGGCTGCCGCCGGCCCTCGACCGCATGCGGCAGGACAGCAACCAGCGGACCCGCTTCGAGTATGCCGAGCTGGGTTACATCGACCCGCGCGATCCCGGTGCAGGAGACCAGCCATGAGGGGGCGATTGACCAAGCTGACCGTCGGCGGCGCCGCGGCGGGGGCGATCGTCCTCGCCCTGCTATGGGGCCGCTTTTCCTGGCTCGGCGGAGGCGGAACGGGCGACGGAGACGCAGGCGACGCGCGAGTCGGCATCGACTCCCAGCCGGTGAACGTCGAACGGCCGATCGAGCCGGACCGGCCGGAGGAAGGTCCGGACCGGCCCATCGAAGAGCCCCCGCCACAAGAACCGCCGGACGTCCTGCACGTCGTCGTCGAAGAGCAGGGTTACTCGCTCAAGGAGACGCGGAACGGCGGCGTCCACTATCGACCGCTCCCCCTCGAAGAGCTGGTGGCGCTCGCGCGGCGAACGCCGCGAACGGAGGGGAGGGCCCGCGTCCACATCACGATGCGGCGGCAGGCGAAGGGGGCCGACCAGCAACTGCTCGTGCAGAAGCTGGTGGACGCCGGCATTCCCCGCGACGCGATCGAGGGGAGCAAAGAGGTACAATTGGAGGAGGAACGCTGAGCGGCGACGTCGCCCGGAGCATCCGTCAATCCGCGTCGAATCTCCGAAACAGTGCCGCGACGAGGTGTCCGCCGAAGCCGAGCGAGAGCTTCAGCGCGTGGCGGATCGCCCGCGGCCGCGCGTGGTGCGGCGTGTAGTCGAGGTCGCAGCCCGCCCCCGGCTGGTCGAGGTTGACCGTCGGCGGGACCAGGCCGTCCCGCACTGCCAGCAGCGTGCAGGCGGTCTCGACGCTTCCCGCCGCGCCGAGCAGATGTCCGAACGCCCCCTTCAGGCTCGAACAGGCGACGCCCCCCGCGGCGGCGCCGAACGCGCGATGGACCGCCCGCGTCTCGCACAGGTCGTTGGCCACGGTGGCCGTGCCGTGCAGGTTGACGTAATCGACCTCGTCGGGCGGGACGCCGCCGCGGCGGAGCACGTCCCCGATGAGCCGCGTCAGCGCGCGGGCCTCGGGATCGAGCGCGGTCAATCCGGAGAGGTCGGCGAGCGAGCCGGCGGCGAGCAGCTCGGCGTAGGGACCAGTGGACGGTGGGCAGTGGACAGTAGATCGAGCCGATCCGCCGTCCGCATTCCTTTTCTGTCCACTGTCCACTGTCCACCGTCCACTTCCGGGCCTGCGATCCGCCCGCTCCAGCACCAGCACCGCGGCCCCTTCCCCCACCAGAAATCCGTTGCGGCGGCGGTCGAACGGCCGGCAGGCGGCGGCGGGGTCGTCGAAGTCGCGGGCCAGCACTCCCATCCGCCGGAACGAGGCAAGCACCGCTGCGCACAACGACGCGTCGCTGCTCCCGGCGAGCACGACGTCGCAGGCCCCCTCGCGGATCAGGTCCGCCCCGCGGAGGATCGACGACAGTCCCGTGGCGCAGGCCGCGACCGGACAGAGCGCCGCTCCCCGGAGATCGAACTCGGCAGCGACCGCCGCGGCGGCGGCGTTCGGCGACCACGCCGGGAATCGGACTCCCTCCGCACTTCGCGTTCTGTTTTCGATCCCACCGACCTTCGACCTCCGATCTCCGGCCGGTGACCGCTGACCGCTGACCGCTGACCGCTGGCTTCTGACCTTCGACCACTCGTCCGCGAACGTCCGCAAGCTCCCCTTGCTCGTGCCGATCACGCAGCCCACGCGGTCGCGGTCCAAGGTGGCGAGATCGAGGCCGGCGTCGGCGACCGCCTCCCGCGCGGCCCGCAAGGCGAGTTCGATCACGGGCTCGAGACCGGTCGATGGTCGGTGGTCGAGGGTCGAGGATCGAAGATCGGACAGGCTTCCGGGCGGCTCGCCGACGAGCGCCGGCGCGCCGGCCCAGCGCGCTCCGCACTCCGCGCTCCGCGCTCCGCACTCGCCATCCAGCCAGCGGAGGGCGCCCTCGCCGGCGACGATCCGCCGCCAGCTCGTCTCGCGGTCGCCGCCGAGCGGCGTGACCATCCCGATCCCGGTGACCGCGATCCGCATCACAGGAACTCGATGATCGGCGAGCGGAGCTCGCGGTAGGCGCGGCTCGGGAGCGTCACGGTCTCCCAGCTCGCCGAGCGGGCCCGCATCTCCCGGTGATACTCGTCCGCCCACACGCCGTAGAAGGCGTAGCAACGGTCGCCGTGCTCGAACAGCGTGTCGAACTCGCCCAGCCAGCGGGACTCGACGATGTCGTAGGCGAAGACCAGCATCGCCCGGAACCCGTCCCCGAACACCCGCTCCCACTTGAGCAGACTCGCCAGGTCGTCCTCGGTGGCCCAGTTCTCCCACTTGTGGCGGTTCGTCTCGCCGCCCGAGGGGAACCGCCGCCCCTTGACGTCCACGAGCAGGTTCCGCCCCGCGCGGGAGTGGACGATGAAGTCCATCGACTTCAGCGAGACGTCCGCCAACAGCGCCCGCCGCTTCTCGTCCACGGCGACGTAGGGCGTCCCCGTCCCGCGGAGATACTCCTCGAACGCGGCGTCGTAGTGATTGCTGCGGATCGCCATCGCCTTCATCCGGCCGGCAGACACCGGGGCATGGGAACGACCATTCCCGGCAGCCATCATAGCCCAACCGGACGCCAACACGCCAACCCCCCCCACGGGGGGAGGCGCATCACGCCTGCTGGAATTCGATCTCGACGCGCGCGATAATCCGCGGGCCGTACCGTCCCTTTCATCCCGGAGGAACCGCCGTGAAGGCTTTCCGCGCGCTGCCGTTGGCCCTCCTGTTTCTCGCGGGCTGCCTTTCGTCCGCGCGGGCCGCGGAGCCGGCGCGAAGTTCCGCCGCCGCGACCGGCCCTGTCGCCGCCGAAATGTTGCGGCTCCCCGCGCGCTGCCGCGTCGAGACCGCGCCCGGCAGCGGGCGGCATCACGCGCTCACGAAGATCCTCGAGTGGAAACCGGCGCAGACGGCGATCGTCGTCTGCGACATGTGGGACGACCACTACTGCCAGTCGAGCGCCCGCCGCGTGCGGGAGATGGCCCCGCGGATGAACGAAGTCCTCCATGCGGCCCGCGCGCGGGGGGTGTTCATCATTCATTGCCCCAGCGGCACGACCGACTTCTACGACGGCTCGCCGCAGCGCGAGCTGGCGCAGCGCGCCCCCGAGTTCGAGTCGAAGGTCCCGCTCGAAGGTTGGTGCAAGCTCGATCCGGAGCGCGAGGGCTCGCTCCCGATCGACGATTCCAACGGCGGCTGCGACGACGATCCCATTCCCCCCGCGGTCCGCAAATACAACCGGCAGATCGACCTCCTCGAAATCGCCGAGGGGGACGCGGTCGCCGCCGGGTACGAGCCGCTGCGGCTGATGCGGCAGCGCGGGATCGAGAACGTGATCGTGATGGGCGTCCACACGAACATCTGCGTGCTCGGCCGGCCGTTCGGCATCCGCCAGCTCGTGAAGCAGGGAAAGAACGTCGTCCTGATGCGCGACCTGACCGACACGATGTACGACCCGAGGAAGGCCCCGTTCGTCAGCCACTTCACCGGGAACGACCTCGTCGTGGGCCACGTCGAGACGCACTGGTGCCCCACGATCCTGAGCACGGCATTCGTGGGCGGCGACGAGTTCCGTTTCGAGGAAGACAAGCGGCCGCACGTCGCGATCGTGATGGCCGAGGAAGAGTACGGCACCGAGCAGACGCTCCCGAAGTTCGCCCTGGAGCAGCTCGGCAAGGACTTCCGCGTGTCGCTCGTGTTCGCCAATCCGCAGGACCGCGACGACATTCCCGGCCTCGAGGTACTGGACGAGGTGGATCTCGCGATCTTCGCGGTCCGCCGCCGCGCTCCGAAAGAGTCGCAGATGGCCCACATCCGCAAGTTCTTCGCCGACGGCAAACCGCTCGTCGCGCTCCGCACGACGAGCCATGCCTTTCACCTGAAAGGCAAAGAAACGCCGGCCGGACACGCCGCGTGGAACGAGTTCGACCGCGAGATCCTCGGCGGCTACTACCAGAACCATCACGGCGGCGGGAAGCGGGTCGCGGTGACGGTCGCCGCCGGGGCGGCCGACCATCCGATTCTCGCCGGCGTGGACGCGGCGCGACTGGCGGACGTCGGCTCGCTGTACCGTTCGGCCCCGTTGTTGAAGGCCGCCACGCCGCTGCTGATCGGCGCGATCGACGGCGCGGCCCCCGAGCCGATCGCCTGGACGAACCGTTACGGTTCGCTCGAAGGGGAGAGCGCTCCCGCCGATGAGACGCGCGGCCGCGTGTTCTACGCCTCGATCGGCGGCGTGAAGAACTTCGAGGACCCGCAATTCGTCCGGCTGCTGAAGAACGCAGTGCACTGGGCCGCGGGGAATCATGAATAGCCGGCGGGAAACCTCCCGCCGGCGATTCGGCCGACATGCCGGATCGGCTCCGGCCGGTCGCGATCGTTTGCGCTGTCGGCAGGTCGATTCGGGTGCGTCTGTGCAAAGCGTCCGACACACCCCACCTAAAACTCGAGCTTGCAGTCCGGCCTCGCGACGCGGAACCACGCGGCCCCCTCGGCGGTGACTCGACTGCCTGCGCAGGAGAGCGATTCCAGGGACTTGATCGACGCCAGCCGTTCCAGCATCGCATCGTTCGCCGCGGTGCCGTTCACGTTCAGCTCTCTCAATTCCGGCAGTTGCGCGATCGATTCGACATCCTCCGCGTCCAGCGTCGCACCGGCCAGATTGAGGTTCCGTAGACGACCCAGTCCTTCGATGAAGGACAGTCCGTCGGGGAATCGGCAATCGTCGAGCCACAACATTTCGAGTCGATCGAGTGCCGCGATGCACTCGCCGCGCTCCGCATCAACGGAAATCCCCGCCAAGCCCAATCTGAGAAGTCCTTTTCTTGCCGTAAGATACCTGAAGCCGACGATCGTGATGCTGGGCCGTTCCAGGCGCAGAATTTCCAATTCCCGAGTCTTGCTCAACCCCGCGAGATGTTCGTCGGAAACGCGGTCGAGGGCCTCGAGGTAGATCCATTTCAGCGTCGGGATTCGGAACAGGCGCCGCAGGTCTTGGTCGGCCAGCGGCGTCAATGGCACACCCGTCTCGGTGATCGCCAGGGGAATCGGCGGAGGCGGATGTCCGACTTGAACCAGCCTTCCGAAGGCGCGGACGTTGCCCTTCTCACACCATTCCACGAACCAATCCGGCCCGGAATACTCGAAGGCGACTTCTCCGCCCTGCGCTTCGACCGTGCAGGCGATGTGCAGTGCGTCGCTGACGGATGTCACATAGTAATCGACTGCCGCGAGGACCAGCACGAGCATCGCGCCAACGACGATCAGCACGACAAGCCGCCGCCCCGCGAGACCGCGCCGCGAGCGTCGCGACTGCGCAAACATTCGACGCGTCCCGATTCGATTGCTACTCAGAACAACTCCCGCACCGGCGTTCCCTGCACCACGAAGTGCGGGCGGCCGGCGACGTCGACCACGCGGGTCGTGGGGCCGTAGCCCAGCGCGTGGTAGATCGTCGCCACGAAGTCGGTCACGTGGACCGGCGACTCGGCCGGCGCGCCGCCGTTGCGGTCGCTCGCCCCGTGGACGATTCCCCCCCGCACTCCGCCCCCCGCGAGCACCGTGCTGTAGACCTTCCCCCAGTGGTCGCGGCCGGCGTTGCCGTTGATCTTGGGCGTGCGGCCGAACTCCCCCGTCCACGCCACGAGCGTCTCGTCAAGCATGCCCCGCTCGGCGAGGTCGTCGAGCAGCGCGGCGAACGCCTGGTCCGCCGGCGGGCACAAATGGTCGCGCATCAGGTCGAAGTGCTTGAAGTGCGTGTCGAAGTTGGGGGTCTTCGTCGTCGCGACCGGCGAGAAAAGGTGCATCCACGGGACGGTGACGAGGCCCACTCCCGCCTCGACGAGCCGCCGCGCGACGAGGCAGCTTCGCCCGAACTTGTTGTCGCCGTAGCGGGCGCGCGTCTCGGGCCGCTCGTCGTCGATGCGGAACGCGCGGAAGGCGGCGCTCGAGTGCAGAATGTCGAACGCCTGCCGCAGCATCCGGTCGTGCGCCTCTTCCTGCGGCGAGCGGACGGCGTAGCTCGCGCCGAAACGGGCGAGCAGTTCCTCGCGGACCGCCGCCCGCCGCTCGTCCACCCCTTTCGGCAGCATCGAGCCGGGCATCGGCTCGCCGGGGAGCCAGTTCTCGTCGATGAGCATCAGCGGGTCGTAGTTCGGACCGAGAAAGCCCGCGTGCTGCCCGCCCCACTGGACGTTGTTCTGGTCGCCGATCCGCACCGGCAAATGGACCGCCGCGGGCAGCCCGTTGCGGTCGCCGCGCAGCTGGCGGATCACGCCGCCGATGCAGGGGGGATCGCGGCGGTCCAACTGCGGCTCGCCGCTGGCGCGGGGGGCGTGCTTCAGTCCCGTCAGGTTGTAATGCACGCCGACGCCGTGAACGTCGCTCTCGTGCCAGGTCGAGCGAATGATCGCGCAGCGATGCGCCTGCCGGGCGAGCCGGGGGAGCAGTTCGCAGATCCGCACGCCGGGGACGTTGGTGTCGATCGGGGCGAACTGGCCGCGGGTCTCCGGGTCGGCCTCGGGCTTGGGGTCGAACGTCTCCTGCTGGGCGGGGCCGCCCGTCATGTAGAGCAGAATGCACGTCTTCGCCCGGCCGGAGTTCGCCGCCGGCGATCGCGTCTCCGCGGACCGTGCCGCGAGCAGTTGCGGAAGGTTCAGTCCCAGCCCCGCGAGCGATCCCGCCTGGAGGAACAGGCGGCGGGAGTGCACGGCGCGACGCGCATCGTCGGTTCGCGGCATGAGGGCGGCCCCTCCGGTGGCGGATTCGCGGGAAGCGAACGTATTATGGCCGGTGGATGCGTTCCGTGCCAGCGGAAAGCTGGAGTACAGGCTTCAACCTGTCATCGTCAGCCTGAAGGCTGGACTCCAGCAGTGGGAACTTTCGCAGCCCGTCCCGCGTCTCAGCCGGTGGAACCGTCGCCCGCAGCGCCTATCGGCGACGGATCGAGGATGATCCATCACCGAGAAATCGAGGAGATCGCCATGAAACGCTCCGTCCGTCTGGTCGCCTGGCTGTCGTTCGCCCTGGGAGGGTCGCTCGCGATCGCGGCCGAGGAAGCCGGCAAGCCCATACCAGAAGTCGGGACCGGAAAAGAGGGCAAGCCCGCCGTCGAGGTCGTGTTCGTCCTGGACACGACCGGCAGCATGAGCGGCCTGATCCAGGCCGCCCAGGAGAAGATCTGGGCGATCGCCAACACGCTCGCCACCGCCAAGCCCGCCCCCACGATCAAGATGGGACTGGTCGGCTACCGCGACCGCGGCGACGCGTACGTCACCAAGGTGACGGACCTCACCGACGACCTCGACGCGGTCCACAAGGAGCTGATGGGCTTCCGCGCGGAAGGAGGCGGCGACGGTCCCGAGTCGGTCAACCAGGCCCTGCACGAAGCGTTGACGAAAATCAAGTGGAGCGCCGACGACAAGACCTACCGCGTGATCTTCCTCGTCGGCGACGCGCCTCCGCACACGGACTACAAGGACGACGTGCAGTATCCCGCCTCCTGCGAGCAGGCGGCCAAGCAGAGCATCGTGATCAACACGATCCAGTGCGGCAGCCAGACCGACACGACCCCCGTGTGGACGAAGATCGCACAGCTTGCCGAGGGGAAGTATTTCCGGGTCGAGCAGTCCGGCGGGGCGGTGCTCGCGGCGACCCCGTTCGACGAAAAGCTGGCGAAACTCGATGGAGAACTTTCCGCCACGCGGGTCTACTATGGGGCCGAGCGCGAGCGGAGGGCGCTGGCTGACAAGCTCGACGCGGCCGATGCCGAGGCCGACGCGGCCCCCGCGACCGCCAAGGCGGGCCGGGCCGAGTTCCGGGCGAAGGAGTCGGGCAAGGCGGCGTTCGGCGGGGGCCTGGGGGGCCTCGGGGGCGGCGGAGTCGGCGCGGCCGAGCTGGTGCAGGACTTCGCCGACGGCCGCGTGAACCCCGCCGACCTCGACAAGCTCGCGGGTGAAAAGAAACTTCCCGAAGCGCTGTTGAAGATGACCGAAGCCGAGCGGAAGGAGTACCTCGAACAGCAGGCCGCCCGCCGCGACGAGATCCGCAAGCAGATCGAACAGGTCTCGCAGCAGCGGCAGGACTACATCAAGCAGGAGATCGAGAAGAAATCGGGCGGGAAGAAGGACTCGCTCGACCAGGCGATCTTCGACGCCGTCCGCGCGCAGGCCGCCCCCCGCGGCTTGAAGTACGAAGGCGGCCCGAAGTACTGAGAATCGCCGCCTTCCGCGGCAACCGGGCTGCTGAGCGAGCGACCCGGACGCTTCGAGCGTCCGGGTCGCTGGCATCACGCTTCACCTGCCACTCGATCATTGCCCCGATTTGCGCAGGTCCTTTACCGAGCGCTTCACCAGTTCCTTGAGCGTCGGCAGGTGAATGTCGTCGAGCCGTTTCACGTACAGGCATCCCTTGCCCGTCGTGTGCTTGCCTAGTTTTTTCAACAGATTTGCGTACCGCTCGATGTCGCAGCCGACGTAGAGCGTGAGGTTCCGCTTGCGGGGGGAGAAACCGGTGAGGGGCCAGTCCCCCTCGCGGCCGGTCGCGTACTTGTAGTGGTAACTGCCGAACCCGACGATGCTCGGCCCCCACATCCGCGGCGCCTCGCCGGTGACCTCGCGCATCAACGCGAGAATCGCGTAGGCGTCCGCCCGCTTCCGCTCGTCGGCGATGGCATCGAGAAAGGACTCGACGCTCTCGCCGGTCGGCTTCGTCTTCAACTCAGCCATGTCGCACCTCGTCGATCGACAATCGCGAAACAAGCCCGCGCGCCACGCGGGGCGGGATTCAGGCCGCCCCCCACGCCCTCAACCCCGCTCTCGCCCCCACAGCCGCGCCAATTCCACCAGCACGTTCACCGCCTGCCGCATCTCCTCGACGCTGGTCCATTCCAGCGGCGAATGCGGGTTGTGCTGACCCGTGCTGAGGTTCGGGCAGGGGAGGCCGAGTTCCGTCAACCGGCTGCCGTCCGTTCCGCCGCGGATGACGTCTTCCCGCGGCTCGAGTCCCGCCGCGCGCGTCGCGGCGATCGCCAGCGGCAGCGCCCGCGGCTCCTTCTCCAACCCGTCGCGCATGTTGCGGTACTGCTTGCGGATCGCGATCTCGATCTTCGCCCTGGGATGTTCCGCGCGGAGCGTCGCCGCGATCGATTCGAGCAGCGCCGCGTACTCGGCGAGCGCCGGCGTCTCGAAGTCGCGGAGAATGATCCGCGCCCGCGCCTCGGCCACGCTCCCCTCGATCTCGTAAGGGTGCAGGAACCCGTCGCGGCCGCAGGTCGTTTCGGGGGAGAGCGCATGTTGCGGCAGGCGGTCGAGGAACGCGGCGAGAATGCGGATCGCGTTCACCATCGCATCCTTCCCCACCGAGGGGTGCGTGTTGACTCCCCGCACGGTGACGACCGCCAGGTCGGCGGAAAAGGTCTCGGCATCGATCCGCCCCACGCCCTCGCTGTCGAGCGTGTAGGCGCACGCCACGCCGAGCTTCGCGATGTCGAGATGATCGACGCCGCGGCCGATCTCCTCGTCGCAGGTGAAGCACAGTCGCACCGGCCCGCGCGGGATCTCGGGATGGGCGACGAGATGCGCGGCGGCGGTCATGATGACGGCGATCCCGGCCTTGTCGTCCGCCCCGAGCAGCGTCGTCCCGTCGGTGGTGACGATCGTCCCGCCGATGAGTTTTTCCAGCGCCGGGTTCTCGGCCACGCGGATCACCCGGCTCGGATCGCCGGGCAGCACGATGTCGCCCCCCTGGTAATCCTCGTGCACGACCGGTTTCACATTCGCGCCGGAGAACTCGGGCGACGTGTCGACGTGCGCGACGAAGGCGATCGCGGGGGCATCATGCGTCACCGTCGCAGGCACGGTCGCCAGCACGATCCCATGCTCGTCGAGCGACACGTCGCTCAATCCCAGTTCCTCGCACTCCCGCGCGAGCAGCCGCGACAATTCGAGCTGCTTCGCGGTGGAAGGAACCGAATCGCTATGCTCATCGGCCTGGGTGTCGATCTTGACGTAGCGGAGGAAGCGGTCGAGGAGGGCTGGCATGGGAGTTGAGAGTCGATAATTGAACGCCAAGTCTTATCTGCCCGTGATCCTCTTCAAGTGCAATTCCAATTCCGCGTCTGAGAGCAGCTTGTCGAAGTTGTTCACGGCAGGCTGATTGATCTTCACTGACTTCGCAACCGAACCAATGAAGTCTTCGAAGTCCGGATTCACGGCCGCGATGCGATCTACGGTTTTCCAGTCGATCTCGGTCTTCTCGCGCGCAGCCAGAAGAAGGGCGCTATCCAGAGGATCCGTCGTCTTCAACTGAATGACCCCGATTCCGAAACTTTGCGAGAGCCTCGTAAGCTCCGCTCGGAAGTCCGGATCCTCGTCGATATCGGCCGCGACGAGATAGCCTTCGTGTGCCCAGGACGAATTCGAGACCGCCTGGAAGAAATACTCGCGAAGACTCAGGAAATCGAGCGTCACCTTCACTTCGAACGAGTAGAGGCGAGCAGGGAGGCCCCCGCTGCTCTGAACAAGCTGGACGACCTCGTGGGTCCAGTCCTTCGTGGTGAGCGCGAAGCCGACGACATCCGGATGGATCCACTGATTCTGTTTCTCGCCCTTTTTGAGTGATTTTTCATGGCGAATCGTCCGGCAATGAGCGCCGAAGTTACCGTCCGCAAACCATACCAGCAGGGGGTGCAGTTCGCGTTCTTTGTACGTCTGCTGCTTGACCTGGGGCGTAGGCTGCGCCGCGACGTGCTGCTGGAGATCAGGGATTGAGGCAGCAAGCGACTTCAGCAAGAAGCGCGCAGGACGAGCGCCAACCTTGACGAATGGGGAAGTCGGCTTTTGGACGTCCGTGTAAAGACGAGCACCCAACGAAGCCTCCGGCGTCTTCCCGGTGCTCTGGAGGCGCTCGGCGAGTCCCGTCTGCTGCGCCGTTGCCCAAATCTCGGCCGCGCTCATGGGCTTGCCGACGTTCTCAATGACGCGCTGCGCAAGTTCAATGAATGAAATCTTCTCGACGGCAGGACGCACCATGCTTCTCTCGCTGGCAGGGTTCAAGTGCGCTTGGGTGCGCGGGGCTGGATTGAAGGAAAGCTTTGCTCGCGCAATGGCAGTCGCTGTTCATAGCTCCCTTGCTCCGGCCGCTTGAAATCCCCCTGCCACGTGCCCGCGGTTTCGAGGATTCCCCGCCGCCACTCATCCGCCGCCGACGCCGATGATTCGGCCGCGGGTTCGACGATGACGCGGACCTCGCGATCCGCGTCCTCGGGACCGATCGGCAGCGTCAACTTCAGAACGCCGTCCTGCCCGACTCTCGAATTGACAATGATCCGGTTCACAACGCTGTTCCTTTTCACGTCACGATGGCGACCCCATGATACGCCAAGCTGCGGCGATCGTCGATGCAATATCGTCGCGTGACGCCGAGGCCGGACCACGGATTCCCCAGCCGGGCAGAGCCGAAACCGATTCCTTGTAGTACCGCAGCCAAGGCACCGCCCTCTGCGCCCTCGGCGGTTCGCATCATTCGGGACGGGTTGGCAACGTCTTGAACCGCCGAGAGCGCCGAGGACGCGGAGAGGAAGTCGATCGGGCGGACGCGAACTCTTTCCACCACGGATTTCACGGATGGGCACGGATGTCATTCTTCATCAGTACATGAGAACGAGGAAGATCACGCCTCCGCCGATGAACGCGGCGCCGATTCCGATGGCGACGTACAGGGCGATCCGCTTCTCCGGCGTGTCCAGCCCCGCGCCGACCTCTCTTCGCTTGATCCAGACTCCGTAAAAGAGCGTGAGAAACGCCCCGATGGCGATCAGGACTGTTCCGAAAACGAAAAGGAACGATTTAGGGAACGGTCCCATGCTTCACGCGCCGTCGGCCTGGAACTTCATCGCCGTCTTCATGCGCCAGTGTAACCGCGATATGCCGCGTCGGCCACGCGCCCGGCGCCGCTGGAGCGAACGGGGCGTGGCAAGAATCACTGGCGGGCGATCGCGGCTGATTCATAAACCCGGCATTCATGCCGGGTTCGTGGCCATCCGGGTTCGATTGCGGAGCCTCGTTCACGAGGCTTCTCGCTGTGGCGGCTTCAGCCCTCGAACATCAGAAGCCCCGTGAACGGGGCTTGCGCATCGATCGTTTTGCGCCGGAGGACCCCGACATGAATGTCGGGGCTAATAAAGCCCTGCCTTCACGACCCGCCAGCGATTATCGCCGCACTGGTCGCTTCCGCCTCGCCGGCGTCCAGTTCCAGATTGCGGCCAGCGCAATCAGTGGAGATGCGTCGCTGATGACGGCCTCGACTGGGACACGCGATCCGAGGACCAGCGCGAGGAGTTCGTCGACGCTCTGGTGCATGAGGGCACGTCGTGACGGGAGATCGCCGACATCTGCTTCCATTGGGGAACTTCCAGGGAATCCCGATCGTCACCCCAGCCAACTTTCTCGCTTCGGTGAGGGCTGCCCCGTGAAGAACCGTCGTTCGCTGGCCCATTCTCGCTCGGTATGATAGCGTCGGCGGGGGACGGAGGCGGCGATTTTGCTCCAAATCGGGGGATCGGGCGATGACCAGCCGGCGCATCGACGTCGATGGGGTGCACCTCGCGGTGTTCGAGGCGGGGGAGGGGGAGCCGTTGTTGTTCGTGCACGGGTTCCCGCTGAATCACGAGTCGTGGCGGCCGCAGCTCGACGAGTTCTCCCGCACGCACCGCGTGATCGCGCCGGACCTGCGGGGGTTCGGCGGGAGCGACGTGACGGCGGGGACGGCGACGATGGAGCGGTTCGCCGACGATCTCCGCGACCTGCTCGACGCGCTCGGCGTCGTCGAGCCGGTCACCTTCTGCGGCCTGTCGATGGGGGGCTACATCGCCTGGCAGTTCGCGCACAAGCACCCGGGTCGGCTGCGGCGGCTGGTCCTGTGCGACACGAAGGCCGCCGCCGATTCCGACGAGGCGAAAGAGAACCGGCATCGCATGGCCGAGACGGCCCTTGCGCACGGGGCGGCGGCGATCGCCAAGGCGCTGGAGGACAAGCTGTTCGCCGAGGCGACGCGCCGCGATCGGCCGGAGGTCGTCGCGATGGTGCGGCGAATGATCGAGGGGACCGATCCCGAGGGGATCGCCGCGGCGCTGCGGGGGATGGCGGAGCGGCCCGACATGAGCGAGTCTCTCGAGAAGGTCGAAGTGCCGACGCTGTTGATCGTCGGCGTGGAGGACGCGCTCACGCCGCCGGCCGAGATGAAGCGGATGGCGATCGCGCTGATGAACGCGCAGCTCGTGCAGATCGCGGACGCCGGGCACCTCGCCCCGCTCGAGAACCCTGAACCGGTCAACGCGGCGATCCGCAAGTTCCTGGAGGAGACGGAATAGTCGCCAGTCGAAAATCCGCGTAATCGGTGGATGAGTTTTCTTCACCGACGCGCCACACCGGATGATCGAAGGCCGGAACAACCACGGATTTCACGGATTACCCAGCCGGCGGAACCGGAACCAATCTCAACTTCGTTGTAGTATGGCAGCCAACGCACCGTCCTCTGCGCCCTCCGCGCACTCCGCGGTTCGGATCATTCGGACGACTTTCGGTGACATCTTGAACCGCAGAGAGCGCCGAGGACGCGGAGATGAAACCGACTGGCCGGACGCGGAACCAATCGAAGTTCATTCCACCACGGATATCACGGATGAGCACGGATATCCCTTCTTCATCAGTGCCCATCAGTGGAATCCGTGGTCGAAAAATTTTCGCAAGCAACAAAACTCTGAAGTCTTTGTAGTTCAGATCGGATGCAGCGGAGCTGCACGTCCCCAGCAGGAAATTCCGACATGTTCAACCCGCGCAATCCGCTGTTGACCGACGTGGCGTTGTTGTTGCTGCGGCTCGTGGTGGGGGTCGTGTTCATCTACCACGGCGGGCAGAAGCTGTTCGGCAAGCCGTGGTTCGATGGGATGGGAATGGCCGGGTTCACCGACATCCTGCGAGGTCTCCAGATTCCCAACCCGGTGTTGATGGCGTGGCTGGCGGCGATTTCCGAGTTCGCCGGCGGGACTCTCGTGCTGATCGGTTTCTTCACACGGCTCGCGGCGATCCCGCTGATCGTGACGATGGGGATGGCGATCTATCATGTGCATCCCGATCAGTTCAGCGGCAAGGACGGGATGGAATTCCCGCTCACGCTCGGCGTCGTGCTGGTCGCGATCTTGTTGTCCGGTCCGGGGCGGTTCTCGTTCGATCGGCTCGTGTGGCCGACGCTTCAGCGGAGACGCGCCCAACGCCAATTCAAGGCGCAGACCCGAGCGGAGATCGAAGCCGAGGCCGCCCGGGACAAGAAGCCATGATCGAACTCCGCAAAAGCGACGAGCGGGAAGAAAAAGGGCTCGAGCCGGGGTACGAGCAGAAGCATTTTCCCGACGCGGACAAGCGCGGGCGGCTGAAGCTCGTCGCCTCGCGCGACGGCCGAGAGGGATCCGTGACGATCCGCCAGGACGCGGCGATGTACGCCGCGCTGCTCGAACCGGGAGACGAGGTGACGCACCGCCTCGCGGGCGGCCGGCACGCCTGGCTGCAAGTGATCCGCGGCCGGGTGCGGCTCGACGGGACATCGCTCGAAGCCGGCGACGGCGCGGCGATCGGCGACGTGGCCGAGATCGCGATCGCCGCCGAGGAGCCGGCGGAACTGCTGCTGTTCGATCTCGCCTGAGCGGGAATGCCGTGAACGCCGCGGCTTGGTTCCACCGGTCCGCAGGCGTTACACTCGATGCGGCGACGCCGACCGGCGGCGTCAACCACCTGCGGCGCCGTCCCCTGCGATCTCCACTGCGGATTCGCTTCATGCTCATGCTTCGCTCCGCGGCGCTCGGACTGCTCGCGGCGTTATCGTCCGTCGAATTCGCGTTCGCGCAGTCCGATCCCGACTCGCCGCCCGCGTCGGCCGGGGTCGATTTCCACACGGAGATTGCTCCCATCCTGCAGCGGCACTGCGCGCGGTGCCACACGGGGGACGAGCCGAAAGGCGGCCTGTCGATCGCGACCCGTGAGCAACTGCTCGCGGGGGGCGATTCCGGGCCGGCGATCGTCTCCGGCGACGCGGCGCAGAGCGAGCTGATCGCCCGCGTCGCCGCGGAGGACGCGTCGCTGCGGATGCCGGCGGAGGCCCCGCCGCTCGCGCGCGAGCAGATCGAGCTGTTGCGGAGGTGGATCGACGGAGGCGCGAAGTGGGAGGCGGGGTTCCGGTTCGGTTCGTTCCCGGTCGCGCCGCTGGCGCCGCGGAGGCCGGAGATCCCTCCGGCGCCGGTCGGCTCGGGACTGGTGAACCCGGTGGACCGCTTCCTCGCGCCGTACTTCGCGAACCACGGCGTCGAGCCGGGACCGGCGGTGTCGGACCGGCTGTTCGCGCGGCGGGCGCACCTCGACCTGATCGGGCTGTTGCCTTCGCCCGAACGGCTCGTCGCGTTCGAGAAAGATGCGACGCCCGGCAAGCGCGCGCGGCTGGTCCGCGCGCTGCTCGACGACAAACACGAGTACGCGGTGCACTGGCTCACGTTCTGGAACGACGCGCTGCGGAACGCCTACCGGGGGACCGGCTACATCGACGGCGGCCGCCGGCCGATCACCGACTGGCTCTACCGGTCTCTGCACGACAACAAGTCCTACGACGAGTTCGTCCGGGAGCTGGCGAGTGGCGCTCCCGGGGCGGAGGGGTTCACGCTGGGCATCCAGTGGCGGGGGGTGGTGAACGCCAGCCAGCGGCGGGAGATGCAGGCGGCCCAGTCGATCGGGCAGGTGTTCCTCGGGACGAACCTCAAATGCGCCTCCTGCCACGACAGCTTCGTCAACCAGTGGACGCTGCGCGACGCCTACGGGCTGGCGGCCGTGTTCGCCGATCGGCCGCTCGAAATCCACCGCTGCGATCGGCCGACCGGGGCGACGGCGGAGGTCGCGTTCCTGTTCCCCCAGCTCGGGAAGATCGACCCGCAAGCGCCGAAGCAGGCGCGGATGAACCAGCTCGCGGAACTGCTCACGCACGGCGAGAACGGCCGGCTGTCGCGGACGATCGTCAATCGCCTGTGGGCGATCCTGTTCGGCCGCGGGCTCGTCGAGCCGACCGACGACATGGACCAGCCCCCCTGGCACGCGGACCTGCTCGACTGGCTCGCGTCGGATCTGGCCGAGCACGATTACGACCTGAAGCGCACGCTGGAGATCCTCTGCACGTCGCGGGCGTACCAGATGGCGGCGGTCGGCGCACCGTCTCCCGACGCCGGCGACTTCGTCTTCCGGGGCCCGCTCGTGCGGCGGATGACGGCGGAGCAGTTCGCGGACGCCGTCTCGACGGTCGCCGATTCGTGGCCCGCGCAGGCCGCCGTCAAGCTTCCTGCGCCGGCCGAACCGGTCGCCGACGATCGGGAACGTCCGCGGCGCGTGCGGGCCGCGCTCGTCAACGACGACGCGCTGACGCGGGCGCTCGGGCGGCCGAACCGCGAGCAGGTCGTCACCCGCCGCGAGTCGATCGCCACGACGCTCCAGGCCCTCGAGTTGACGAACGGCGAGACGCTCAACGCGACGCTCCGCGGGGGCGCGAAGCGCTGGCTGGCGCGGGACCTGGAAGCCGACGCGCTGATCGACGCGCTCTACCGGCACGCGCTGGGCCGCGGACCGGACGAAGCCGAGCGGGAGACGGCCCGCGAACTGCTCGGCGATCCGGTCGGCGCGAGCGGCATCGAGGACCTGCTGTGGGTGCTGGCGATGCTGCCGGAGTTCCAATTGATATACTGATAGTACTTCCAAGAGCGCGACTCCGTCATTCGCAGGCGGGAATCCAGCCCGCCGTCCGCGCCGCCGCTGGATGCCCGCCTTCGCGGGCATGACGCGCGCCGAATCCTTCACAACCTCGCCGGGGAGGGGCCTCATGGAGATCATCACGACGGGCAAGGTCGTCGTGCCGGCGCGGATCGAGAACCTGCGGGATGTGTACTTCGCCGAGCGACAACTCATCGCCCCCAGCGAGATCCGCGGAATCGAGGTCGAGGATGCGGTCGTCGACACTGGAGCCACGTTGCTCTCGCTTCCCCGGCGACTCGTGGCGCAACTGGGACTCGAGCGCCGGCGGACGCGGACCGCTCGGACCGCCGCCGGGGTATTCGAATTCGGCATCTACGATCCCGTGCGACTGACGGTTCAGGACCGGGACTGCCTCGTGGAAGTCTCGGAGATTCCGGATGACTGTCCCGTGTTGATCGGTCAGGTCCCCTTGGAAATCCTCGATTTCGTCGTCGATCCCATCGGCCAGCGTTTGCTCGGCAACCCGGATCACGGGGGCGAGCAGATGATCGACCTGTTCTGACTCGCGATTCACGCAGGCGCCCATGCATACGACCGACTTCACCCGCCGCGATTTCCTCAAGTCCGCCTCCGCCGCGACGCTCGCCGCCCTCGCGGCGGGTGAGCCGAGGTTGTTCGGCGCTCCCGCGAAACCGCAAGCGACGGCGGATGCCGTCGTCGTGCTGTGGATGGCCGGGGGAATGGCGCACACGGAGACGTTCGACCCGAAGCGGCACACGCCGTTCGAGAAGGGGATGGACCCGAACCGCGTGCTGAGCACGTTCCCCGCGATCGACACGGCGGTCGATCAGATCAAGATTTCCGAAGGACTCGAGCGGATCGCGCAGGTCATGGACCGGGCGACGCTCGTCCGGTCGTACACGGCGGGGGACCTCGGGCACATCCTCCATTCGCGGCACCAGTACCATTGGCACACGGGATATGCGCCGCCGTCGACCGTGGCGGCGCCCCACCTCGGCTCGGTGATCGCCCGCACGCTCGGCCCGAAGGAGCCCGCCGTTCCCGCGTTCATCGACATCGGCCAGCGGTTCGACACGGGAGAGAGCGAGGAGCTCAAGGCGTTCCACACGGCGGGGTTCCTTGGCAGCGAGTACGGGCCGTTCGTCGTCGCGCATCCCGACCAGGCGAAGGAGGCGGTCCGCCCGCCGCGGGGCGTCACCGAGTCGCGCTTCGAGAACCGCTTCCGCGCGTTCCGCAAGCTCGCCGACGCCAGCCCGGTCGGGCGTCACGGCAGCGACCATCAGCGCGAGTCGCTGATGCGGTCGATGGAGAACGGGCGCCGCCTGTTGAGTTCTCCGTCGGCAAAAGCGTTCGACCTCTCGCTCGAGAAGAAGGAAGTCCGCGACGCGTACGGCACAGGCCGGTTCGGGCTGGGCTGCCTGCTCGCCCGGCGGCTGGTCGAGGCCGGCGCGCGGTTCATCGAGGTCACGACCGAGTACGTTCCCTTCCTGCACTGGGACACGCACGACAACGGCCACACGCGCCTCCGCGAATTGAAGCGGATGATCGACGCCCCGGTCGCGCAGCTCGTGCTCGATCTCGAACAGCGGGGATTGCTCGACCGCACGCTGATCGTGCTCGCCAGCGAATTCAGCCGCGACATGATGCTCGAAGGCCGCCCCGAGGAGAAGGTCAAGGACCAGGTCGAAGTCCCGCCGAAGATCGAGGAGCTGAAGCACTACGGCATGCACCGGCACTTCACCGGGGCCGGCTCCGTGCTCCTGTTCGGCGGCGGGATGAAGCGCGGCTTCGTGTACGGCGAAACCGCCGACGAACGCCCCTGCACCACCGTCCGCGACCGCGTGGTCATCGAAGACCTGCACGCGACGATTTACGCGGCCCTCGGCATCAGCCCCCGGCTCGCCTACGAAGTCGAGCGCCGCCCGTTCTACGTGACGCGCGACGGCGAGGGCCAGCCGATCGGAGCGCTGTTCGCGTGAGCCGATGGTCGTCGGTTGACGGTCGAGGGTCGAGAGTCGGTTCATTCGCCATCACCGGGACTTCGCACAGCTTCCAGTCCCGGCCGCCCCGCCGATGAACGCCGCAGTGACGAGCAATCCGGGACCGAAGCGGCCGAGTGTGTTCATGGTGGTATCAAGTCTCGATTTCTTCGCTTTGCGCGCCGGTCGGACGGATTGCCAATCCGCCCGCCGGGCGATTGATCGTGGCAATTCCGCTTCACGTGGGCGAGGGTCGCATTGCGGAACTACGTCCGTAAGGCGACCTCATGAAATCTTCGCACACCACGAATTTCGCCGGCATTCATAGCACGACGGCTTGTCCATGACAGATCGGGACAACGTCCGCCTGACCCTGACCCCTGATAGCTGATAGCTGATAGCTGATAGCTCCCCCCATCAATACCCCCGGGCCTTGCCGTTCTTCCGCGGGTCGCTGGCGCCGAACACCGCGTCTTCGCCGCGGGACGCCGCCTGGCAGGCGGAGCCGGCCGGCCCCTTTTTCACCGCGTGGCCCCGCGCCGCGAGCGGTTCGTGGACCTTCTCCCACAGGGCGGCTTCGACGTGCAGCTCGTCCGGCAGCCATTGGTGATGGATCCGCGGGCGGTTCACCGCCTCCTCGACCGGCATGCCGAAGCGGGTCATGTTGAGGAGCACCTGCAGCGACGCGCTGATGATCCGCGGCCCCCCCGACGCCCCGACCACGCACACCGCCCGGCCCTCCTCGACCGCGATCGTCGGAGTCATGCTCGACAGCGGCCGCTTCCCCGGCTCCACCGCGTTCTTCTCGCTCTGCACCAGACCGAAGGCGTTGGGCTGCCCCGGCACCGCGGCGAAGTCGTCCATCTCGTTGTTGAGCAGGATGCCGTACTTCGGCTCGACGACGTAGCTCCCGTAGCTCGTGTTGACCGTCTCGGTGCAGGCGACCGCGTTGCCGCCGGCGTCGATGATCGAGAAGTGCGTCGTCCCCCCGTCGCGCGGCGGCGCGAACCGTCCATACGCCTCCGGCGGCTTCGTCTTGTCCGGGTCGATCCGTTTCGCCAGTTTGGCCGCGTACGCGCGGCTGGTGAGCCGCGCGACCGGGACTTGGACGAAGTCCGCGTCGCCGAGGAACTCCGCGCGGTCGGCGAAGGCGTGCTTCATCGCTTCGGTGAGCAGGTGCAGATACAGCGGATCGTCCGGCCCGAGCTGGTCGAGCTTCGCGTTCGGATGCTCCGCCTCGTAGGCCGAGAGAATGTGCAGCGTTTCGAGCAGCGCGATCCCGCCGCTCGAAGGCGGCGGCATCGTCACGATGTCGAGCTTCCCGTACCGACCGCGCAACGGCTCGCGGACGATCGGCTTCATCGCCGCCAGGTCCTCCAGCGTGAGCAGCCCTCCGCCGCGCCGCGACTCGGCGACCAGCGCCTCGGCGACCGGACCCTTGTAGAAGGCGTCGGCCCCCCGCTCGGCGATCAATCGCAGCACGGCAAGCTGCGGCGATTTCTCGATCGCCCCGATCTCCGGCGTCTTCCCGCCGTGCAGATATTGCTCGTGGAACGCCGCGAACCGCTGGCGATATTCCGGGTCCTTCTCGAAGTTCGCCAGCGCTCCGAGCTGCGCGCCGCGGGCCACCCGGTCCACCGGGAACCCCTCGCTCGCCAGCTTGATCGCGGGGCCGAGGACCGTCTTCAGGTCGAGCGTCCCGTAATGTTCGAGCGCGTAGCACAGCCCGGCGACGTGGCCCGGCACGCCCGTCGCGAGGTGCCCGGTGCGGCTGAGCCGCGCCTGCTCCTCCTTCGACAGCCCCGCCGGCTGAAACATGTCGCGGGTCGCCTGTTTCGGTGCGCGCTCGCGGTAGTCAAGGGCGACCGCCTCGCCGCGGTCGGCGTCCCAGATCACCATGAACCCGCCGCCGCCGATGCCCGACGATTCCGGCCGCAGCACGGAAAGGGCGAACCCGGTGGCGACCGCCGCATCGACGACGTTCCCCCCGCGTTCGAGCATCTCGACTCCGGCGGCGCTCGCCAGCTCGTGATCGCTGGCGACGACGGCATGCTCGTGACCTTGCTTCTCCCGTTCATCCGCCCGAACGATGGTCGGCGCCGCGGTTGCGATCAGCGCGAGAAATCCGGCAATCACCACGTCGTGAGAGAGTCGCATCGGCTGGCTCCGGTGGAAGGGGTCGTTCGCCCGGAGCGTACCCGCCGGTCGCCGCGCGGGCAATCGTCGGGCGATCACGCCGTGATCCAAGCGGCCCCGAAGAGCAGGTATCCGGCGAGCACGACGACAACCGGCCAGATGAGTATGGTCTGCCTCTCGTAAATCCGGACGATCCCCACGCCGCCGGTCCACAACGTCATCCAGGCCACGAACGCGAGCCAGGGAAAACCGTTGATCGGAACTTCCGGATTGCCGATGAACATCGCCACGAAGACGAACGTCAGCGGAACCGTGACCGGCGCGAACAGCACATACCACGCGGGAGCGCCGGCAAGCCACGGGATCGGGGCTGCGAGATAGCATCCGAGCGCATAGCCGACGATCACGGCGAAGCAACCGGGCGGTTCAAACTCGGACTCACGTTTCCACATGGCTTGCAGACCGAGGCCGCAACTTGAAAGTCGCGAGCATTCGCGTCGCCCGCAGGAAACCGGGCGAAATCCAATCGGTCCGTATCACGCGAAATCGCGAATCACCGGCGGGAAGTTTCCCGCCGGGCTTGTCCGATTCGTTCCCGCGCGCGCCCGGCGCGCGTCGCGATGGGTTGTTTCGCCCTTTCAGGGCTTGGATTTCGAAATGGCCCACCGCACCCGGGGCGGCGCACCGCTCTGTCCTGGGCTGGGCTGACTTGTTGCGCCCCTCGGGGCACGATTCGTCAGCTCACTGACCGGACGGCCCGGCGGAGAGGCCGACGCGCGCGTCGTGCCCGCGCAGGCGGGCATCCAGCGGCTTTGCGATAGGCCATGCCACTTCTTGCTCCGGGCCGATGGGAAGGCATGGATTCCCGCCTTCGCGGGAATGACGGAGAGGCGCGACTGCTTTCGCGGGAATGACGGAGGGGCGCTCCCGCCTTCGCTTGGGGGCAGGCACTTCGCGGGAAATCCGCGGAATTGTCTTGCGCCCGTCGGCCGAACGACGTACAATCGGCGTCGCGCGAGCTCGCGTGCCGGGTGCGGTCCCCTCAGGAAAGGAGCGTCCGATGGCCGGAATGCGCTGTGCACTGTTCGGGCTGGTCGCCGTCGGCGTGCTGGCCGCGCCGCCCGCCGGGCAGGCGCAGCTTTCCTCGCCATCTCCCTACCCCACTCTCAGCGAGAGGTGGGCCTGGCACGACACGGTCGTCCTGGCCGAATGGCGCAGCGCCCGCCAAGGTCTGCAGGATGCTCCCGGCAGCACGACGCTCGAGGTCATCCGCGTGCTGAAGGGGGGCGGCGACAAGCTGAAGCCCGGCGACCGCGTGACGTTCGGCGAGTACTTGGCCGGAACGAACGGGATGCCGTGCCTGCTCTTCCGCGACGCGGCAGTGGAGTCCTGGGAGTATCCGCTGCGGGGCGCGACGGAAGCCACGATCGAACACATGACCAAGGCGCCGCAGCCAAACCTCGCGCCGCCGAAACGGCTCCCATACTTCGTCCGGCAACTCGATTCCCGCGATCTCGAAGCCTCGCAAGATTCCTTACACGAACTGGCGATCGCCGGGACGAAGCACATCGCCGCGCTCTCCGCGGACGACCGGCGGCTGCTCGAGAGGCATTTGACGCGCCCCCGAACGGAGGAAGAGGAGGAATCGGCTCGCATGGGCCTCGACCACCTTGTCGCCGGCTACGCGCTGGCGACGGGAGAGCCGGGGCTCGATCTCATCGACGAAAAGCTCTTGCGCAATCCGAGGACGCCGTTCCACGACGTCTATGCCGTGTACAAGGCACTCCAGTTCCTGTGGCTCGGCATCGAGAACCCGATCGGCGACGAGCGGCTTCAGCGGTCGATGCGGCTCCTCTTGGACCGTCCCGCGATTGCGGATTTTGCCATCCGGGATCTCGCCGCCTGGCGAGACTGGTCGGTCCAAGACCGCGTGATGGCGCTCTATGGCACGATTGGTGACGACACGAACGCATCCAAGCGCGCCATCATCGCCTATCTCGTCACGAGCGCGAGCGACGTCCCGCTCGGCAAGGTGGGTGAGCCGCCGCCCCGCGTCGTCCAGGCCCGCGAACATCTCGCGAAGCTCAAGGCGAAGGATCCGCAATTGTTCAAGGAGGCGCCGACGCCGGTTCCGCGCAGCCTCCGCGCCGCGGACCGCCCCAAGGGGGACCGCGTGGAAACGGCGGCGGGGATCGATACGGTCGCCAGCAGCATCAGTGGCATCAGCATCTACGCCCATGCGATTCACACGATCGCGTTCACCCCCGACGGCAAGCTGCTCCTCTCCGGAGACGGCGGCGGCATCACCCGCTGGTGGGACGTGGCCACGGGCAAGCACGTCGAGACGGTCAAGGCCCATTCCACCTGGTGCTTCTCGATCGCCTTCTCCCGCGACGGCGCGCGGCTGGCGACCGGCAGCGGCGACCGGACGATCAAAATCTGGGATCCCGCGACCCGCCGGCCGATCCTCACGCTCGAAGGCCACGCCGACGACGTTCACGCGGTCGCCTTCGACCCGGCGGGGCGACTCGTTTTGTCCGCCGGCGACGACCGCACGCTGAAGGTCTTCGACGTCGAAAAGAAGTCGCTCGTGCGGACGCTGGAAGGGCACACGGAGCAGATTCCGTGTCTGGCCGTCAGTCCGGACGGCACGCTCGTCGCGACCGGCAGCCGGGACGACACGGTCCGCCTGTGGGAGGCGGCCACAGGCAAGTTGCGGCATCTCTTGAAGGGGCACGCGGGGGACGTACACTCCGTCGCCTTCAGCCCCGACGGAAAAACTCTCGCCTCGGCGAGCTACGACGAGACGGTCCGCCTGTGGGACGTCGCGAGCGGCGAACCGCGCAGCACGCTCCGCGAGCACGCCAACTGGGTGTTCTCCGTCGCGTGGGGCCCCGACGGCCGCGAACTCGCTTCGGGCGACAAGGACGGCCGCGTCGTCCTCTGGGACGCGGAGACGGGCCAGCCCCGGGGCGTGCTGAAGCGGCAGCGGCACGTCTCCTGCGTCGCCTTCTCGCCCGACGGCAAGGCGCTCGCCGCCTCCGCGCCGGACGGCTCGATCTGCCTGTGGGACCCGCAGGGGATGACGCTGCGCACCGTGCTCAGGCCGCGACCGGACGACCGAGTCGTCGAGATCCCGAAGTGACCGGCGGCATCGAGCGGACCGACCGAGCGATTCCGATTGCCGATAACGGTCGCAGAGCCGGGTGTTACGCCGATCCGGAATCGAGATCGAACCATCATCGTCGGTCGAGTCAGCGGCCGCCGAGGCAGGTGAGCCGGCCGTCGACGGTCGAGAGATAGAGGCGTCCGCGGGCGGCGATGAGCCCGTCGAGCACCGGCGGCTGTTCGAGTTCGAGTTCCGCCCGCTTCGCGCCGCTGGCGGCATCGACGGCCAGAAGCACGCCGCCTGTCGGCTGGAGCGAGTCGGGGGGGCCGGCGGCGAACAGCGTCTCTCCCGTCAGCACGAGCGACCGCGCGCGAACTGCAACGGCGAGCGACCACGTATCGGCGGCTTGCTCTCCCCGGCGGGCGAAGAGCCGGTAATCGCCTTTTGCGGGACGGGTCGCGGTGTATTTGTCGGCGTCGGAGAACGCGCGGACGCCGTAGATGTCGTCCTTCGCATCTTCGGCGACGCCGCTGCCGCGAAACACGAGCAGCTGCCCTTCGGCGCCCCCTTTCTCCCAGGCCGTGCGGTTCGACCAGACATCGGTCAGAAAGGAGGCGCGGGCGCGGAGCGCCCCTTCGACGATGCGATGGCCGCGGCCGCGGTACAGTCCGGTCTTCGGCTCGATGCAGGCGTCCCACAGGAACAGGTGCTCGGTCCCTTCGACCAGCAGATCGGCCCGCGTCGCCTCTTTCGGGAAGGAATCCCAGATGAGCGACCCGGAGTCCGGCTCGAGGGCGACGATCCGCAATCCGCCGTCGAGCGGGCCGTGGCGTCCCGCCAATGCGTACGCCGCGCCGTCCACGATCGTGACGCTCCCCAACACCGGCCACGGAGAGGCGAGCCGCCCGTAAGCGACGATCCGCCGGGTCCCGGGGGCGGCGCGGAACCGCCAGGCCAGGGTCCCGCTTTCGGCGTCGAGCGAGTAGACCCAGCCGTCTTCGGAGCCGAACAGGCAACGTCCCTCGAAGATCGTGGGAGGGAAGGGAATGCGCCCCCCGGCGATGAACCGCCAGAGTTCTCGGCCGGTCGCGGCGTCGAACGCGCAGACCTGTTGCGCATCGACCGCGGCGACGAACACGCGCCCCCCGGCGACGACCGGCGGCGTGATCCGTTCCCCGGGGGCGACGTCCGCCGTCCAGGACGGCCGCACGCTCGGCGGGACGAGCGTGGTCGTGCCGCCGCTCCGGCGAGAATCGTGCCGGTAACAGGGCCAGTCCTTGAGATCGACGGCTCGGTCCGCTTCCGTCGTTTCGCCCGCGGCCGGTCCCCGTTCCAGTTCGCCTTTCGTGCCGCCGTCGTGCGGCACTGGCTCGGGGGACATGGCGGTGATGCCGTAGAGCATCGGATAGCACTGGCAGTCGGTGGGGAAGGTGTAGAGCAGCCCGTTGGCGGGGAGCGTGCCGAAGCCGCACGCGCCGCGGGCCACGTGGGGGAAGTCGACCTCTCCCGTGGCGCACTGGAAGAAGTGCGCGCGGCCGGTGATCAGGTAGTTTTCGGTCGCCATCCCGAGCGCGCACTTGTCCTGAAAGCCGGCCGGGAACGACTGCTTCAACCCACCGTCTCGCGGATCCAGGCCAATCCACACGTCCGGGCGGTTCGCGTCCTTGTTTCCGACGTCGTGCGCCCAGACCAATCCCCGCGAAAAGAACGTGTTGATGGGATGCCCCCGCCCGGACGCGGCGTACGCGCGAGTCCACTTTCGCGCGCCGTCGGCGGCGGAGAACCCGATCAGCCGCTCTCGGGTCGCCATCACCAGCGTGTCGTCGATGACTCCGCACAGACTCAGGGTTCGGATGAACTCCTTCTCAGAGGCTTTCCACAGCGGCTTTCCGTCGGCGAGGTCGAAGCACTGGATCTCGCCGAGCCGCGTGACGTTGACGAACACGCGCCCTCCGGCGGCGGCGAACTCGTTCTTGTGGCGCCCCGCGGTCACGGACCACTTCGCCGTGCCCGTTTTCGCATCGATCAGCCGAACGTCGCCCCGTTCCTGCAACAGGATCCCTTCGTCGAGGACGATCACGCCGTCGGGCTGCGTGTCGAGATACACGTCGATCGTTTCCCCGGTCGCCGCGTCGAGAACATGAAGCGGCCCGTCCGAATCGAGGACCGCGTAGACGCGCTCGTCGTCCGCGACCAGCGTCGTCGCATTGGGGGAGTGGCTGTTGCGGTCGCCCGTGCGGACCGGCCGCTTCCACAACACCGTGCCGTTGAACGCGTCGCGCGCGACGAGATGCGCCTCCGCGGGGACCGCGAGGAACGGCGTCGCTTCATCCAGGATGTGGAAGAACCGGCCGCCGGCCGAGACCGCCGCGATCGGCCGGCCGGTATGACCGCGGGCGCGTCCGGGACCGTCGATCCACCGCAGGCTCCGCGTGGGACCGACGAGGTCGTCGCGCGAAGTCGCGCGGCGCGACGGGTCGTGGCGGGCGTGCGACCAGTCGTCCATTCCGGGCGGCCGGGGCTTGACGATCTTCGCCCAGACGCCCGCCGGCGTCTCGACCAGTTCGATGTCGCCCGGCCCGGCCTTTCGCAGCTTCGCCTTCAACTCGTCCGCGTTCTCCGTTCCCGCGCCCAGCATCGCCACGCCTCGCGGAGTCAACACGCGGAGCACTTCATCCAATTCAAGCCCCGCCGCGGCCTGCGCCGGAAAGTCCTGAACGATCAGCAGGTTGACCAGATCGTCGGCATAGGGGAGCTTGCCGGGCGCCGCCCGCTCCGCCGAGACGCTTCCATATCCGCCTCGCGCCCGAAGCGTCTCGCGGGCCTGGGACTCCTCGCTCGCATCGCCGGCCAGCCCATGCACGAGGAACGCGCCGCCGCGTCCCAACGCGGCCGTCAACCCGCCGTCGCCGCAACCGACCTGCACGCACACCCCGCCCCGCACCCCGGCCGCGTCGCAGATCGCGCGCGCCGCCGCATCCAGGTTCGCCGATCGCAGGAATTCAACCTCATCGGCCATGAGCGAGTTCGCCGCGAACCCGATCGCGACGGCAATCGTCAGCCGGGCGGCAACTTCGGGCGATGGCATGGCTGCCTCCAGAACGAACGAAGAAAATCGACGACGACCGGCCCAATATACGTCGCCCTCGCGCGGCGCGACAATGCTCGTCGATGTCGGATGTGCACGTCGCCTAGGGCAAGGCTCGTTCACGGAGTTCGACGCGCCGGGCTTGCCTCCCGTGCGGGGGGATGCGACGATTGCGGCGCGTTTCCGCGGGGCATCCGAAAGAGCGACATGAGCGAGTCGTTGATCGTCGAGCAGGGCGAGTTCGAGGAGCTGTGCGCGCACTTCGAGTCGCAGGGGCTGGTCGCCTTCGACACCGAGTTCGTGTCCGAATACACCTACCGCCCCCAGTTGTGCCTGCTGCAATTCGCCACGAAGGAGCGCGTCGCGGCGGTCGATCCGTTCGCCGTCCACGACCTCGCGAGCTGGTGGAGGCTGATGGCCGACGAGGAGACCCGCGTGATCGTCCACGGCGGGCAGGCGGAAGTGCGGTTCTGCCTCGACGCGATCGACCAGCCGCCGCGCAACCTGATCGACCTGCAGATCGCCGAGGGCTTCCGCGGCCGCAGCTATCCGCTGGCCTACAAGACGATCGTCCCCCGCGTGCTGGGGCGGCAGGTGCACAGCCGCGAAACGCGGACCGACTGGCGCCGCCGCCCGCTCTCGCCCGAACAGATCCGCTACGCGATCGAAGACGTGGACCACGTGCTCGCGGTGTGGGAGCGGCAGGAACGGGACCTGCTTCGCCGCGGCCGCGTCGACTGGGTGCACTCCGAGTGCCGGCGGATGATCGACGACATCGAGCGCGATCGGGCGCGCGAGCCGTGGGAGAAACTCTCCGGCGTACACAAGCTCTCGCCCCGCGAGCTGGCGGTCCTGCGGGAATTGGCGGCGTGGCGCGAGGCGGAGGCGGACCGCCGCGACCGATCGCCGCGGCAGATCCTGCGGGACGATCTGCTGCTGGAGCTGGTGCACCGTCAGCCGCGGTCGGTCGCCGACCTCGCGCAGACCCGCGACATGAACCGCAAGGACTACAAGCGCGGGGCGGCGGAGCTGGTGGAGTGCATCGAGCGGGGCCTTGCCGTCCCGCCCGACCAGCTTCCCCGTTCGCCGCGCCCGGAAGGCACGTCGGGCCGCCGCGACGACGAGCAGGTGATCGGCAAGCTGCTGAGCATCGCCCTGGCGAACCGTTGCGCGGAGATCGAGATCGCGCAGCCGCTGGTGGGGACTGCGGCCGACTTGCAGCACCTCGTCCGCTGGCACGTTTACAAAGAAAAGCGCGGGCCGGCCCCGCGGCTGTTGTGCGGCTGGCGGGCCGAAGTCTGCGGCGACCTGTTGACCGACGTGCTCGACGGCCGGATCACGTTGCGCGTGGCGCACCCCGAGTCGGACCATCCGCTGGTGTTCGAGCGCCGCGAGCCGGCACGTTAGCGTAGGACGGATCGCCGATCCGCCCGCAAAGGACGGTCCCGGAACGAGCTGCGTCCCCTTTTTCCGCCTTCTTTTTCCGCCTTTCCCTTTTCCGCCTTTTTCTTTCTCGCGTTTCTCGCTCCCCGCTGGGATCGCCATTCGGTCGAGGGACGACATGACCGGCGCAATCGATGCTCCCGATTCGAAACCGACGGTGCGGCGCGCGCAGATCCGCAAGCGGCACTGGCTGCTCATCATCGCGGTAGCCCTCTTCGTGCCCGCTTTCATGCTGATCGTGCGCTTCAAGCTCTACGTGCCGGATTCCCTGTACGTCGCGCAACTCCTCCGGGAATCGGGGGGCGGGGCCAGGATGCGCTACGATGGTCCCGCGTGGCTGGAAGGGATATGCAGGAAATATGATATCGGGTTTTTCGACAAGCTCATCGAGGTCGATCGTGTCTTTGTGGAGCATTGGGTCCCCCCCGCGCAGTTCGGCGATGCCGACTTGCAGCGGCTGTTCGCAATCCAGTCGCTCGAGCGGATCGCTTTGGACGACGTCGGCGTCGCGGACCATCATCTGGCGGCGTTGGAGAACAATCCGAACCTGACTTCGCTGTTTCTGGCCGCCCCGCAAATCACGTCGGTCGGCTGGAAGCACATTTCTCAGGTGGCCGGGTTGCGCAACCTCGGTTTGGGCTGGGTTTCAATCGACGCGGCGGGCGCCGCCGCGCTTTCCGACATGAGCGACTTGGAAGGTCTACGTCTTGATTCCTGCACGTTCGAGGCCGAGGCGTTCCCCGATTTCGCCCGGCTGGGGAGTCTCAAGATGCTGCAGATATACGACATTGCGATCACGCCGGCGCAGGTCGATTCGATCGCGAAACTGCCGGTCTTGGAAGAGATTCGGTTCTTCGCCTCGCCGCTGGACGATGCGATGCTGGGGCGATTGACATCGATCCGTTCGCTGAAGCGCATCGATTGCAATCATTCGAACGTCACGGCCGAAGGGGTCAGCCGCTTCCAGGCGGCCCGCCCCGACTGCGAGATCTACGCACATTGAGGGGGAGAACAGGGGGCGCAGCTCTTTCCCGTTCAGTGGTTGAGCGATCGACTATGGGCCGCCTCGCCGGAAGGTGTCGTGTCCCCGTTTCCGCCCGGCGGACGGATTGGCAATCCGTCCTACGGGAGCGCTTGCCGTCCGTTCGAGGAAGGATGAATGGAGGCGGCGCGCCGGGTCGAAGGGGGCATCCGCCTTATGCCGCGGCGTCCCTCGAAGCACCGCGGGTGAAACGCGCGCGGCGTTCCGCGGCGGGGCGGGCGCTGCCTGTGCGTCGTGGCGGGTGGGGGAAACGGCGTCGTCCTCGCTCGCGGGGGGTTTCGGGTCCGGCACGGGGCCGCGGTCGCCGAGGTGGATCGTGAGCACCTTGTCGCGGGGGACGGTCATCGGCCCGCCCTGTTCGCGGTCGATCCGCAGCTCCTTGTCGTCGAGCGACACGACCTTGCCGTGCAGCATGTCGCCGTTGGTCAGCTCGACGCTGTCCGCCCGCGCCGTCGCGGCGAACGCGAACAGCAGGGCGCAGGCGGCCGGAACCGGCGTGCGGCATATCGATGTGCGGAACATGGCGCGGACCTCCGGGAATTCGGCGGTGTGCGATTGCGGTGGAAGTCTCCGGCGCGGGAGACACGTCTCGATTGTGATCGGCCGCGCGCGGCTCGAACAGGGGGATTCTCCCGAAGCGGTCGCGCGGCCCTTCGTTGCAAACGGAGTCAGCGCGGCGAATAATGGCGGCGGCGCCGTGCGGCGAACGCCGCGGGACGGCGCGCGATCGGGCCGTCGAATTCGCCTGCGCTCCGAGGGACACCGTGATCCGGGTCGTCCACGTCATTCCCTCGTTGCGATATTCCGGGGCGGCGCGGCAGCTCGCGCTGCTTGCGGCGCGGCTCCCTCCCGACGAGTTCGACGTTCGCGTGGCCGCGCTCGAGCCTGGCGGACCGCTGGAACAGCCTCTCGCCGCCGCAAACGTGCGGGTGGACGCGCTCGGGCGGCGGCTCACGTTCGATCCGGGCGCGCTGTGGCGGCTGCGGGCGCTGCTCGACGAGTTCCGGCCGCAGATCGTCCACGCCTGGGAGGCGACGGCGCACAACTATGCGCGGTTGGCGATGGGGGGCGGGGGCGGTCGCCGGCTGGTTGCGACCGAAACGCGGTGCCGGTCGAAGACCGGGCTGGAGCGGTGGGTCGATCACCGGCTCATCGAGCGGACGTCGTGGATGCTGGTGAACTGCCGGGCGCTCGCCGACGAGTGCGCGCGGGGGGGCTTTCCGCGGGAGCGGCTGGCGGTCGTTCCGTGGGGGGTGGACATTCCGCGCGAGGAGCCGGTCGATCGCCGCGTAGAACTGGCGGCGTTCGGCATCCCCGGCGATGCGCGGGTGGCGGGCTACGTCGGCGAGCTGACAAGGGCGCGGCGGGGGCGCGACCTGGTGTGGGGGATCAACCTGCTCAGCCAGCTCACGAGTCGCGTCTGTTTCCTGGCGATCGGCGACGGCCCGGAGCGCGCGCGGCTCGAGGAGTACGCGCGGCAGATCGAACGCGCCGAGTTCGTGCGGCTTCCGGGAGAGGGAGACGCCCGGCGGGCCATGCGGCTGATGAGCCTCTACTGGTCCGTCGGCGAGGAGGAGTCGCTGTCGAGCGCGCTGTTGGAGGCGATGGCGGCCGGTCTGCCGGCGATCGTCTCGGACACGCCCGCGCATCGCGAACTGGTGCGCGACGGGGAGACGGGGATCGTCATCGACGTCGGCGACAGCGTGGGGCTGGCGCAGTTCTCGGACCGGCTGCTGGCGGACCCGGACCGCGCGCGCGAACTCGGCGCGGCGGCCCGCGGACGGGTACGGGCCGAGTTCTCCGTCGAGAAGATGGTCGACACGCACGCGGAACTGTACCGGTCGCTGGCGCGGGAGATCGCGGGGTAGCGCGGGCTTGAGACGGCTCTCCGAGACGTTCCCGTCACTCCAGATCCGCCGCTTCGGATTCGACTTCCGCTGCTTTCGTCCGGTCCAGCACGAGGCGCGTCTCGGATTGCGATGGGGCCACCTCGTGGTCTTTCCAGTCGATCGACAGCGAGATCTTCACGTTGCCGGCAACCGCCTCTTCGGGGATCCGCACGGGGCCGTGGAAGAGGTTCCCTCAACACCGTTGCTTCAATACGAACTTTCGCCGCACGGGATCCCCCTCGGCGACCGGGAACTCCACTTCGGCGACGGGGTGCACGGTCCCGGGGACCGAACGGTAACTGGTGGCGACGAAAGTGTTCTCTCCGAGGCCGGGAGTCCCGAGCTCCACGTACAGCTCCGCCTCGCCGTCATCGGCGACGAGGTCGCGGTCGACGCTGCGCAACGTCAACGGTCCGTTGAAATGCACGATCGGCGCGTCCTGGACCTTGTCGGCGAACGTCAGCCACGTGTACTGCGGTCCGCGATCCTGGACGTTGACCGAGACGGAATAATAGTCCCCCTCGTCGCCGAACGGCGACAGCGTCAGGTCCTTGTGCTCCGTCTTGCCGTCTTTTTCCGCGATCGTGCCGGCCCGCAACGTCTGGTCGCCGTCGCTGCCGATCAACCACTCGAGAAAGCCTCGGCGGCGGACCAGCTTGACCTGTTCTCCTTCGCCGGTCAGATCGCCGTCGCCGTCCCGGTCGACGTACAGCACGTCCTTGCCGTCGCTGACGAGCCAGACGCGGGTCTCCGCAGTCGGCCCGAACACGAGCAGACAGTACTTCGGCTGACCGGAGGCGTACTCCGGCTCCTGGGCGACCTTGCGTTCGATCTGCGCGAGGTCGAGATCCGCACCTGAGGCCGCCGCGACCATCCCGCCGGCGACCAGCGCCGCGCCCAGAGGAGTCAGGCATCGCATGGCAGAATCCCTCCGTAGAGACCAGGGAAGCGAACTCCACCGCCTGAGTATGCGCCGTGGTAATCGGATTTTCAACAAGTTTTTTTGGCTCGCGCAATAAAAGAACCCGGGGCGATCCAGCGGATCGCCCCGGGCTTTGAGGCAGCGGCCTCTATCGAACTCGCCTCCCGCGGGGCGTCAGCGCAGGTTCAACGAGAAGGCGAACTTTCCATTGCCGAACCGGATCGTCTGGTCGCGGCCCATGGCCGGAACGACGGGGACGACGACCGGCCGGGACCGGAGAGGGACCGCGGGAGGCGTGATGACGGGGACTCGATGGTCGTAGTCGTGGACGTGGCCGACCGGGCCGCGATCGCGCGGCGCCGGTGCGACCAGCGATCGCATCTGTGCGACGGTGCCATCCATGTTCGAAATCAGCACGGTCAAGCGGGCGATGCACTCGGGATCGACCGCCGGACGGTGGACGTGGTGCGACACTCCGTACAGCCGATGCCCGTGGCCGCTATCGACGGGCCGCGTATTGAACTCGGCGGCGAGCGCTTCGAGGACGCGCATGTCGAGGGCGATGTCTTCCACGTCGTGCATCAGGCGGAACGCGCTGGGATGCCGTCCGGCGTTCTCGATGCGGGCCGCCGTCTGCTCGATCCGCAATGTGTAGGCCCGCATCTGGCGGTACTGGAGGGTGGCGGGGAAGTCCTCGGCGAGTTCGCGGTCGACCGCCGCGGCCTGGTCCCGCAGCAGGCAGGCCAGTTCGTCGAGCGTGAGGCGATGGTCCGCGTAAGCGGAGCCGCTCGCCGCAACCATGGTCGTCAGGCAGGCGGCCAAGGTGGGGAAAGTCTTCATGATCGGGGCTCCAAGTCTTGAGGTCTCACCGGCGGCTTCACTTTGCCGCACACGACGCGGAGCAGAAGGCAATCGACGTGCCAAAATCGCGACAGATGGCATATGGAAATAACGTAAGTGATTTTAATAATGATACTTACAACAGACATTGCGACTCAGGGGGTACCGTCCTACGACGACTTTCGTGTCTTCAGGTGAAATCAACTCGATCCAGCCGCGTCATCATTGTGATACTGGCAGAATCGGTGACGGGGGACTCGGTTACTGACCGCTGATCGCTGACCTCTGACCTGTGATGCCGGCAGCATTGTAGGGTGGGCTGTGCCCACCAAACCGCGAGGGAATCCGTATCCACCGTGCTGGTGGGCACAGCCCACCCTACATTCTTTCACAACCTCTGACCTGTGACCTCTGATCTCATGCCGGCAGCATCGGCTACGAGGACCGGGGATCGGCCCCTTGTCAATTCGGGGCGGCGCTTCCAGAATGGCGACCCCCGCGTTTTTCAAGGAACGAGACTCCGCCATGCCGCTGCACCATCTCACGCTGGGAGGACTGAACTGCGAGGTCTACGACGAACTTCCGCGGGACGCGCGGCCCCGGCTGGGAGTGGTGTTCTGCCACGGCTTCGGCGCGCCGGCCAACGATCTCGTGCCGCTGGGGCCGGCGCTGTTGCGGCAGGAGCCGGCGTTGCGGGAGCACGTGCGGTTTCTGTTTCCGGGGGCGCCGCTGTCGCTCGACGCGGAAGGACTGTTCGGCGGGCGGGCGTGGTGGCCGCTCGATATTCAGCGGCTGGTGCTCGCCGCGGAACAGGGGGAGTTTCGCGACCTGCGCGAGGAACTCCCGAAAGGGCTCGAACGAGCGAGCGAGACGCTGACGGCGCTCGTGGCCGAGTGGCGCGCGGAGACGGGTCTCGCGGTGGACCGCATCGTGCTGGGGGGCTTTTCGCAGGGGGCGATGCTCGCCACCGACGTCGCCCTCCGGCTTCCCGAGCGGCCCGCGGCGTTGTGCATCTTCTCCGGCACGTTGATGGCGGAGTCCCAGTGGCGGGACCTGGCCGCCTTGCGGGGGGGGCTGCCGGTGCTTCAGAGCCACGGCCGGCGGGACCCGCTCCTGCCGTTCGAGGCGGCCGAATCACTCCGCGATGTGCTGACCGAAGCCGGCCTCCAGGTCGAATTCCTCCCGTTCGACGGCCCGCACACGATTCCACAGGCGGCGCTGGTTCGCACAGCAGCGCTGCTCGCGCGGTTGGTCGAGCGACAGGCGGAGACGGAGGAGGGGGAATGAGCCTGAAACGGCGGCGGATTCCTCGCATTTCGGCGGCGGGAGACGTAGGATGTCGCGTTCCGCGGCCTCTCCCGGTTTCTTCGTCCCGACCCATTCCGTGCCGGATCACTCGTTCATTCTCCGCCGCCTCCTGTCGTTGGTCTTAGCCGTCGCGCCAATGGCGATATCGGCCGGGCGGGCGGCGTCCGCCGTGGAGAGCGATGCGGCGCTGAGGGTACAGGGGGCGACGGTCGGCATCGCGGGGCTGCACGAGGTGGGCCGCTGGACGTCGATCGTGGTGCGGGTGGAGGCGCGGCGTCCGCAGCGGGTCCGGCTCGCAGTCGAGGCGACCGATCCGGAAGGGAGCGTCGCCACCTTTCCCTCCGATTTCGTCGATCTGCCGAGGGCCGGAACGCACGAGCTGCGGGGGCTGTTCCTACAAGGGAGAATGCAGCAGGGTCGCGTGTGGATCGGCATCGAGGACGAGGCGGGCCGGTCGCTGTACCGCGGCGAACTGGGGAGAGACGTGGAGGTCCGCGCGCTGCCGCCGCTCGGTCCGGGAACGGTCTTCGTCGCGACGCTGGGCGGTCCGGCGGGCTTCGACGCGGCGGCGGAGAGCGCTGCGGAAGCGGCGGGCGATCGCCTCGTCGTCGCGCTGGACGATCCGTCCGCCTTGCCAGCGACGGTCGATGGCTGGGAAGCACTCGACGTATTGGCGATCGCCGGGAGCTTCGAGTTCGACGCGGAGCGGGGCGCGGCGATGCGGGAGTGGGTGCGCGGCGGCGGGCGTCTCGTGATCTCCGTGGGGGGGAACGTCGAGGAATATCGTCGCAGCTCGCTCGCTGAGTGGGCGCCGGTCTCCGTGGCGGAGGGGCCGGCGCGTCTCCGCGAGCTGAGCGGATTGGAGACGTTCGCGGACGCCCACACCCGGCTGACGGCGCCGGGGGGCATCGCGGCGGCGCGCATCGAAAAGTTCGATGGGATGGTGCTGGTCCCCGGCGCGCAGGGGCCGCTGCTCGTCCGCGCTCCCTACGGCTTCGGGCAGGTCACCTTTCTGGCGATCGACCTGGCCGATCCCGCCGTGCGGCCGTGGGAAGCATGGCCGGCCGTCGCCCGCAAGATCCTGGGCTGGCACGGCGCCGGCGGCGGGGGCCGGACGGCGACCCGGCGCGGGGGGCGGCTGGGGCACAGCGGCATCGGTGATCTGGCGACGCAGCTCCGCGCGAGCCAGGAGCACTTTCCCGCGGTCCGCCGCTTCTCGCTGTGGGGCGTGATGGGACTGCTGCTCCTGTATCTGCTGGTGATCGGCCCGGCCGATTACCTGCTGGTGAATCGCCTCTTGAAGCGCCCCCGGTGGACGTGGGGGACGTTTCCCCTGATCGTGCTCGGCGGCGCGCTGCTGGCCGCCTGGGGAGCGGCGGCGACCAACGGCGACGCGTTGCGCTCGAACCGGCTGGACGTCGTCGACATCGACGCCGCCTCGGGCGCGGCGCGGGGGCGTTCCTGGGCGACGGTCCTCAGCCCGGAGACGCGGCGGTACGCGATCGAGGTGCCGGCGTTCGCGTTGGGGAACGGCGCGCCGGCCGATGGCGGAAGGGCATTGCCGAGGCTCGGCTGGAGCGGCATTCCGGAAGCGATCGCCGGCGGGATGTATCGGAGCGGCGGGTTCGAGCTGGTCCGCCCCCCGTACCGCTTCGGACCCGACGCGCGGAGCGTCGAGAACCTGCCGATCGCGACGTGGGGGACGCGGACGCTCGAGGCCCGCTGGCGATCCGCCGCGACCGGCCTCGTCGACAGCACGCTCCGCGACGCCGGATTGGAGCAACTGCAAGGGACGCTCGCGCATCGCCTGCCGGGACCGCTGGAGGACTGGGTGCTCGCGTTCGGCAACCGCGTGTTTCTTCCCGGCGCCGGTCCCGATGGGCGGGCCGCCCTCGATCCCGGCGACGACTGGCGGCCCGGCGGCACGAACGTGACGCAGCGCGAGCTGAAAGGTCATCTGACGGGAACGACATCGCTGGCGATCGAAGGCCGGGACCGGGACCGACTCGTGACCCGGCAATCGTCTTACGATCCGCTGGATCGCGATCCCGTCTCGGTCCTCCGCATGCTCACGTTCCACCGTGCCGCGGGCGGATCGGACTACACGGGGCTCGACAACCAGCTGCTGGGGCGCCTCGAATTGACCGACGCGCTCGACGCCGGCCGGGCCGTGCTGTTCGGCCGGCTGCGCGTGGCGGCCCCGCCGACGCGGATCGACGACGCGCCGGTCCGCGACGAACAGCGGACGGTCATCGTGCGGATCGTCGTTCCGGTCGCCCCGCGCGAGGCGGCCGCCGCGGCCGCCGTTCCCAGCGAATCCCGCTCGACCTCACTCGCGAAGGCCCGGCCGTGATCGAGACCCGCAAGCTGACGAAGCGCTACGGCGAGCTGCTCGCCGTCAACGAGATCGACCTGAGCCTGGCCGAAGGGGACGTGTTCGGCTTCATCGGCCCGAACGGCTCGGGGAAGACGACGACGATGCGGATGCTGGCCACGCTGCTCAACCCCGATTACGGCGAGGCCTACGTCTGCGGGAAGTCGATCTACACACACCCCCAGGAAATCCGCCGGCTGGTCGGCTACATGCCCGATTTCTTCGGCGTCTACGAGGACATGACGGTCCTCGAGTACCTCGAGTTCTTCGCGGCGTGCTACCGGATCGACGGCCCGGCGCGGCGGAAAATCTGCGAGGAGAAGCTCGACCTGGTGGACATGACCTTCAAGCGCGACGCGATGGTGAACCAGCTGTCGCGCGGGCAGACGCAGCGGATCGGCCTCGCCCGGGTGCTGCTGCACGAGCCGCAGGTGCTGCTCCTCGACGAGCCGGCGAGCGGCCTCGACCCGCGGGCCCGGATCGAAATCCGGATGCTGCTCAAGCGGCTCGGCGAGTTGAACAAGACCGTGATCGTGTCGAGCCACATCCTTCCCGAGCTCGCCGACGTCTGCACGCGGGTCGGCATGATCGAGAAGGGGAAGCTGCTCGTGGACGGATACGTCGAGGAGGTGATGCGCCAGGCGCGGCAGCGGCTGCGGATCTACGTGGGCGTCGCCGAGGACCCGGAGCGGGCCGCGGGGCTGATCGAGCAGCACGGGGAGGTCGAGAGCGTGACGATCGAGAAGGGGCGGATCACCGTCACGCTGGCGGCGGGGGTCGAGGATTACTCGTTCCTGTCGGAGCTGCTGTTCCAGAACCGCTTCCGGCTGACGCTGTTCCGGGAGGAAGACATCAACCTCGAAACGGCGTTCATGCAGCTCACGCAGGGGGCGCAACAGTGACGGCGCTTCCCGGTTAGCCGCGACGCGAAGGCTCTGCGAAGCGGAGCGCGCTCGAAGCCGTCCAACGCGCTCCACTCCGGGCGCTCTCGCGTGAAAAAAGCCGACGGCGCGGAACGCGCGTCGGCTTTCGGCGGGCGGGAGTGTTCAGACGGGGCGCACGGACTCGGCCCGAGCGCCCTTGGGGCCGTGGCCTGCCTCGTACGAGACCGTTTGTCCCTCGTGCAGGTCTTCGAACCGCACCCCTTCCAGGCTGGACATGTGGAAGAAGATGTCCTTCCCGGAGCCGGTGTCGATGAAGCCGTAGCCCTTGTCCGTCAACCGCTTGATCGTCCCTTCAGCCATTCGTTCTCCGATCGTCGCAAGAGGCCGTTGGGGCGCGGGCCGCCGATCCGAAACCTGGACATTCCCCGCGCCGAGACGGCGAAAAGTGTATCAATCGAGACCGCGGTGGTCAAATGGCGCTCCGCGGCCCCCGGTCGTCCTCCGGCGGTTCGCTGGTCCGGCCTGCTTCCGTTCCCGGGGACGCCCGCAGGACTTGCCGCGCCGGTACGCGGGTTTCCCGTCGATTCGCAACCGCCGCAGCGTCCGCGCGGATCGCTGCCGCTTCGCCGAAGGCGGCAGGCACGTGGTTTGCTCCTCACGGAGCGGGCCGAGTCGTGCCGGCTCGTCCAGCAGCCTGGCGTCCGACCGGAACACGTGCAGCCGGAAGAACCCTGATGCCGTCGAACCAACTGGCCGTGGCGGTCGGGCCGCTGGAACAGCAGTCGTTCGCCGCGCCTTCGCAGCCGGCGACGGACGCTGCGGCGGCGAGCCCGCCGGCATCACCCCCGGCGGCGGACGGTCGCCCGGCGCGGAGCGGGTCGTTTCTGGCGGTGCGGGTCCTAGCCGGTCTGGCGGCCGCCTACACCCTCTATTTCGCGGCGGCGATTTTGTTTCCCGTGTTGCTGGCGATCGTGCTGGCGCTGTTGCTGCGGCCGGTCGTGCGGGCGCTGGCGCGGCTGCGCATAACGGGGGTGTGGGGAGCGGCGATGGTCCTGGTGGGGTTGGCGTTGATCGTCGGGATCGGCGGATATCGGCTGTCGGTTCCCGCGGCGGCGTGGATCAGAAGCCTGCCCGAGCACCTCGAGGAGGTCGAGTCCAAGCTGCGTTCGATGCGGGGCCCGTTCGACGATCTCCGCGTCGCGTCCGCGAAGGTCGAGAAGCTCACCGAGGGGGAGAATACCGAAGCGGTCCTGGTCACGCTCGAGCAGCCGACGTTGCCGGGGACGCTGTTGAACATCACCGGCGGTTTGATCGCCGGCGTGGTGGTGACGGGGATGCTGCTGTACTTTCTGCTGGCGATGGGGGACGGCATGCTGCACCGGGCGGTGCACCTCGCGCCGGCGTATCGCGACCGGCAGAACCTGCTCAGCCTGCTGAAGGACGTGGAGCGCGTCGTCTCGAACTATCTGCTCTCCTTCACGATCATCAACGTCGTGCTGGGGACGGTGATCGGCCTCGCGATGTGGATCCTGGGGATGCCCAACCCGGTGCTGTGGGGCGTGATGGCCGGCTGCCTCAACTTCGTCCCCTATGCGGGGGCGTTCGTGGGGGCGGCCGTGGTGTTTCTGGTCGCCGTCCTCAGCTTCGACTCCCTGGGATACGCGGCGCTCGCGCCGCTGGCCTACGGGGGGATCAACATGCTCGAGGGGTGCTTCTTCACGCCGATGGTCCTCGGCCGCTCGATGAAGCTCGACCCGATCGCGATCGTCCTGTACCTGCTGTTCTGGGGCTGGATCTGGGGGATCGGCGGGGCGCTGCTCGCCGTCCCGCTGCTGGCGATCACGAAGATCACGTGCGACCATTTCGAGCCGCTGCGGCCGCTCGGGAATTTGTTGGGGAGAGGGGGGCGGTAGGAGTCACGACAAGGTCCTGTTCGCCGACGCGGAGATGAACAAGGCGGACTGGATGACCGCCTCGGCGGCGTTCGTCGGCGTGGTCGGGGTGGGCTTCGGCTACTGGTGGAGCGACGCGGCCGCGGCGGCGGTCATTTCGCTGAGCATCCTCCGCGACGGGCTGCACAACGTGCGGGAGGTGGTCACGAACCTGATGGACGAGGCGCCGAAGAAGGTCGCGGGGGACGAGTTCGATCCGCTCCCCGATCGCGTCCGAGAGCATCTCGAAGGGCTGCCGTGGATCGACGCGGCCCAGGTCCGGATGCGCGAGGACGGCCACGTGTATTTCGGCGAAGCGTTCGTCGTCGTGAGCGACGAGACCGATCTGGCGAGCCGCCTGTACGAGGCGACGCGGCGGTGCTGCGACCTGCACTGGCGGGTGCACGACCTGGTGATCACGCCGGTGCCGTCGCTGGGGGAGGAGGAATCAGAGAAGTGAGTTTCGGTTCCGAGCATGAACCGTGCTGACGATCTCCTCCCATCGTCAGATCGAGCCGCGTCGCCGAGCGCATCGCTGAAGTGCCCGCTCGATTTTCTCGACGGTTCGCACCGTTGGCGAATGCTTCCCGGACTCGAGCCGCGACACCGTCTCCTGCCGCACGCCAGCGAGCTTCGCCAGTTCCGCCTGAGTCAGGCCGAGCGTCTTTCGTTCCTCGATGATGCTGCGGGCGATCGAGGCGCGAGCGAACGCAACGGCGGGTCGGTTCCCCGCAGCGTCCGCGGGAGGCCACCCGGGCAGTTCATTCGCCGCCTCGGCTCTTGCCGCCATCCGCTCCAACCGACGTAACTCCGCCGGTTCCACGAGGACGAATCGCTTTCCTTTGACCGTCACGCTCGGCCGCGCCATGCCTCAATCCTCGTAAAACCCGTCCCGATGCCCCACCTTTTCGATGACCACGCGTTCCAGCAGAGCCGGTATTGTCTCCGCATTGCCTGGGACGATCCGAAACTGGATCCGGTAATCGCCGGTGCGAATCCGATTGTGACCGGCTAGCGCCCCCGAAAGAGCGACGATCCCGCTCACATTGGGCCAACCTTCGAGACGAACGAACACCCGCTCGATTCGAGCCCGTATCGACTTCGGCAAACGGTGGAATTGCTCTTGCGCCGTAGTGGTGATCTCCACCGTCGCCATACCGACACCCTATCCCAGTATGACGAATTTGTCCAATTCGGCATATGCCGGTCGGGAGGAATCCGCCACCCCACTGACGCTTACTCCGTCGCCGGCTCCGACCCCACCGGCTCGAAGAGCGTCGTCTCCACCAGCGTGAGCCGGGGAAGCGCGCCGGCGTTGAGGATGGCCGCGAGATCATCGGCTTCCTGCGGCGTGAACCGGCCGGTGATTTGGCCCGTCGTGGAGACGACGGCCCGCAGACGGGGGGCCGAATGCAGCCGACCGTCGAGAATGATTCCCAGTTGCCGTGTCGTCCCGTCCTCTCTCGGCCGGTTCCGCGAAGTCAGAAGCTGGAATTTCGCCCCGCCCAGTTCGTTGAAAGTAAAGCTGATCGCAGGTCGCCCGGTCTCGTCCGTGGTGCTGGATGCGCGCACGAGGTATTGTCCCGTCACCCGCGCCTCGGGAGCATCCTCGATCACGAGGAACTCGTGGATCTCGTCTCCGTTCGCGGCGGCCTTGGGCTTGCCGTCTTCCTCCACTTGACGGCTGACCGTGTCGCCATGACTCTCGACCTTCGGCTTGCCTTCGGAGTCGGCCGCGACTTCGATCCAGCGGGCCAGAATTTGCTTTTCGTCGCGGACTTCGCGCTCCTTCGTCTTCAGTGCTTTTTCGATGATCGCGGCGTGGTCGCGTTCGTTGGCGAGGATCTGGAATGACAGAGTTCCGGTCCGCGCGAGGCGCGACTTGATCGTCTCGAGCCGCGGGTTGTCTTCGACCGCCCTCTCGCCGCCGACAAGCACTTCGACGTGCTTCTCGCCCGCGGGGCGGGCGAGCACCGGAGGCAGGTTCGGATCGTCGAGCCGCCGCTCGATGGCCCGGCAAACCTCCAGCCGATCGGGCGCGTCCCCCGGACCGTCCCACTCGCCGACCTCGTACTTCAGCCGCACGCCCCCCGTTTCGAGCGGAGACGGCCGCCGCTCGGCGCAGCCAGCGGCGACCGCGACCGCCAAAAAGACAAGCAGCAGCCAGTGTCTCATGATTTCGCCCTCTGTTGCCAGCCGCGAGCTTTCATGGAAACCGCCATCGCGAACCCCCATTCCAAGAGCATGAGGTCACTCAGTGCTTCCAAGTTCGCGACGGCGCGTCATGCCCGCGCAGGCGGGCATCCAGCGGCGGCGCAGACGACGAGCTGGATTCCCGCCGGCGCGGGAATGACGGATTCGCGTTCTCGGAAGTACTGTCACTCTACTCCAACGTGGCCGCCCCTCAAAGCAATCGCCGCTTCTCCTCGATGAACCGCAGGTGGTGCGGGATGTGTTCGGTGATCGTCGCCAGCAGTTTCTCGAGCGTCATCGGGCCGTGGACCGCGTGGTTGCCGGTCCGCTGGAAGGACTCGGCCGGCAGCGTCCGCAGGATTCGCGCCACGTGCCGCCGGACCGACTCGATCAGCGCCAGTTCCTCCTCGACGTCGCGCTCCGCGTAGGCCAGCTTCGCGGCGAACAGGTCCGGGTCGCCGCCGAACATCGTCGGCCCCTCCTCCGCGACCACCCGCTTCATCCGGTCGCAGTACACCGGCTCGAAGTCGGCGATGTGGCAGATGATCTGCCGCGTCGACCATTTCCCCGGCACGGGGGCCGCGTCGATCTGCGCGGGAGTCATCCCGGCGATCGCGTCGCGAAGTTGCTTTGGGCCGGCGAGATAGGCGTCGATGAGCGCGGCGTGGTCCATGTCGGTTCTCCTGACTTCGTGAATTTCCGAAACGGTCGGAATTCTTGCGAATTCCGCTACGATGAATGACTCCAACTCACGCCCGGGCGACTTGCACCGCCTCCGCCACGTCGAGCGTTCCCTCGTAGATCGCGCGGCCCACGATGGCGCCGACGAGCTGCGGATGCTCGCGGCCGATCTCCACCAGCCGGCGGACGTCGGCGAGCGTCGTCACGCCTCCCGAGGCGATCACCGGCACGCCGAGGTCGGCGAGCGCCGCCAGGTCGCGAAGCGTTGCTTCGTCGATCCCTTGCAGCATTCCGTCGTTGGCGATGTTCGTGTAGATCACGGCGGCCAGCGGCAGATCGGCGTAGTCGCGGGCGAGTTCGAGGGCCGCGACCCGCGACACGTCGAGCCAGCCTGCGGTGGCGACCATCGAATCGCGGGCGTCGAGACCGAGGGCGACGCGGCCGGGATGCCGCCGCACTGCCGCGCGGAACCAGTCGGGCGCCTTGAGCGCCTGCGTGCCGACGATGACGCGCTCGACGCCGACCTCTTCGAGCATCAGCCGGAGGTCGTCGTCGTCGCGGATGCCTCCGCCGGCCTGGCAGGGGACATCGATGGCGGCGACGATGCGGCGGACGACCTCGTGATTGACGGGCCGCCCCGCCTTGGCCGCGTCGAGATCGACGAGGTGCAGCCGGTCCGCCCCCGCCGCCGCCCAGCGCTCGGCCATCGCGACCGGATCGTCGCCGTACACGGTCTCCTGCGCATAGTCCCCCTGCCTGAGGCGGACGCACTTGCCGCCGCGGATGTCGATGGCGGGGAGGATCTGCATGGTCGACGATGTTGCTACAAGCGAGCGAAGTTCTCCAGCAGTTTCAGGCCCGCCGCCTGGCTTTTTTCCGGGTGGAACTGTGTGGCGAACAGGTGGTCGCGGGCGACGATCGCCGCGAAGCGGTTGCCGTGCGCGCACCAGCCGGCGACCACGCTCGCGTCGCGGGGGGCGACGTAGTAGCTGTGGACGAAATAGAAGTGCGCCCCGTCGGGGATGCCGGCGAGCAGTGGCGTCTGCTTCGCGATCTCGACGCGGTTCCAGCCCATGTGCGGGATCTTCAAGCCGGGCGCTTCGTCGAAGCGGACGACTTCGCCGGGCAGGATCCCCAGCCCCGGCCATTCGCCGTCCTCGTGGCTCGTGTCGAACAGCATCTGCAGGCCGAGGCAGATGCCGAGAAACGGGCGGCCGGAGTTCACGTGTTCCAGGACCGGTTCGACGAGATCCTGCTTCCGCAGTTCGGCGATGGCGTCGCGGAACGCGCCCACGCCTGGGAGAACCAGCTTCCCGCAGCCGGCGATTTCTTCCGGGCGGGTGACGATGTCGGCCTCGAACCCCAGCTTCGCGAACGCCTTCTGGACGCTGCGGAGGTTGCCCATGCCGTAGTCGATGATGTGGATTCCGGCCACGCCGCTCGTCTTCATTGGATGTGCACGGTCAGGCCGCCGCGCTGCTGGCGGAGCCGCTCGGCGCCATCGGCCGTCACGTCGGTCTTGCGAACGTAAAGCGTCTTCAGGTTCGCGAGCGGCGCGAGCCGCTGCAATCCCGCGTCGCTGATGTCGTTGAAGGAGATTTCCAGCTCCTCGAGCGATTCGATCCGGGCGAGGTGCTCGAGATCCGCGTCCTGCAAGCCGGCGTCGTACAGCCACAGGTATCGTAGCTCTTCGAGCGGCGCGAGCTTCGCCAGTCCCGCCCTGTCGATCTTCCGCCGGTTGAGGTCGATCCCTTCGACGCGGAAGGGTTCCTCGGGGAGCTTCGCCAGGACCGTGACTTTCACGTCGCGATCGACGAGATCGACGACGCCCCCCTGCCCGATCGCCCACTCGGCCGCGGCCCGGTCGTCGGGAGACTCCGCGGCGCCGCAGCCGGCCAGCAGCACGGCGGTCGCCAGGGGGATCCACGATCGTCTTGGCATGGCGCGCGTCCGAACGAATTGCCGGCAGGCCGGAACGCCCGACCCACCGCGAAGGCGGAACGATCCGAGTCTATCTCAACCGTGCGCGCGGAGGCAATTCCGCGACCAATCGTTTCCGGCTCGATGAACTCGCCTTCCCGAGATCGTCCCTTCCGACCCGCGCCGCGGCGCGCGATGATGGGGGTCGATGAATCACACCGTCGAACATCCCGCCGCGCTCGACGACGCGACGCTGCTGGCGCAGTGCGTGCAGCGCCGGGTACGGCGATCCGGTCCGGGCGGGCAGAGGCGGAACAAGGTGGAGACCGGGGCCGTGCTGCGCCACGAGCCGACGGGCCTGACCGCCGAGGCCTCCGAACGCCGCAGCCAGGCGGAAAACCTGGCGGCGGCGGTCCGGCGACTGCGGCTGGGGCTGGCGCTCGCGATTCGCGTCGCGCGTCCGGCGGGATCGCCGCCGAGCCCGTTGTGGCGGTCGCGGGTCGCGAATGGGCGGATCGCGATCAACCCGCAGCACGACGATTTTCCCGCATTGCTGGCGGAGGCGCTCGACGTGCTGGAGGCCGAACAGGGGGACGTACATTGTACCGCGGAGCGTCTCGAGTGTACGCCGTCGCAGTTCGTGAAGCTGTTGAAGCGCGAGCCGCGGGCAGTGGCGCAGGTGAACGTCGAACGCCGCCGGCGGGGCCTCGCGCCGTGGAGGTGAAGCGCCGCGCCGACTACTTCAGCCCGACCCGCTCCTCGGCGTGGTAGCCGAGCTTGACCGAGACGATCCGCTGGTTCCCCAGGTCGCTGATGAAGATTCGCCGGTCGGTGTGCGTGCCGACGAAGCAGGCGTGCATGAGCGACACCTCGTCGCCGCCGATGCTCCGGGTGTTCGGCGGTCCGTCGTCGGCGATCAGCGGCTTGCCGTCGTCCACGTTGCCGTACTGGCCGATGCGGAGAATCAGATTGCCGGCGGAATCGACGACCGCGACGCGGAACTGGTCCGGCTCGGGGGCGATCGAGCGGGCGAAATGGTCGAGCTGGAACCGCGAGAACCAGCAGGCGCAGCCCCCCATGTGGCCGTGCATGTTGAACCCGGCGAACCCGACGCCGCCGTACATCCATTCCGCCCCTTCGACCCACGCCTGGCCGTGGCGGGTCGATTCGAGGTCGTGCGGGCGGTTGGGCTTGTCGGCCTCGCCGAGCTGGATCGGCGAGCCGCTCGACGAGATCACCTTTCCGCGCTGCTCGCCCGGGCGGACCTTCATCAGCGTCTGCGTCATCTCATTGAAGTAGCGTTTGCCGTCGTACACGCGGGTGGGGGCCTGCATCACGTAGATGTCGCCGCGGGCGTCGATGCCGACGCCGTCGCACTGCCCGACGCCGGGAATCGCGTCTTCCACCTTGAGCCGGCCGTGCTGGTCCCAGACGTGGATGCACGGCGTGGTCGAGTTCACGACGCGGCCGGGGTATACCCGCGGCTCGTAGACCTGGTGCTGGTGCACCTCCTTGTTGTTGGCCAGGTGCCCCGAGCTGATCCCCTCGAAGCGGTACGCGCAACTGACGACGACCTCCCCGTTCGGACCGACGTCGAACCCCCCCTGGTGGTAGCAGACCGGCGAGGTCGAGGGCATCTTCAACGCGCCGACGACCGAGGTCGATTTGCCGTAAATGCTGCCGTCGTTCCCCAGTTGCTTGTGCTCTTCGCCGTAGTCCCACGGGACCTCGCGGAACTCGGGGAAGGAATAGCGGACGATCGAATCGGTGTTGCGGAGATACAGCCGCCCGTCGAGGTCGAACGCCCCTTCCATCGCGTTGAACGGCAAGGGGACGACTTCGATGCTCTTGTCCCCCACGTTCGGGTCGAGCTCGAGCCAGTCGTTCGAGGCCTTGATGGTCGGACCGCTGTCCGCCTCCGCGACGTACAGCTTCCCGGTGATCGGGTGGACGATCAGCCGCTGGATGTTGTGCCGGGGCGGCGCGGCCCGGACGACTTTCTTCTCGGTGTCGGTCCCGAACGAGCGGACCACCTTCCATTCGCCATCGACGCGCTGCTGGAGCCGCACGCCCGACTTCCACAATTCCGCGTTCTGGTCGCTCTTGGAATACCCGCCGTGGAAGCTGAACTCCTCCCCGCGGGCGTTGTGCTTGCGGCCCACGACCCACACGGTCGGCTCCTCGGCCCAGCTATCCAATTCCACCCGGTAGAGGTGCCCGGTCAGCTCGAAGCCGAGCGTCTCGGCGGCGCCCAGCGGGAACGGCTCGCGCGAGAGTTGCTTCGGCTCCGGCATCGGGGAGAACCGCGTCACCGCCTGCTCGATCTTGTCCGGAGCATACTCGTGCTTGTTGTGCAGATCGAACGGCACGCCGACCACCGGATATGAAAAGACCCAGATTTCCCCCGTCTTCTGGTGCACGCAGACCTGCGCCGGCTTCGTGGCGGGAATCGTGCGGAGGTGATTTCCGGCCGGGTCGAACACCTGCACCCGGTCGTTGAAGAAGTCGGCGACGTACACCCGCCCCTGCGGATCGGTCGTGACGGAGGTCGGGACGCGGAAGCGGTCGTTGCCCGTGCCGTGCTCGGTCATGTGCCCCTGGAAGATCGTCGGCGGGGCGTCCGACTCGTAATCCACCTTGTAGACCATGTGATAGCAGCCGGGGGTCGCGTTCCAGCTTCCGGTCCGCCACAGGTATCCGGTGGCGTACAGCGTCTTCCCGTCGGGACTGAGGGCGCAACTGCTGGGACCGACGTCGACCTCCGGCCCGGCGAGGCTCTTGATCGAGTGCCCGACCTTGGGGCCGGTGAGCTTGAGCCCGCCGGTGCTGCCGTCCGTGGCGAGGCGGTTCACCTCGATGAACGCCAGCGCGAGCCGATCGCCGCGGACGGCCATCGAGGTCGCGGCGGTCCCGTTCTGCGACACGGCGTAGTTGCCGCTGTGCCAATTCGATCCGGAGGTGAGCAGCGTGTGCTGATACAACCCCCCCTTGCGCGGGAGGCGGTAGCCCTGCGGGAAGTCGTACCAGTTCAGCCCCTCGACCTGGTCCAGCTCGTCGTGCGGGAAGGGATAGATGCTCTTGACGTAGTTCCCCTCGTGATCGTACAGGCGGACGAAATCCACCCCCCGGCCGTCATACACGCAAACGCCCTCGGGTCCGGCCGCCAGGAGCGGCATGCCGCCGTGCCGGCGGTGCGG
>JBBDNU010000149.1:0-17418 GCA_040877365.1 Planctomycetales bacterium
TTCCCCGCGTGCTCGAAGTAGCCCACGCCGGAGGTGAACATCACCAGCTTCCGCAACGGCACGGCGGAGCGGTCGCCATCCTCCGGTCGGTCCTCCTGGGGGAACGCGCGCGGCGGACTCGAAATCAGGGCGGCGATCAGGCACGGCAGCGCAAACAGCAGGAATTGCGGACGCATGTTCGGTCTCTCCAGGAGCGGGTCGGGCGCCGATAGGACGGTCGATCCGATTCAGACGCCGCCGCCGTCGAAAAGTTCCCGGGGGGACCGGCCCCGCACTACGAAGGATCGGGACCGTCGGAATTCTTGGGAATTCCGCGCCGGGGACAGGCCCGGAGGGCCGACAGGCGTTAGCCCCGCCCGTCAGGGCGGGGTTGCAGGACAAGTTGCAGGACAAGATGGAATGGGCAGGTCCGTAGGACCGACAGGAACGCGTCGCGCCGTCGCGTGAGCCATCCGTCGTGGGATGGATTCCCGGCTCCGCCGGGCCGGAAAACACGCATCGTTCCCCTATCGCCCGCGCTCTGCGACGGCCCGGATCGTGACGTGCGCCTCGCCGGAATTGTCCGCCAGTTCGGACCAGGAATCGTTCAGCCGCAAATAGAGCGTCCCCGTCCGCGGGGCCGTGATCCGGGTTCCCGCCCCGACGGCGAACGCCTCCAGCAGCGACTCGGAGGCGCGGCCGTCGCCCGTTGCTTCCCCGCGCACGGTCGCCAGCAATTGCCCCAGCGGCCGGCCGTCGAAGAAGCGGAAGCTGATCCCGCGCGGCTCGGCGAGCCACGGCCGCGGCTCCGTTGCCAGCGTGAACCGGCCGGTCGCGGCGATCTCGTACTCCTGTCCCTGTTCGACGAGTACGCCGCTGGATTGCCAGCCGCGCCCCGCCTGCACGTCGCACCGCGCCCCCGCCGACTCCGGCCTCAACGGTTCGCCGGGACGGAACTCGATCGCCGCCCGCTCGAGGTCGTATCCATCGTCCAGCGTGGAGGCGAACACCGCCCAGCCGGTCGCGACGTCCGCGGCGTCCGATTCGAACGCGCCGCGGAAGAGTTCGTCGAAGGGCTGCGTCCCGAGCCTGCGGGCGATGTCGCGGAACCGCGCGGAATAGCGGGGGTGCGCGTCGAAGAAGTGGCACAACGCCCACGACCAGGCATAGGCCTCGTTCTTCAGGAAGTCGTCCGGCCGGAGGGCCTCGAGTTCATCGAGCCGGCGGTAGCCCCGCGCCTTGACGTCTTGTCGGATGAGCGTGATCCGCCCCAGCCCCGCGAATTCCCGCTTGTCGTGCGGCATGACGCGGAAGCGGACCGTGCCGTCGTTTTCGATGCGGTGCGTGCCGCACAGCTCCGCCATCCCCTCCAGATACCACAGCGGGCAGACGACGCCGGGCATGGTCGTCATATAGCAGTGCGTCGCCTCGTGGATCATCAGGTGGCGGCGATAGTAATCTTCCTCTTGGTCGTACATCCAGAACTCGCGCCCGCGGTGCCGCCCGTTGACGAACGGCGGCAGGTCCCCCGGAACAACGCCCGACCTGCGGAACAACTCGCGGTCGCCGATGAGATACCCGGTGATCTGCCAGTCGCCGCCGGCGCGGTCGGCCGGCAGTTCGCCGAAGTATTCGACCCAGGCGTCGTAAGCCCGGTCGAGCAGCGGCGGGAGCAGCCGCGCCTTCTCCGCAGGAATGTCCGTGTAGAGCGCGAGCCGCCGCGACTCGTAGCGGCGGATGCCCATTCGCGCCAGCCGCTCATCGTCGTGTCGAGGCCGCCTGTCGGGCGGGCGGAAGAGGGGGAGCGGCTTCGTCGCCGCGAGTCGCGGTTCCGGCTGCGGTGCGCCGCGTCGCGAATCGGCGGCCGTCCCAGCGGGCGGAGCGGCGAGCGCGGAGGCCGGGGAATCCTTGCGCAACGTCGGTCCCGTCGAACTCGCGATTGGTCCGGCGACCGCGCGAGTTCGCGGCCCGTTTTTGGCTGCGTGTTCCGCAGGACGATCGGCCGATGCCGATGGAGCGGACCCGCAGCCGGCCGGCAGCACGGCCAGCAGTCCGCAGATGATGACTCGCCCGGTCGCGTGCATCGCTTCTCCGTTGCCGCGAAATTCGTCGAGCGGGTAGCCTGTCTCGCACCGCCTGGCTCCCCGTGTCGTCGTTCCGAGTATAGTTCCCCGCCGTCTCGGGGTCGAAGGCGAACGCTACCGCGACGAGTCATCGTCGCCGATGCACGGGGGCCGGAGGCGCCCGGTCGCGGAATTCGACCCGTAGCATTGACGGAGCGCTCCACGACGATAAAATCAGCGGTAATCCGCTCGGGGAGCCGGCAAGCTCTGCCGATGCGCATCCGGGGCCGTAGCTCAATTGGTTAGAGTACCGGACTGTCGATCCGGGGGTTGCGGGTTCAAGTCCCGTCGGCCTCGCTGGCGTAAACCCGCAGCCCGCCAAGGGTTGCGGGTTTTCCTTTTGCATCGTCCGATCGGAGCGCTGCGCTGATGGCTTCTGCGATCGACTGCGGACGAATTCTCCTGCTGCGGGCGCTGCTCATCGGGCTGCTGGTCGTGCCGCATCGGCCGGCGCTCGCGGAGGAGCGTCCGGCCGGTGGAGCGGAGGGGCGATCGGCTGCCGGTGAAGCGTCCCGCTACGAGTTCCGCCAGGAGCACGATCCGAACGGGATCGGCAAGTTCTACATGGAGCGGGAAATCGCCCGCGTGATGGGAGCGGCCGGCGCTCCCTGGCTGGAGCGCCCGGAGCGCGAGAAGGAGGAGGCGCTGTCGAAGCTCGTCGAGGCGCTGGCGCTCGAGCCGGGCATGGTCGTCGCCGATGTCGGCGCCGGGAGCGGCGTGATCTCGCTGATGCTCGCGGAGAAGGTCGCCCCCGAGGGGAAGGTGATCGCCGTCGATATTCAGGAGAAGATGCTCAAGCTGCTCGCGGAACGGCTCAAGGCCCGCGGCGTGAAGAACGTGGAGCCGCGCCGCGGGACGGAGAAGTCGCCCGCATTGCAGCCGGCCTCGGTGGACCTCGCGCTCCTGGTGGACGTGTACCACGAGTTCGAGTTCCCCTACGAGATGATGGCCGAGATCGCGCTGGCGGTGAAGCCGGGGGGCCGGGTGGTGCTCGTCGAGTACCGCAAGGAGGATCCCGAAGTGCCGATCAAGCTGGTCCACAAGATGACCGAAGCGCAGGCCAAGCGGGAACTGGCGCCGCCGGAGTTCGAGTTGGAATGGAAAGAGACGATCGGCACGCTCCCCTGGCAGCACGTGATCGTCTTCGAGCGGCGGGCGGAGAATCCGCCTGAGCGATAGGTTGGAGTGCGGAATGCGGAGTGCGGAGTGCGGAGTGCGAGATCCTTCGGCCACTCCGCACTCCGCATTCCGAACTCCGCATTCGCACGACTCCGTACTCCGCTACGGCATCACGAACTGGTGCTCGCCCGAGCGGATCGTCAGCACGGGGCACGGGGCCTTGCGGACGACCTTTTCCGCCACGCTGCCCAGAAACACGTGGGCCAGCCCCGAGTGCCCGTGCGTCCCCATCACGATCAGGTCGATCTCCTGCTCGCGGGCGTAGCGGATGATCTCGACGAAGGGCGGCCCTTGCCGCACCACGCGCACGACCGAGGCGATGTTCGCCGTGGCCGGGTCCGGCAGGCGGGCCAGCGACTGTTCGGCGCTCGCCTTCAGCTCGTTCATGTATTCGCCGGGCGGCGGAAACGCGAGACCCGGCTCGGGGACCATCGCCACGAGGTCCTGCACCACGTGCAGCAGGTGCAGCTCGGCTTGGAACTTCTCGGCGAACGCGGCCGCGTAGTTCAGGGCGAGGGCCGAGTTGTCGCTGAAGTCGGTCGGCAGCAGGATGCGTGCGAGCCGGATCATGGAAGCTCCTCCGCGTGAAGTCGGCCGGGCGATCATCGCGCGATCGTCGGCGACAAGAGCACGAGAACGTCACGAATCGGGCGCGCCGTTCGTCGTCGTCGATTCGCCGCACGGGCTACTCGGACGGCCGCGCTGGATGCCTGGACCGCCTTGATTGTGCCGGAAAGCGGTGCGGGCCGCAAGCCGGGCCTGAGAATGGACATTCCCAACCCGCCACGACTCATTGCCGCACCCATGAGATCTGCCGGCGCGCGGTCCCTCTTGCCCACTTGCGGGCCGATCTTCTATTCTGCACGCATGGCCCGTTTCTTTCGCCGCTTTTTGTGCGCCGCCGCCGTGATCGCGGCGATGCTCTGCGCGGGCCCGGCGCGCGGGGATGATGGGACGGCGGCGTATTTCGATGGGTTGCGGCGGTTGGGATTGTTCGACCTGGCCGAGGGGTATTGCTTCGAGCAGTTGGGCCGCGAGGACCTCGTGCCCGAGCGGCGGATCGAGTTCACGATCGAGCTGTCGCGGACGTTCGCCGAGCACGCGAAATACACCGCCGGCGGCGAGCAGGACGACCTGTGGCGGCGGTCGCTCGACGTTCTCGACGAGTTCGCGAAGGAGTACGCGGACGACCCGCGGAGCGTCGAAGTGCGGACGCAGGCGGCCCTCGCGCGGGCCACGCAGGGGGAGTATCTCCGTTGGCAGGCGGAGTTGCTTGCACACGACGAGGGCCTCGCCCGCCGTGCCGACGCGGCGCTCGCGCAGGCGAGCGCCCGGCTTGCGGAGATCGAGAAAGTCCTCGACGCGCGGTTCGCCGCCGTGCGCGCCGCGCGCGGGCCGAAGGACGGCCCCTCCGCACTCCGCCTGCGGACGCTGCTCGAAAACGTCCGCTATCGCCAGGCGGTCGCGCTGCTGGACCGCGCGAAGCTGAAGCCGCGCGGCGACTCGGACCGCGCCGCGTGGCTGCTCGATGCCGAACAGCGGCTGCGGCGGCTGTCGGGCGCGATCGACGGACAGGAGCTCGCCTGGCACAGCCGCGTGCTGCTGGCGGAAGGCCTTCGCCTCGGAGGGGAGCCGGAGCGGGGGGGGAACGTCCTGGCGGACTTGCTGAAGCAGGAGATTCCGGCCGGCGTGCAGGAGCGCGTCGTTGCGCAGCAGGCGTTGATCGCGCTCGATCTCGGAAGGCCGGACGAGACCGAGCGGATTCTGGCGGAACATCAGGCGGCGCGCGGCGCGCTGCCGGGCGAATTGCGGTTCCTGCGGGTGCAAGGGCTGATCGGGTCGTGGGAAGCCGCGCGCGCCAGGGAGAAGGGCAAGCTCGCCGACGAGCTCCTGGAGTCGATCGAGCAATACGTGGCGCGGGCGGAGCGCGAAGTGGGCGGCTTGTGGGGTTACCGCTGCCGGACGCTGCTCGACTACGCCCGCGAGGCGGACCGCTTCGGGCCGGAGCTGGCCCGCACGATCCGCCGCGCGCAAGCCCTTTACGCCGACCAGCGGATCGACGATGCGCTCGCCGCATACGAGCGGGCGTACCGACAGGCGCAAGCCGCTGGCCGGCCGGACGCGGCGATGGAGGCGGGCTACGTTCGCGCGTCGATCGCGGCGCAAGCGGAGCGATATGCCGAGGCGGCGGATCAATTCCGCGAGCTGGCGGAGAATTATCCCACCCACGAGCGGGCCGCGGCGGCGCACCTGCTCGCCGCCTGGTCGGTCGGGCGGATGTTCGACAAGGAACCGAGCGCGGCGCGTCGACTGGCGTACGAGTGCTCGCTCACGGACCACGCCGCGCGGTTTCCCGAAGATGCGAGCCGGTTCGACGCGCTGTGGATGCTCGCCGGGCTGCGGGAGCGCGAGGGGCAGCTCGACCAGGCCTGGGCGATCTACCGCAAGATTCCGGCCGATCATCCCCGCGGCCCGGCGGCGCAGGGAGCGGTGGCGCGGTGCTACGAGCAGATCATCGACCGGCTCCGCGCCGCGGGACGCGACGCGGCGGAGTGGGAGCGATCGGCGGAAGACGTGCTCGGGGGATATGTCGAGCAGTTCCCGGACCTCGAACAACCGCTCGGTCCGCAGCAGGCCGAGGTCGCGCTGCGGTTCGCCAAGATCCTGCTGGACCGCGACCAGCCGGACTACGAGGGGGCGGAGTTGCTCTTGCGGCGGACCGTCACGAGTTGGAACGGGATCTCCTCGGCGAAAGGGGGGGTGGCCGCCGACGTCGTCGCGGCTTGGAAGCCCATCCTGCATGCCGCCGCGCAGTGGCGGATCGTCGCGCTCGCCGGCCGGGGACGAATGGCCGAGGCGGAGCAGCTCGTCGCGGAGCTATCCGGCCTCGGCACGGAGGAGGTGCTCGCGGTTCTCGACGGAATCACCCAGTTGACCAGCCGGGCGAACGCGCAGACGCGGCGGGGGCTGGGAGAGGTGCAGTTGCAGGCGGCGCTCCAGCTCGACATGCGGCGGAGCGAGTTGACGGCATGGGAACAGTCCCGGCTCGATCGCTGTCTCGCGCAAGCCTACGTCGCCACGAACCAGCCGAAACGGGCAACCGAGGTTTACGAGTCGCTGCTCGCGCGGCTGCCCAAGGACAAGGGGCTGTTGAGAACGGCCGCCTTCCTCGAACTCGAATGCGGCACGAAGGAGTGCCTGCAATTCGCGAAGAAGAACTGGAGGGCGCTGGAATCGCTCGAGCCTCCCGGCAGCGACGGATGGATGGAGGCCCGCTACCACCTCGTGCTGGCGCTGCACCGGCTGGGGGAAGATGCCGCCGCCCGCAAGCTGGCGGGGGTCGCGCAACTCCTCTACCCGGACCGCGGTTCCGCGGAGGTCCGCCTCAAACTGGCGGCCCTCCGCGCGGAACTGGGGCCGGATTGAGACGAGACCAGCCCGCAGCGCAAGCAAGGGAGGGAGGTTTGCCGTTGCGGCGAGGCCGCTGACACGATCGCCGGCCGATTCGGTGATTCTCCCTCACTTGCGCGTCGGGCTACGGTGATCTTCCCTCGCTCGCGCTTGGGGCCAAACACGAGCGGGGTGAGACGACGGTCACCGCAGCTCGATGGGGCTGAAGATCGAGCGGTTGCTGGCTTCGATCGGCATCGGGGGCTTGGCTTCCGGCTTCGTCTCGGGCTTCGATTCGAAGTCGTCGGCCTTCTCCGGGACCGACTCGACGGGGACCGCCGCGCCTCCCCACATCCCGCCGCCGGCGATCGCTCCCGGTCCATTCGGTCCGACGTAGCCGTAGGGCGTGTAGACGGGCCCGTGCGGATAGCCCTCCGGCCACGGATGCCCGTACCAGTTGTGCATCAGGATGCGGTGGTGGTACTGGAGGTGCGACATGGGGTGCACCGTCGGCTCGACGCCGAACGGCTGCTCGCGGGCCACGTAGTGCGGAGGCCACGGGTCGGGGGGAATCATGCCCGGCGTGGGCATCCACTGCGGCACGCGCTGGTAGTAGGAGCCGAGTTGCGTCGTGTCGGTCGGCATGGCGATCTGCGGGTAAACCGCCGCCGGCTGCGCCCCGGCCAGGCGCGGCAGGCCGTACCAGTAGTTCGGCCAGTAGTTGGTGTAATTGACGGGGAGGCGATAGATGGGCTGCTTGACGGGGCGGCTGAAGCCGTAGTCCGGCGGATAGGTCGTGCGGCCATCATGCGAGAGCATGATGTCGATCGGCCCTCCCTTGCCCACCGGCGGGCCGCCCATCCATTCGTATGCCTTCCGGTGCGGGAAAGAAGCTGCCATTTGCGACAGCAGGAGCGTGTTCCGCAAGTGATTCTGGTACGCGATGCCGTGCGGCAGTCCGTGCTGGACCTGCCAGGGGGGATATCCCCCCTGGAAGGCCGAGTAGTCGTACGGCGCCGGATAGCCGCCATACGCGGGGCAGCCGGGAGGATAGGCCGCGGCGGGCGCCTCATGAGCAACAACGGCAGCCCGATCGAGGGGGGCCGTGATCGGGCCGTCGGAGATGCGGACGACGCCGGATGCGGCCGGAGGGTCGGCCAGTAGCTTGCTGGCCGACGCGCCGCCCACCAGGGCGGTCAGGACGGCCAGTCGCACGGTCTTGCGGAGAGGCATGGATCGGGTTCCTTCCACGAAGCATCAGGGAAGAGCGAGGGGACGAGGCGGCGATCGAGGCGGCTTGATCGTCCCTACCGGTGGGGAAAGCCGCGGCTGTCCGGAGGCATGTGCGAGACGGGAGTCAGCCGGCTGGACGGGATTCCCCAGCCGTAGTTGTAGGTGTGCTCGACGTTCGGCGCGAGCGGGACCGCCATCGGCACGCCGTAGCCTTCGGCGGCGTAAATCCGGCCGTCGCGCTGGTCGAAGTGCCACGGGTTCACGGGGTAGGCGGCGCTGTAGTGTCCGTGGCTCTCGATGCCGGCCGGCTGGAGATATCCGAACCGTCCCGGATCGTGCGCGCCGTGACCCGGCCAGCCGTGCGCGTGCAGAGCGCAATGCGGACCGCACCCATGCGGGCCGCACTTCTGGGGATGGCAACCGGAGGGGGGACAGCCGTAGCCGCCGCCGGGAGGACAGCCGTAAACGCCGTGTCCGGCGGGAGGCGGGCACTCCGTCTCACACTCCTTGTGGCGATGGCACACGCTCCACCAGAACTTGTGCCAACCGGCCGCCATGTGGCCGTGGCACTTCATCCTGCAAGTCGTCATCCAGTCGACCGGGCCGATGCCCGTCATTCGGTGCGGACGGCCCTCCCAGATCACCTCGCCCGGCGGGCAGTCGTTCCCCGGCCAGCCGCCCATCGCGTATGGACCGCAGCCCGAATGCCCCGCGCCGGGCGCGGCATACGCCGGTGGAGCGGGCGGCATCGGGACCGCCGCGGTCTCCGCGTCGGAAACCGGGAAGAACCCGGACGTGGGACGCACCGCATCCGTGATGCGCACGCTGCCGGGCGCTTGCGGCTCCTCCGCGGACGATGCCGCCGCGAACAGCGCCAGCCCCGCCACGGCGACGAAACTGGCGGCCGAGAGAGTGAGGGGTTTCATGGTCGAACTTTCCGGGAAGACGGTGACGGCTCGGGACGTCGCGGGCGATCGCGGCTCAGCGGACCGAGGGAGGATGGAACAGGGCGAACGGGCTGATCGAGGAGTGGTATTTCACCTCCACCTCGGTGCCCTGGAGCTGCCAGTGCTCGTGCGAGCGCACGCCCCACGGCGTCACGTGCCAGCCGCCGACCATCTTGTAGTAGAACGGCGGATACATCGCCCGGTAGCGGTGGGGGTACAGCATCTCGTGCGGGTAGAAGGCCTGGTTGGTGATCATCGTCGCCCCGACCTGGACGGGAATGTTCGGTCTCGGGACGGGGTTCATCGGCGCGTCGAGCACCGGGTATCCCGGCGCAGCGCCATTGGCGTAGTAGTACGGGTACGGCACGTCCACCGGCGCCGCCGGCCAGGCGTGCGGCGGATAGCCGGTAGCGGGATGGACCGGCGCCGCCGGATGGAAGTGCGGAGGTCCGGGGACGGGCTGTGGCGGAGCGGCGTCCGCGGATTGCAACAGGGCCGCCGTCGCCACGGTCGTCCACAGGACCACGCAAGTCGGAATTCGCGACATGAGCTCCCCCTCCCTGGGCGGGATCGGTCGGATGGTTCGGGGTCGCGTGGGACGTGCCGATGCGATGCGGTCCCGCGCAGTTATCTTGGATGCAGATTCGGCCGCTGACGATCGTTGGAATCAGTGGCGACGCGCCCGGCAAACGGGTCCGGCCGGTTTTCCTAGTCGCAAGCCCGCAAAGATGTTAGAACCCGACCGCGAGGTGTCCGTCGACCGGCAGATCGAATAGAATCGGCCGAAGCGCACCACCGCGGACGACCGTCACGATCCGTAGGGACTAGGGACTAGGGACCAGGGACTAGAGGCGTCCTTCGCTCGCTTCCGGCTAGTCCCTATTCCCTAGTCCCTAGCTGGAGGAACTCGTTGGCCAGGAAGAAATCCGCCGCGCGCGGCGCGAACGGCAATGCCGCCGCGACGAACGGCAACGGCTTGGAGACCGACCGCATCCGCTACGTCTCGCTCAGCGACGAGACCCGCCGCCGCTATCTCAACTACGCCATCTCGGTCATCACCTCGCGCGCCCTCCCCGACGTGCGCGACGGCTTGAAGCCGGTGCAGCGGCGGATCCTGTATGCGATGTACCACGACCTGCACCTGCGGGCCGACGGGAAGACCCTCAAGACGATGAAGATCTGCGGCGACACGATGGGGAACTATCACCCCCACGGCGACGCCGCGATCTACGACACGCTCGTCCGCCTCGGGCAGCCCTTTACGATGCGCTATGTGCTCATCGCCAAGCAGGGGAATTTCGGCTCGGTGATGGGACTCCCTCCCGCCGCCGCGCGGTACACCGAGGCCAAGCTCACCGACGTCGCCGAGCAGCTCATGGACGAGTTGCGATTCGGAACCGTCGATATGCGGCCGAACTATCTCGGCAACCGCGACGAGCCGGTTGTGCTTCCCGCCCGCTTCCCCAACCTGCTCGTCAACGGCACGCAGGGGATCGCGGTCGGGATGGCGACGAACATTCCGCCCCACAACCTCCGCGAGGTCGTCGCCGCCTGCATCCATCTCATCCGCCATCCCGACGCGACCGTCCCGCAGTTGATGAAGCACCTCCGCGGGCCGGATTTTCCACTCGGCGGGCGGATCGTCACCGATCGCCGCACCATCACGCAGGCCTATAAGGACGGGCGAGGGGCGATCAAGGTCCGGGCCGATTGGAAGCTCGACCGCGAGCGCCGCGGCCAAGGCGAAAATGCCGCCCGCATCATCATCACCTCCGTCCCCTACGGCGTGAGCACTGGGCCGCTGCAACAGGAGCTCGGCGCGATCGCCGGCGGCCGCAAACTGCCGCAACTATTGGGAGTCGGGGACGAGACCGACGACCAGCACGGCCTGCGGCTCGTCCTGGAGATCAAGCCCGGCGCCGATCCCGACGCCGTGATGGCCTACCTCTTCAAGCACTCGCAGCTCGAGCAGAACTTCAACCTGAACCTGACGTGCCTGGTGCCGGACGAGCGGGGAAACCTCGTCCCCGCCCGGCTGCCGCTCGAGGCGATCCTCAAGCACTTCCTCGATTTCCGTTTCGCCACGATCAAGCGGCGGTTCGAGTACCAGTTGGAGGTCGTCGAGCGGCGGATTCACGTCCTGGAAGGTTTCGAGATCGTCTTCCAGGGGCTGGACAAGGCGCTCGCCATCATCCGCAAAAGCCAGGGCAAGGAAGACGCCGCCGCGAAATTGATGGCCGAGTTCCCGCTCGACCCCGAGCAGACGAACGCCGTCCTCGACATGCAGCTCTACAAGATTTCGTCGCTCGAGATCGACCGCATCCGGGCGGAGCTCCGCGAGAAGCGCAAGGAAGCCGAGCGGATCCGCGCGATCCTGGCGTCCAACAAGCAGCTCTGGAAGGTCGTGCAGGAAGAGCTGCAGGAGACGGCGGCCCAATTCGGCGACGATCGCCGCACGAGCATCGGCTCCTCCGACGAGATCGCGGAATACGACCCGCAGGCGTACATCGTCCGCGAGAACACCAACGTCGTCGTCACCCGCGACGGGTGGATCAAGCGCGTCGGCCGGCTCACGAGCGTCGAAGGCACCCGCACCCGCGAGGGAGACGAAGTGCTCGACGTGGTCCCCGGAAACACGCTCGACCACGTCGTGTTCTTCGCCTCGCACGGCGTGGCCTACACGCTCGCCATGCAGCACGTTCCCCCGTCCACCGGCTACGGCGAGCCACTCTCGAAGCACGTGCGGCTCGACGACGGCGTGAGCATCATCGCGGCCCTCTCGACTGATCCACGTTTCACGCCGCCGGACCAGAAGGTGCGAAAGGAGCCGACGCTCGCCCCACACCTGCTGGTCGCCACGGCGCAGGGGCAGGTGATGCGCTTGCCGTTGAGCGGCTTCCGCACGCCATCCACGCGGGCCGGGCGGAAGTTCTGCCGATTGAGGAAGGGGGACCGCGTGGTGTTCATCGAGCTCGTTCGCGACGCCGAGACGATGTTCCTCGCGACGAAGAAGGCCCGCGTCCTGCACTGCCCGATTGCGGAAGTCCCGGTGCTCGCCGCCGCCGGCAAGGGGGTACGGGGGATCAAGCTCGAAGCGGGGGACGAAGTGCTCTGCGCGATGCAGCTCGCCCGCCCCAGCGACGCGCTGCACGTCATTAACGAGAACGGCAAGCAGCTCAGCTTCGGCCAGATGAAGTACAATGTCACCTCCCGCGGCGGCAAGGGGGTGAAAACCAGCACCCGCACCAGCTTCGTGACCATCGTCCGCCCGGAGATTCAACTCGTGGACTGGAGCGCGTTCGGGGAGGAGGGGGTAGGCAGTCGGCTGTAGGCAGCGCCACCATGAGCCGCGGGGTTTATCCCTCGTTCTTCCACACAAGTCGCAAGTCCTTACAGAAGAGGGCACTGCCGAAGTTCGGAGACTGCTATTGAATTCGGTTCAGTTTGCCCAATCTCACCAGATGTGCGTCGAATCGGACACCTGCCAAACTACCCCTTTTTGTCAACGCGAAGATGTGTGGAACAACGAGGGTTTATCCCCGCGGTGGTCACCCGCCCGCCTTTCTTCATGCTGGGAACGCTCGCGCGACGGGCATGAGCGTTCGCTCATGAGGGCTTGCTCTCGTCCATGATCGGGACAAAGGGAGCCGCAACGAACGGGACGGGGTCGGGGCTTCAGAATTTCAGTTTTGCGGGCAAAACTGAAATTCTGAAGCCCCGACCCTCCCCGCTCAAATCGTGAGCATATACGATGACCGTCAAACTCCGCGTGAAACGCCCGGACCCGCTTCTGCGGCAGATCGTGAAGGCGTTGGAACCGTACGCAGCCGCTCACCCTGACGCGGAAATCGAAGCATATCGGCACATCTCGGTGTCGGTTCGGACGCCGTCTCGGAGATCAGCCTGTTGATCCTGCTCACTCCCGAAGAGGCGAAGAAATCTTTCGCGAGCTACGACTTCGACAACCCGATCCCGTCGAGGCTCTGACGCTCACCCCTCGACTCTCGACACTCAACTCTCGACCAGAACATATGCCGACCGCAGGACCGCCATCTCAGGCACGGAATGCCTCCGATAAAACAACATCATCCCGCAAACCCTGGTCGTCGCCCAAGGCCGACAAGGCCGCCGAGCGCACGAACGGCCAGGGTAGCTACGTCGCCGCCGATATCGAGGTCCTCGAAGGCCTCGAGCCGGTTCGTCGCCGTCCGGCCATGTACATCGGCGACGTCGATCTCCGCGGGTTGCACCATCTGTTGTGGGAGATCATCGACAACTCCGTCGATGAGTTCCTCGCCGGCACCACCGATCGCCTCGCCGTCACTCTCCATAAGGACGGCGCGTCGGCCACCGTGACCGATTACGGCCGCGGCATCCCGGTCGACAAGCACCCCAAGGTCAAGAAGTCGACGCTCGAGGTCATCCTCACCACGCTCCACGCCGGCGGAAAGTTCTCGCACAAGAACTACGCCCGCAGCGGTGGACTGCACGGCGTCGGGGCGTCGGTCGTCAACGCCCTCTCCTCCGAGATGACCGCCATCGTCCACCGCGACGGCCACGAATGGACGCAGAGCTATCACCGCGGCATCCCCGCCGGACCAGTCAAGAAGGGCCGCCCGTTCCAAGGGCACGGGACGACGATTTTCTTTCGTCCCGACGAGGAAATCTTCCGCCGCACGCAGTTCAACTCGGACACCATCCGCCAGCACCTGGAGGACATCTCCTACGTCCACGGCGGACTGCGGATTCGCTTCGTCGATGAAACGAAGAACGAGACGACCGAGTTCGCCCATCCCGAGGGGATCCGCGCCTATCTCGAAAAACTCACCGCCGACGACCAGAAGCAGCCGATCCACGAAGGGGCCTTCGCCGTTGAGCGGGACGACGAGAACGCGCGGGTCGAAGTCGTCCTTCGCTGGACCGAAGCGACCGACGAGCAGGTCCGCAGCTACGTGAACGGCATCCGCACGCACGCCGGCGGCACGCACGAGAACGGCCTCCGCTCGGGCATCGCCCGCGCGGTCAAGAACTACATGGAAGTCCACGACATCCGCCCCAAGGGGATCGCGATCTCCGCCGACGACATCCGCGAGGGGGTCGTCGCGATCCTCTCGGTGTTCCTCGCCGATCCGATCTTTCAGGGGCAGACGAAGGAGCGGCTCAACAACCCCGAGTTGCCCGGCGTGGTCGAGGGGGTCGTGCGGCCCGCCATCGAAACCTGGCTCAACAACAACCCCTCGATCGCCGATGCCGTCATCGGCCGGATCGTCCTCGCGGCCCGCGCGCGGGAGGCGAGCCGCGCCGCGCAGAGCGAGGTCCGCAAGAAGTCGGCAGCCTCGCGGCGGCTGAACCTGCCGGGCAAGCTCATCGATTGCCGCTCCCGCGACGCGGACGAAACCGAGCTGTTCATCGTCGAAGGAGATTCCGCCGGCGGGACGGCGGTCAACGGCCGCGACTCGAAAACGCAGGCCGTGCTCCCTCTCCGCGGCAAGATCCTCAACACCGAGTCGCTGGCGATCTCGAAGATTCTTCAGAACGCGGAAGTGAGCGCACTCGTCGAGACGCTGGGGACCGGCATCGGCGGCCAGTTCGACATCCGCCGCCTGCGTTACGGCCGCATCATCCTGCTGATGGACGCCGACAGCGACGGCTATCACATCACCACGCTGTTGCTCACGTTCTTCTTCCGGCACATGCCGGAGCTGGTGCGGCAGGGAAAGCTGTACATCGCGCAGCCTCCCTTGTATCGCATCGTCGTGGGGAACGAGACGCACTACGCGCAGGACGACGCGCACCGCGAAGAGATCCTGGAGTCGATCCCGAAGAACCGCAAGGTCGACACGTTCCGCTTCAAGGGGCTGGGAGAGATGGACGCATCGCAACTCAAGGAGACGACGCTCGACCCCGAGAAGCGGACGCTGTTGCTCGTGCAGATCGAAAGCCAGATCGAAGCGGACCAGACCTTCCAGCAGCTTTTGGGCAAGGACGCTTCGGAACGCTACCGGATCATCATGGAGGAAGCGACGTTCGCGGACGATTTGGATTTGTGATCTACTTCACGTCCTGGTAAGCGTCCCAGCCGAGGTACAGCACGAGCCCCGCCGCGATCAGGAACACCGCGTCGAACACGATGCTGCGCGCGAACGGGAAACCGGCCACGAGATCCACGATCGCCGCGACCGCGACCAGCGCCGCGGCCACCATCGAGCCCAGAATCATCTGTTTGGACGCTTTCGCCATCGCGCGCCTTTCCGTCTGCCGGTTCGATGCGAGGAGCCTGCGGCCGCCTCGGAAGCGAATCCGAGTATAGCGCGGCCGCGGACCAGTTTCCAGATGGGAACGGTCCCGAATCAACTCGCTCCCGGCCGGGAATAAAGCTCCACGACGTAACCGTCCGGATCTTCGAGGAACACCTGCACCGCTCCGTCCGGGCGATCCTTCGGGCCGGCGATGATCGGCGCGGCTTTTTGCCGGAGGAACTCCGCGAACGCCCGGCCGTCCTCGACCTCGAAGGCGAAATGATGCGCCCGGCTGCGGATTTTCGCGCGCGGGGACTGCTCGCCGCCGGGACCGGACTCCGCGTGCTCGAGGATCAGATGAATCTGCGTCGCCCCGGCCTGAAACCACTTTCCGTCGAACGAGAACGCCGGCCGCGCGACTTCCGTCATGCCGAGCAAATCGACATAGAACCGCCGGCTCGCTTCCAGATCGCGAACGACGAGCGTGACGTGATCGAGGTGCAGGACGCGCATGGAATTTCTCGAAGCCATTCGATGCAATTCAGCCGAAACGAACGGGCGGGGGTCGGGGCTTCAGAATTTCAGTTTTGCAAAAGCAAAACTGAAATTCTGAAGCCCCGACCCCTTCCTGTTCACACCGCCCGCAACGGCTCGCCGATCCGCCACGCCGCCCCCTCGCGGTGCACGCGGCGGTAGAGCGTGTCCCGTTCCACGGGGACGCGGCCCGCCTCTTCGATGAGGTGGTGCAGTTGCGAGACGGTGAGTCTCTCGGGCGTCTTCGCGCCGGCATCATGGTAGATCAGCTCGTGGACGACGGTGCCGTCGAGGTCGTCCGCCCCGAACGAGAGCGCGACCTGGGCCGTCTTCTCGCCGAGCATGATCCAGTACGCCTTCACGTGCTCGAAGTTGTCGAGCATCAGCCGCGAGAGGGCGATCACCTTGAGGTCCGTCAATCCGCTCGACTTCGGGATCGCCGCCAGCCCCGTGTTCTCCGGGTGGAACGACAGCGGAATCATCGTCTGGAAGCCGCCGGTCTCGTCCTGGAGCGCCCGCAGCCGGCAGAGATGATCGATGCGATGCCGGGCCTGCTCGATGTGCCCGTAGAGCATGGTCGCGTTGCTCCGCAGGCCCAACTCGTGGGCGGTGCGATGGACGTCGAACCACACCTCGGAACCGGCCTTGTGCTCGCAGAGTTGATTGCGGATTTCGGGATCGAAGATCTCCGCCCCGCCGCCGGGCATGCTGCCGAGACCCGCCTCGATCATCCGCTCGAGCACCCAGCGGACCGGCTGCTTGGTGAGGTACGCGAACCAGTGGATTTCGACCGGGGTCCAGGCCTTGATGTGGATTTCGGGATACGTCTCGCGGATCACGCGGACGACGTCGACGTACCAGTCGAACTTCTTCTGGTGGTGCAGCCCGCCGACGACGTGAATCTCGGTCGCCCCGGCCGCTTTCGCTTCAAGCACGCGCTCGCGGATCATCTCGTCGGTGAACGCGTACGCCTTCTCGGCCCGCAGGTCGGCCCGGAACGCGCAGAACCGGCAGCGATAGACGCAGACGTTCGTCGGATTGAGATGGATGTTCGTGTTGTAATACGCGAGGTTCCCGTTCTTCCGCTCGCGGACGACGTTCGCCAGACGACCGAGCGTGAGCACGTCGGCGTGCCCGTCGAGCCACAGGCCGTCATCGAACGAAAGCCGCTCGCTGGCGAGAATCTTGGCTTCGATCTCGGCAAAGCGGGAAGCGGAGGGAGCGGCGAGCATGGATTGTTCGTTGTCAGTTGTCCGCTGTCAGTTGTCCGCGGTCCGTTGCACGGGCAATGTTTAGCCGCGACCGAGAGGGAGCGATCGCCTCCAGGAATGGAACCGCAACGGCCGATCCGAATTCACCGGCGGAACATGGTTTCCCCCGGCCGGCATCGGCGACATTCTAAGCGCCGCCGACTGCATCGGCCACCTATTGAGGAATATCGCGCCAGGTGACATTGTCCGTGCTCGGCCTGCGGAGGGTGCGGCGGATTCGCCGTGCCGGCTACTTCCTGGGCGCGGGGACGAAGACCATCACCTGGTCTTCATCCCATTCAGTCGGCGGCTTGCCCGTGCCCTGCGTGAGTTGGATGCGCAGCTTGCCGTCCTTGAACTCGTACCAGCCGACGCGATCCGGCTCCATCTCGGCATCGTAGTCGATGCGGATGACCCGGTGCTCGCCGTCGACCAGTGTCGTATACTGCCTCTTCGATGCCGCATCGCCGTTCGCGACTGTAGCTGCCACGTTCTTCTCGTCGAATGTCCAGAAGATCGACACATCCGGAGGAACTTTCTTCTC
>JBBDNU010000150.1:0-17253 GCA_040877365.1 Planctomycetales bacterium
CTGCCGCAGTCGAACTCCGAACCTCTGCGTCCTCGGCGCTCTCGGCGGTTCGAACATTTCGGGGCGGTGAAGCCGAAAGCTCTCGACCGCAGAGAGCGCCGAGGACGCGGAGAAAAGTTCGAATCGGACCCGGGCGAACAGACCGAAGGTGGTTCACCACGGATGGGCACGGATGACCGCGGATTTCTTCTTTCATCAGTGCCCATCAGTGAGATCCGTGGTCGAGAATCACGCAAGCGCGTGGGTGAAAAAGCGGGACAGGCGCCCGCCACCGTCCGGAATCGCCGCCTGAACGATTCGCGCACGAAGAGAGTTTCGCTCCGCCGCCGCGTGACTCCGGCCGCCGGGTCCGCTATCTTGGTGTGCCTGAGTGCGCCCGCGCCCGCCGACCGCGATCGCAGCCGTTCGACAAGCATCTCGCCCAGAAGTTTCATCGTGTCCGTCGAGTCCTCTTCCCTCGCAGCCCCCGCGGATGCGGCCCCATCGTCACGGACCGCCCCGCACGTCGGCGAGGGGCAGGTCGTGTGGACGCTGTGGCTCACCTACGGCGCGTTCTACTTCTGCCGGACGAACATCTCCGCGGCGGTCGCCGCCGATCCCGGCTTGACGACCTCCGTCTCCGCCGGGGGCCTCGGACTGAGCGAACTGCAGGTCGGCTGGATCCTGGCCTCGCTGAAGATCTCCTACGGGATCGGGCAGTTCCTCAACGGGCAACTTTCGGAACGCCTGCCGCCGAGATTTCTGCTGGCGATGGGAATGTTCGGCTCGGCGGGGCTGAACATCCTGTTCGGGCTGGGGACCGGCTTCTATTTTCTGCTGTTCGTGTGGGCCTGCAATGGGTATTTCCAGTCGCTCGGCTGGACACCGTGCATGCGCGTGGTGGGAAACTGGATCCCGATCCGCCGGCGTGGAAAGGCGGTGGGGTTGATCGGCACGGGATACCAGGTCACGCTCGGGTTGACCTATCTCGTGTCGAGCCAGGCGGTGGAACTGTTCGGCACGTGGCGGGCCGCGCTGTTCGTTCCCTCCGCGTTGTTGGTCGCCGGCGGCTTGACGATGCTCCTCCTGCTGAAGGAGCGGCCCGAACAGACAGGTGACGCCGGGGATGAGGGCGGCTGGCGCGCGTCCTCCGCGGCACATTCCGCGCCTCCGCGGACGACGGTCCGCGAGACGCTCTACGTCACCCTGTTCAACCCCGCCTTGTGGCTCATGGGATTGTCGCTCGCCCTGTTGAACGCCTGCCGCTACGGCTATCTCGACTGGGGACTGAAGCACCTCAAGCACGTGCAGAACGTCGGCGTGGGGAATGCCGGGCTGAAGTACGGGTTCATCGCGCTCGGCGCGGCGGCGGGGGCGTATCTCGCCGGCTGGGCGACCGACCGCTTCTTCGACGGCCGCCGCGCCCCGGTGATGACCGGGCTGCTGGTGCTCCTGGCGATCCTGAGCCTCGCTTACGAGGCGATCGCCCCCTACAGTTCCGTGGGCACCGTGGTCTTGCTGGTGGCGATCGGGTTCTGCATCTTCGGACCGCAGGTGCTGCTCGTCGGGACCGCGCCCGCCGACCTCGCCCATCGCAACACCGCGGCCGCGGCCGCCGGCTTCGTGAACTTCGCCGGCTACCTCGGCGCGGCGGCGGGGGACATCGTGACGGGCTATTTCGTCGACGAGGCGCACGGCGGCTGGCAGGTGGCGATCCGCATCTGGGCCGGCTGGGCGCTCGCCGCCGCCGTGTTCACGGCGCTGTTGTGGAACGCATCTCAGAAGCGGCTGTTCCTGCTGCCCGGGCTGGTTCCGAAATCGGCCGGTCTCGCGGCGATGGCGACGGCCGCCTGGGCGGTGCACGCCGGTCCTTATCCGGAATGGGCATTGGGCATCGTCCTGGCGGGGGCGTTCGGCATGGCCGCCGCGTTCCTCATCCGCAAGGCGGCCGGCGCGGGACTGGCCGCGGCTTCGTTCGCGGTCCTGTTCCTGTTCGCGAGCTACGTCCAGCAGTCGGATGCGTCGGTCGCGTGGCATCTGGCGACGGCGATCGGCGGCTGCGCGATCGGAATCATCACTTCCCTCATGGTGCTCGTCGACGAGCGATAACGGCCGTGGGGCAGGCTTTCCAGCCTGCCCTATCGGGACGGAACACATGCGGCGCGGGCAGACGAAGACGTCTGCCCCACGATTGCTACAGATAGGCGGATCGAAATGAACAACGACACCCAGGTCATCATCATCGGGGCCGGCCGCGGACGCCGGCTCATGCCCACCACCGCCGACAGCCCCAAGTGCTTCGCCGAAGTCGCCGGGCAGCGGCTCCTCGACTGGGCGCTCGACGCCTTCAGAAAAAATGGCATCGAGCGGTTCGGCTTCATCGGCGGCTATCGAATCGACCAGGTCCGCGAGGCCTATCCCGAGTTCATGTTCCGCGAGAACGCCGGCTGGGAGCACAACAACATCCTTCTCTCGCTGATGCACGCCGAGAACCTGATGGACCGCCCGTTCGTCTGCTGTTACTCCGACATCCTCTTCACTCCGCGTGTCGTCGCCGATTTGCTCGCGAGCGACGCGGACATTTCGCTCGGCGTGGACACCGCCTGGCTCGAGCGTTACGAGAGCCGCAGCGACCATCCCTCGGACGACGCCGAGAAAGTCACCGCCCAAAACGGCGCGGTCACGCGAATTCACCGCGAAATCCCCGAGGCCGAGGCGCACGGCGAATACATCGGCGTGGCGAAATTCTCCGCGGCGGGAGCGGCGGCGCTGCGGCGGCACTTCCATCGCCGCCGCGAGGAATTCGCCGGCAAACCGTTCCGCGAGGCGACGGTCTTCGAGAAGGCCTACCTCATCCACCTCCTCCAGGACATGCTCGAAGCGGGCGAGAAGATGGTCCACGTCGACACGCCCGGCGGATACATCGAAGTCGACACCCAGCAGGACTTCGAATACGCCCGCCGGCATTGGACGACGAAGCACCTCGAACGGTAGCAGTTTCAGCAAGCCGGCCCGCGTTACTTGAATGAGGCGACACGGAACATGTCCGACCGACTCCTCTTCCCGACCTCCATCATCGGTTCGCTGCCGCGGCCGGCGTTCGTCAAGGATCTTATCGCGGACGACAGCCCGTTTTCCGATGAGGACTACCGCCGCCTGATGGGAGACGCGATCCACTTCGCCGTCGCCATGCAGGAGGCCGCCGGGCTGGATGTGATCTCCGACGGCGAATGGTGGCGGAAATCGTACATCGGCGTGATCGCGGAGCTGGCCCACGGCTTCGAGCTGAGCACCAATCCCGCCGACGGGCGGCCGTGGACGATCGTGGTCGATCGCCTGTCGCCGAAGACGCCCGGCTTCATCGCGCAGGAGGTGGCGTTCCTCAAGAAGTTGACGAACCGGCGGATCAAGGCGACGCTCCCCGCCCCGGCGCTCCTGGGGGCGCGGATGTGGGACCCGGAGAAATCGGCGAAGGCGTACCCCACGCGGGAGTCGTTCGTCGAGGCCTGCGTGCCGATTCTGCGCCGTGAGGTCGAATTGCTGCGCGACGAAGGGGTGGAGATCATCCAGGTGGACGATCCGCACCTGTGCCTGTTCGTCGATCCCGCCGTCCGCGCCCGCTACGAAGACGCTGACCGCGCCGCCGACTTCGCGGTCGACATGGACAACCAGGTGGTCGCCGGCTTCGAGGACGTGCGGCTCGCGGTGCACCTCTGCCGCCGCGCCGGCGCCCGCGCCCGCGGCGAAGAGCGGCACGCGGGCGGTTACGACCCGATCCTCCCGCAACTGGGACGCTTGCGCGTGGGACACATCACGATGGAGTTCACCGCCCCCGGCTCCGGCGAAATGTCCGTGTTCCGCAAGCTGCCGGAGGACGTCGAGATCGGCCTGGGCTGCGTGAGCTGCCAGCCGGGCGAGATCGACTCCGTCGAGACGATCGTGTCGCGGGTCGAGCGGGCGCTCGAGCACGTCGCCCCCGAGCGGATCACGCTGAACCCGGATTGCGGCTTCGCCCCCGGCTCGGCCGCCGTCGTCAGCATCGACGAGGTCTACGCGAAGCTGCAAAACGAAGTCGAAGCGGCCCGCCGCCTGCGCGAGAAGTATGCCTGATGAGATCGTCTGCATCCGCTGGGCCGCCGGTCGCGTGGCGGGTGGTCTCGGTGGGCGTCCTGGAGGTCCCTCCCCCATGAACGCGATCCGTTCCGCGATCTTTGCCGGGTTGGCGGCCGCGCTGCTCGCCACCGCATCCGGCCGGGGGGACGACTGGCCGCAATGGCGCGGGCCGGAGCGGGACGGGGCATGGAACGAGGCGGGAGTCTCCGAAGCGTTTCCCGCGGGGGGGCCGCCGGTCCGCTGGCGCGTCCCGGTCGGGCCGGGCTGGTCCAGCCCCATCGTCGCGGCCGGACGCGTCTACCTCACCGACGCGCGGCTCGACGCCCCCCGGGCGGACGAGCGCGTCCTGTGCTTCGATGCCGAGACCGGCAAGCCGCGGTGGGACCACTCGTACCCCGTGACGTATCCGGAATGGGCCTTTCCCGCGCGCGGGCCGACCGCGACGCCGCTGGTCCGCGAAGGGAAGCTCTACACGCTCGGCAACAAGGGGAACCTCCACTGCTTCGACGCGGCGCGAGGCAACGTCCTCTGGACGCGGGACCTCGAGGCCGACTATCAGCTTCAGGAATTCGCGTTCAACTCCTCGCCGCTCGTCGAAGGCAATCTGCTGGTGCTCTCGATCGGCACCTACATGGGCAAGTCGCCGGCCTGCGTCCTGGCGCTCGACCGACACACCGGCGAGGAGCAGTGGAAGGCCCTCGGCGAATCGCTCACGAACAGCTCGCCGATCGTCGTTTCCGCCGGTGGGCGGCGGCAACTCGTCGTGTGGACGCAGGAGTCGGTTTCGTCGCTCGACCCCGCCACGGGCGAAACGCTGTGGCGCGAGCCGATGAAGACCCAGGCCGCGAGCGCCGTCGCCACGCCGGTCTGCCGCGGGAACCGCCTCTACGCGGGAGGGCTGATGTTCGAGCTCGAGGCCGGGCGGCCCGCGGCGACGGTCCTCTGGCCCGCCACGCGGGCGGTTTCGCGGCGCGTGCTGAGCAACACCTCGACGGCCCTGCTCCGCGGCGACCAACTGTTCTCGGCGCGGTCGTCGGGTGAACTCGTCTGCCTCGACGCGGCCACCGGCCGGGAGCTGTGGACGACCGACAAGGCGACCGCCGCGCGGAGCGGCGCTTCGATCCATCTGACGCCCAACGGCGACTCCGTGTTCCTGTTCACCGACGAGGGGAACCTGGTCCGTGCGCGGCCCACCGCCGAGGGCTACGAAGAACTGGGCCGCGCGCACCTCATCGAGCCGACCGGCAGTTGGAAGGTCACATGGGCCCATCCGGCGTATTCCGGCCGGTCCCTCTTCGTCCGCAACGACAAGGAGCTGATCTGCGTCTCGCTGGCGGCGGAGGGCGAGCGATAGTCGACCGCCCCGCAGTCGCCGTCGCGGCGGCTGCACCGCGGGGAAGACGCGCGGCTGAAAGCGATCTCGGCCGGGGCACGCAAACTCCTGTTCCCGTCATATCTCCGAACCCCGCGGGTGGCCCGGCTCAGCGCGGCCGCTTGCCGGCGAATTCCGCGTCCGGCTCGTCGCGGCCGACGAGCGCCTCCGCCGGGTCCCATTCGATGCGCTCGTCCGTCCCGGTCTGCGGAAGCTCCTCGAACGGCACGCCGCGCTCGGCGAACAGGTCGGCGACGGCGGCGAGCGGGTCGGTCCGGAACTCCGCGGGGAAGACCTTCGCGAGCGCCTCGCGGTGCTGGCGGACAAGCGTCAGGTTCTCCGGCGGAACGCGGTCCAGCCGCTCCGCCCGGTCCAGCCGGCTGATCCACATCGCCTGCCGCAACACGAAATGCCGGTCCTCGGGGCTGAGCGAATGGAACGGGCGGAGGTCCGCGCGGAGCGCGTCGATCGCCGGCTGGCCCTCGGCGATCACCTGCTCGAGGTCGGTCCGCGGGGGGAGCTGGTCTCGCCCGAGCGCCGCGCCCAGGGCGAGCGCGATCCCCACGAATTGCGCCGGCGTCATCTCCTCGCGGCCCAGCGCCCGGTGCAGCGGGCGGTTCTTGCCAAGCTGCCGCGCCTGCCAGTCGACGCTCCACCGCAGGTCGAGGGCGTGCGTCTCCTCCTCGACGAGGTCGGCCACCGGCAGCGTGCGGAACTCGTCCCATGCCGGGGGGGGAGCGAAGGGGGCCGGCATCGCCGGAAGCGTCCCCTCGGGAAGCGCACCGACGATCCGCAGGAACGCCGCCAGCTCCCCGTCCGTCACCTTCTCGTCGATCTCCTTCGCCTCGACGTAAGGCAACGGCTCGTCCAGACAGCCGGACAGCGCTGCCGCCCACGCACAGATCCCCAGCAGTCCGATCGCGCGGCGAAACGAGTGGCGGAGGCGGAACGACGCCATCGGCGGATGCCGCGTAATCAGGGGAGGATGACGCATCTCGTGGAAGCGACGAACGTCTTCACCCCGAAGGAGTGGAGCAACAAAGCCCAGAGTCGCGAGTGCAGCGAGCGCACCTGGGGTGAGGAGCGTCTATCTCTCCGCGACCCTGCCGGAGTCGGACAACCGGGCTCATGCGCCCAGTCGCCGGTTCTCGATGCGCTTCACGCGCGCACCGCGAGCCGCATCGTCCTTATCGGCAATCTCCCGGCGGCGACTTGCCGGCGCGTTGCACGTTCTTCCGGCCGCGAGCCGGAAAGTAGGTCCCGTCGGCCCGACGGGACCTGAAGCGCGCCCGGCGGCCTCGATGGTCCATCCACGTCCCGCCGAGCCGGCGGGACGTACTTCAGTTGATCGAGCGGAGCTCGAGCCTGGCCTCGAGGACCTGGCGGATCCGCTCGCGCGAATCGAGCAGGTGCGCCCGCGAGTAGTCGTCGAGTTGCCGCTGGTCGTCGTCCAGCAGCTTGCCCAACGCCCCGTCGAGATCGCGGAGGTGCATCCGGGCCAGCGTGCGGGCGTCTTCCGGCGCGCCGGTGTCGACGGTCACGAGGTCCGCCAGCCGGTTGAGCGTCATCCGCTGCAAGTTCCGGCGGAAGCTCGAAACGTACGGCGCGCGGTTCGAGTATTCCTTCGCCTCGCCGGGCGATTTCCATTCGCTGAACACCGCGTCGACGAGCGTCCGCAGGTGCTCGGCGAGGGTGTAGGCGTCGGCGTCGGCGGCGACCTTGAGCTCGCTGTCGTGCAGCCGCGCGAGCGTCAGCCCGTTCGTGAGCTGCGACAGGATGCGGGCCTGCATCATCGAGACGTAGTCGTGAATCGGGTAGTCGAGCCGCAGATGGTCGCGGATCCCCCAGTGCGACCAGCGGGTCGCGGCGAGGTGGTTGAGCACCTCGGGATCGTACTGCGGGGTGTCGAAGGCGGTCTCGGCGAGGAGCTTCATCGCCCGCCGCTGCTGGTCCGCCTCGACGACCCGGAACGGCGGGCGGGCGTCCTGGTCTCCCTTGTGGTCGCGGTGGACGTGGATGCCTCCGGGGAACCGCGACGCGAAGTAAGCGGTCCGCCAGTATTCGCTGAACAACAGGCCGAACGCCTGCCGCGCCCGCTGATAGCCTTCCCCGTCCTTCACGGTGCGGTCCACGACCAGCGGGAGCAGTTCGCCGGCGACCTTCATTTGCCGCTCGGCGAAGGCGAGCGGCTCGCTCCCCAGGTCGAACCGGTTCGCGAGCGGATCGGAGTCGATGCTGCGGGTGTCCTCGTCGGTGGCGTAGTCGTGCCCCGGCTCGTTCGTGCGGGAGGCGATCTTCGCGAGTTCTTCGCTCTCCTTGGCGAGCGGCTTGTAGCCGTACTCGATCGCCCAGTAGTCGTAGGGGCCGATGGTGGGGGTGTAGTACCGCGCCTGCTTGGCCCCCTTGGGGGCGATGTTGGCGGGGGTGTAATCCATCACGCTGGCGACGGTCGCCTGGTCGGCGCCGTCGATCTCCGCGAGCGGCTTCCAGGCGCTCGCCTTGAAGTTGTGCCTCAGCCCGAGCGTGTGCCCGACCTCGTGCATCACGACTTCCTTGAGCGCCTCGTGGACGAACTCCTCGGGCAGCTCGCCGTCCTTGAGGGCGCCCCGCGCGGCGAGCGCGGCGGCGGCGAAGCCCATCTGCTGCTGCATGCCGCGGCCCAGCGCGCACTGCGCGCCCGGCGCGTGCCGGTGGCCGTTCCCCAGGCCGAGCGGGGACCCGTGCGGGTCGTCGAAGATCCGGCCGAGGGGCGCGTCGTGCGCGTCGCCCCCCATCAGCAGGCGGGCGTCCTCCTGGGTGAAGGTCTCGTAGTCGCTCTTCCAGTGCCGCAGAAAACTCGCGTCGAAGATGATGTCGGCGTCGAGGATCTGCCCGGTCATGGGGTTCACGCGGGAGGGCCCCATCGCAAAGCCGGCCTCGGCGGTGATCCAGCGGAACGTGTTGTACCGCACGTCCTCGGGGTCCCACGAGTCGTCGTCCCGCTGCTGGCGGACCTGGATCGCGTCGGCGAAGCCGATCTTCTCGAACGCCTTGTTCCACTCCATGATCGCTTCGCGCACGACGGGGCGCAGGCGGATCGGCACGGTCTTCTCGATGTAGAAGATGATCGGCTCCTTGGGAGGCGAGAGGGTCGCCTCGGAATCGGCCTTCTGCAGGTCCCAGCGGTTGACGTACCGCACGAACTGCTCGTCGTCCTCCTTGTTCGAGAAGTCCTTGATGACCGTCAGGAAATAGCCGAGACGGTCGTCCGCCGCGCGGGGCTTGTAACCGTTCTCGGGGAGCAGGCTGATGCTGTAGTGCACGTTGACCTGCATTCCCCGCGGGTCGGAGACCGTGTCGAGCGGGCCGCTGCCGGCGTAGATCGCGGCCACCTGCAGCTCGACGTTCCGCGGGAAGGCCTTGACCTTGGCCCACGTCGAGCGGTCCTTGGCGAACGCGGCGCCGCGGCCGATGGCCCGCCCGATCTGCTGGTCGTCGCTCATGAAGATGCCGGTCATGTCGACCAGGTGCCCCCCCTGCGGAGTGGCCGTGAGGATCGGCAGGGCGTAGAGCACGCTGTCGCTGTAGGCGAGCTCGACGGCGCTCGCTTCGGGCGTCCCCTTCTTCGCCTGGAAGCGGACGTTCCGGCGAACGACGTGGATCTTCTCCCCGACCTTGCGGAAGGTCCAGATCACGTCGTCATCGAACCCCCAGCTCATCCCCCCCAGCACCATCCCGCTGCTGATGCCGCGGGCGATCGACGTGAGCACGATGTAGTTCTTGCCCAGGTCCCCCGGCGCGAGGGCCACGAGGAGCTGCTGGTCGTTGTGATACAGCGTCCACAGCCCCTCGACCTTCTTCATTTTGCCGGTGAGCTGCTCGAACTTGGAGGGCGGCTTCTGGCCGTCGGCCGGCTTGGAAGGCTCCTCCTTCTTTTCGGCGGACTTGTCTCCCTCCTTCGCGTCCTCGGCCCGAAGGCTCGCTGGAACGAGAATCGCGGACAGAGAAATCCCGAACGCCAACGCGCAAGTGAAGAGCTTCTGCATCGAACGCCTCGTGGGGTGGGGCTGCCGATTCGATCGAACCCGGACATGCTGCCGGAAATCGGGGACGCACCGTCTCTGCGGAACGTCCCCGTCTCATTAGTGTACGTCGAAACCGGAGGCTTCGCCGGAAAGTCCCTCTATTTTTCGCAGCCGGAACGGTTTCTGACAAGCCCAGCCGCGAGAATGCGGCGGATCGCCTCGGGATAGGCGATTCCCGCCTCGGCGAGCGCGGCGGCGAAACCGGCGTCCGGCGACAGGCACGGGTTCGCGTTGACTTCCAGAATCCACGGCCGCCCGCCGTCGTCCACGCGGAAGTCGACCCGGGCGTATCCCCGCAGTCCGAAGAGGCGCCAGCAGGCGAGCGCCAGCCGCTCGAGCTCGGCCCGCAATGCGCGGTCGGCATCGGTCGTGAGGAACGACCGCGGCGTTTGCCGGTACTCGAACGAGTCCTCCCGCCACTTCGCGTCGTACCCGACGATCCGCGGCTTGTCCGCCGGAAAGCTCGAAAAGTCGATTTCGGCGATCGGCAGCGTCTGCGGTCCGCACGGGCCGTCCAAAAGGGAGAGATTGAACTCGCGCCCCTCGACGTACTTTTCGGCGAAACAGTCGCGCTCGAGCCGGCGAGTCCGCGCGGCGAGTCGATCGAAGACCTCAGCCGCGTCGCCGGTCGCGACGAGCGCGTCATCGTCGATGCCGAACGAGGCGTGCTCCCAGACCGTCTTGATGAGATACGGCGGCGCAATGCCGCTGTCGTTCCCGTCGACGCCGGGGATGGTCGCGACCCAGTCGGGCGTCGGCAATCCGGCGGCGCGGATCCGCGACTTGGCGAGCGGCTTGTGCGTCGTGCTCCATAGAGCATCGGCCCGGCAGCCGGTGTACGGGATCCGCAGGTGATCGAGGAGCGACGCCGCGAGCGGCATCAGCCGGTCGGACCCGTCGAGCGACTCGACGAGGTTGAACACGACGTCGGGGCGCAGCCGGCGCAACTCGGCCGCGCACGCTGCGAGGTTCAGCGTGCAGGCGAGGGGGACCGGTTCGTGCCCCAGCTCGCGGAGGGCGGCGGCGACCGCCTCCGCCTGCACGAGCACGTCGCGGTCATCGGGAGGCGCGTCGGCGGGGACCGTCTGATGGAGAATGATGATGCGCATGGTTCTGATGGTCCGTAGTGCCTCATCCAACCCGAAACAATGGATAGTTGAATTGCTCCGAAAATCCATGAGCGATGCGGCTCAAGGACCGAGCCGGCCGGCAAGGATTTCAGGCCCGAAGGGCCGTCCGGCAATAGCCCCGCCCGTCAGGGCGGGGCGGTGGATCGCATATGCGATGCGAAGGTCCGAAGGACCGACAGGAGATGTTCCCCCGGAATTCATCGCTGTCGCGAACCTCGACCCGCGCCGGATCCGGACGAAGCACGCGATCGCTCCTGCCGGCCCTTCGGGCCTTGAGCACGATTCGGCATCGCATTCCCCGCCCTGACGGGCGGGGCTATTCCCTTGCAGCCCACCGGGCCTCGGATCTCGTTCGAGCCAGCTCAATCTCGACGACGTCCTACGGCCGACGCGACGATCCTGCCGATCAACTCCCGATATGGCATCCCGACCGCCGTCGCGAGCATCGGCAGATCGGAATGCTGCGGGTGCAGACCGGCGATCGGGTTGACCTCCATGAACTGCGGCCGGCCCGCGCCGTCGGAACGGACATCGATCCGCCCCGAGTCGCGGCCCCCGATCGCCCGCCAGGCGGCGAGCGCCACCGCCTCCGCGGCGGCGACCTCGGGATCGTCCCCCGCGCGGACGAGCCGGCACTCGACCCGTTCTTCGCACTCCTCCTTGTTGATGTAGGAGTACACTCCCGGCTCCGCGTTCTCCAACAGAATGATTTCCAGCGTGCCGAGCGTCTCCGCCTCCGCCCCGCTTCCGAGCAGGCCGACAGTGAACTCGCGGCCGGGCAGATAGGTTTCGACGAGCACCGGCTGGTCGAAGCGGACGAGCAGGTCGCGGCAGAGCGCTTCCAGCGCCGTTCGATCCGCGACGCGCGAGGCGGGGGTGACCCCCTTCCCCGTCCCCTCGGCGACCGGCTTGGCGAACAATGGGAACGGCAGATCGACGCCGGCGATGTCTCCCGGCGAAGCGACGACCGCGAAGTCGGGCGTCGGCACGCCGGCGGCGCGGACGATCGTCTTCGTCAGCCCCTTGTGGAGCGCGAGCGTCAGCACCAGCGGGTCGGAGAACGTGCAGGGAATGCCGTACACGTCGAGGATCGCCGGGACTTGCGCCTCGCGGGCGAGTCCCGAAAGCCCCTCGCAGATGTTGAAGACGAGATCGAACCAGTCCGGTCGGTCGGCGTTCGCGCGTCGCGAAACCGCAAGCGGGAAGGCGGCCGCAAGATGGGCGATGAGTTGGCGGGCGTGGCCGATCCGGATCGTCTCGTGCCCCAGCTCGCGAAGGGCGCCCTCGATCGCGTCGATCGTATCGCGCCGGTCGAACTCGGCGGTCTCCTCTTCGGAGAAGCCCATCGCCAGATAGTCGTCGCGGAGATCGTAAGTCAGGCCGATGCGCATGAGAAACCTCGAAAAATCGCCAAGCACCGTAGTGCGAACTTTAGTGCGCACTACGGTGCTTGGTCCACACTAAGGACTTCACACGCCACGAGCGGCGGCGGGGCGGGGCGGTCTTCGGCGATTTCCGCATAAAGCTGCCCGTGCCAGCGGACCGCGTCGGCGAAGAGCATGTCGAGCACCTGCAACAGGTCGTCCCCGGGGGCCAGCAGCTCGCGCGGGCAGCCGTTCGCCGGCTGCGGGCGAATGCTCGCGGCGGTGTAGTCGAACGGGTACAGCCGGCACACGAGCGGCCGGGCGCTCGCCGAGAGCGTGCACCCCTGCGGGCCGAGGAATCCGCAGTCGCCGTCGCCGCGCTGCACGAGCACCCGCCGCGTCCCGTCCGGCCGGAACACCGTCGCCTGCCACGACGGATCGTCGTCGACCGCCGCGTATACCGGATCGCGCGGCGGGCGGAACTCGACGAAATCGCTCCGGCCGGTCTCGGCGGCGATCCGCCGCACGTCGCCGGGGGTGACGTAAATCTCGGTGTCCTGGCAACAGGTCCGCTGGTGCCGCGCGCAACGCGCGCACAGCGATTCGCTAGGCGACATGGAAGCCGCTCATGGGGAAAAGGCGATCAGCGGTCAGCGGTCAGTCGGATGAGGCCATGATCGCCGGCAGAACCCGGAACCCGGAACTCGTCATCCCACCGGGTCGGGATAACGAAACACCTTCCCCTCGAAGTTCCGCAACAGCAGGAAATCGCCGTCTCGGCCGACGATCGGGTCCCGCTGGAGCGGGATCTTCCCGCCGCCGCCGGGGGCGTCGATGACGTAGGTCGGCACGGCGTATCCCGTGGTGTGGCCGCGCAGGCCGTCGATGATCTCCAGCCCCTTCTCCACCGGCGTGCGGAAGTGGGCCGATCCGGAGATCGGGTCGCACTGGTACAGATAGTACGGCCGGACGCGCATCAGGAGCAGCTTGTGGATCAGCTCCTTCATCGTCTCCACGTCGTCGTTGACCCCTTTCAACAGCACGGTCTGCGAGCCGAGGGGGATCCCCGCGTCGGCCAGCCGGGCGCAGGCCTGCGTCGCTTCCGGCGTGCACTCCGCTGCGTGCAGGAAATGGACGCTCATCCACAGCGGATGGTACTTCCGCAGCACGCGGCACAGCTGCGGTGTGATCCGCTGCGGAAGCACGGCGGGCATCTTCGTCCCGATTCGGACGAACTCGATGTGCGGGATCGCCCGCAACTTCCCCAGGATCCAGTCCAGCCGGTCTTCGCCGAGCGCCAGCGGATCGCCGCCGGAAATCAGCACGTCGCGGACCTGCGGCGTGTTCCGCAGGTATTCGAACGCCTGTTCGAGCCGGGCTTCGTTCGGCATGATCTCGCCGTGACCGACGACCCGCGAGCGGGTGCAGTAGCGGCAGTAGGTCGAACAGAAGTCGAGCGCGAGGAGCAGCACCCGGTCGGGATAGCGGTGGACCAGTCCGGGAACGGGGCTGTGCCCGTCTTCGCCGAGCGGATCGTCCGCCTCGCCCGCCGTGCGGACGAATTCCCCCGTGGAGGGGATCACGGTCCGCCGCAGGGGCTGCTGGGCGTCGTCCCGGTCGAGCAGGCTCATGTAGTAGGGGGTGATGCCCACCGGCAGCATCGACGCCCCCTGGATGAGGGCGTTCCGCTCATCGTCGGAGAGCACCAGGATCTTCTCGATCTGATCGAGGCCCTTGATCCGGTGCCGCGACTGCCACCGCCAGTCGTTCCATTCCTTGTCGGTGACGGTGGGGAAGAAGGCGCGCCGGAAGGCGCGGGTGCGGCGGTTGGCCCGCGAGACGCGGGGGGCCGGGGCGATCTCCGCGTGGGAGATGCGGTTCCGGACGTCGGCGACGGGGAGGTGCGGCCGGTGAGATCGGCCGGGGGGAGCAGCGGAGGCGGGGGCGAAGGGGAGCGCGATCTGGACGAGGTTACGCGAAAAACTGGGAGGCTCCTCGTCCTCGTCGCGCATCATCGATGCGTCGCTGTCGAGCCCGTTCATGCAAGATGCTCCTTGGGAGCTGGAGGGAAGGAATCGCGGGAGCCGGGAGGTCTCCCCATCGCGCGCCGCCCGCACCGGACGCCGCCGCGACATACCCGAACCGAAAGAATCCGTCCGTCGGGGGGCGGCCCGGACCTGCCCGGTCCCGGTCGCCCGTGTGTTCATCCAAAGATGATCGTCCGGGGGTCATTCCCCCGAACAGCGATTCGATCCACTGCCGCTCGAATCCTCGAGTTCTTGCATTGCGCAGAATTGAAGTGTTGTTTCGCGGCGGAGTCAAGACCCAGTTCGCCGCCGGCGCGCGGATTGTGGAAAAGTTTCCGAAAACCGTCCGCGGAAAAGCAAACGCGGCCGGACGCCGGGGAGCTTCTCCCCCGCCTCCGGCCGCGGCGTCTCGTCCTGGGCTGCGCGTGCGCCGCCCGATCGCTCAGAAGCAGTTCTGCTTGATCTCTCCGGCGACGAGCTCCTTGAGCTTCTTGATGTTGCCGGTCTCCTGCCGCTTCATCTCCCGCCAGAACTTCTGGAGGTCGGGATGGTCCTCGGCGTTGGCGACGTACTGGTCGTACCGCCACAAGGCGTCGAGGCGCTTGCTGAGCTCGTGCACCAGATCGTGGTCGTGGTCGGCGCACCCACAGCTTTCGCCGATGTGGGCGTACTCCTTTTCGGCTGCGAGAGTCATGGCGATTCCTCCTGAGAAGGGGGCTGAGAGAGGGACGGGATCCACCATCCATTCTCGCCACGTTCGGGACCGGCTCCCTCGGGAGTTTCCCCAGCCCGCCGATTGCTCCGAGGCTCGTTGCGGCAGCCGCGACCAATCGACGATTGCGCGGTATACTGCGACCCTCCGCCGCGGATGCCGATCGATTCTCCTCGTGCCGTCCTCGTGCCGTGGATTGCCTCGATGCCCGAGCCGCCCGTGCAGCGCCCTCCCGACGCCCAATCGCGGATCGCCCTCGTCCTCGGCGCCATCGTCGGCGCGACGGCCATTGCGAACCCGTCCGCCGCCGAGGCGGAAACGCTGGAGCTGCCCGGCCTCGCCGAGCCGGTCGAGATCATCGTGGACCGCTGGGGCGTCCCGCACATCGACGCCAGGAACGAGGCCGACCTGTTCTTCGCCCAGGGGTTCCACGCCGCCCGCGAACGCACCTTCCAGTTCGAATTGTGGCGCAGGCAGGCCACCGGCACCGTCGCCGAGATCCTCGGACGCCGGGAACTCCAGCGCGACGTCGGCGCTCGCCTGCTGCGGTTCCGCGGCGACCTGCGGCAGGAGTTGAGCCACTATCACCCCCGCGGCGAGGCGATCGTCGCCGCCTTCGTCCGCGGGATCAACGCCTGGATCGACCTTACCCGCCGCGAACCCGAGCTGCTGCCGGTCGAGTTCCGGCTGCTCGGGATCCGCCCCGAGCATTGGACCCCCGCAGTCGTCGTCTCCCGGCACCAGGGGCTGATGCACAATCTCGAGCAGGAGCTCGCGCTCGGCCGATCCGTGACGCTGCTCGGTCCCGAGCGGGTGAAGGAACTGATCGACTTCCATCCCGGCGAGCCGGAGATCGCCCTCGACCCGGCGATCGACGGCACGCTGCTGTTCGCCGATATCCTCGAACTCTACCGGGCGGCGCGGAGCCCCATCCGCTTTCGCCCGGAAGACCTCGCATCTCCTCCCGAGCGGCTCGACTCTTCCGGCGCGCGGAGTTCGCTTCCACCCGGACTGGCGGCCGAGGCCGGGCCGTTCGACGATCGGGACATCGGCAGCAACAACTGGGTGCTGAGCGGCGCGCGGACGAAAAGCGGCAAGCCGATTCTCGCCAACGATCCGCACCGCACGCTGAGCGTCCCCTCGCTGCGGTGCTTCGCCCACTTGTCGGCCCCGGGGTGGAACGTCATCGGCGGCGGCGAGCCGGTCCTGCCGGGAGTTTCGATCGGGCACAACGGCTACGGGGCGTGGGGGCTGACGATCTTCCGCATCGACGCCGAAGACCTGTACGTGTACGAGACCGACCCCGACGACCCGCTGCGGTACAAGTACGGCGACGGCTGGGAGCGGATGACGACCGTCCGCGAGACGATCCCCGTGAAGGGCGAGCCGGCCGCGGTCGTCGAGCTGCATTTCACCCGGCACGGTCCCGTCCTGCACGAGAACCACGAGCACAACACCGCCTACGCGCTGCGGGCCGCCTGGCTGGAGATCGGCGGCGCACCGTACCTCGCGAGCCTGCGGATGAACGTCGCCGACAGTTGGGAGTCCTTCCGCGACGCCTGCCGCTACAGCCACGTCCCCGGCGAGAACATGGTCTGGGCCGATCGCGGCGGGCACATCGGCTGGCAGGCGGTCGGAATCGCCCCGCTACGGAAGAACTGGAGCGGGCTGGTCCCCGTCCCGGGAGATGGCCGCTACGAATGGGAGGGCTTCCTGCCGATCGCCGATCTCCCGCACGTCCACGACCCGCCGCAAGGCTGCTGGAGCACCGCCAACGAGAACATGGTGCCGGACGGCTATCCGCACCGCCGCGCGGTCGGCTGGACGTGGGCCGATCCGTACCGCGGCGACCGCGTGCGCGAAGTGCTGGCAGCATCGCGGGAGCACACGGTCGAAGGGATGGCCCGCTTGCAGCAGGACCATCTCTCGATTCCCGCCCGCGATCTGGTCCCCTTATTGCAGCGCGTTCCCATCGACGAGCCCGAGCTGCGCGCGGCGCTGGGGCTGTTCGACCGCTGGGACTTCGTCCTCGACAAGGACTCCGCGGCCGCCGGCCTGTACGTCCTGTTCGAACGCCGCATCGAGCAGAACCTGCGCGAGCTTCTGATTCCGCAGGAGGCGCGGCGGTACGTGCCGGCGCTGTCGATGCGGAAGATGATCGGCTGGCTGAGCAACCCGGGCGAACGGTTCGGTCCCGAACCGCTCGCCGCCCGCGACGAGCTGCTGCGGAAGTCGCTCGCCGAGGCGGTCGCCGAACTAACCGAACGCTTCGGCCCTCGCCCCGCCGACTGGCGGTACGGACACGACAAATTCAAGCATTCTCTCCTGGCGCATCCGCTGAGTGCCGCCGTCGATGACGAGACCCGCCGGCGACTCGACGTCGGCCCGCTCCCGCGCGGCGGGAACGGCTACACCGTCGACAACACCGGCCGGGAGGACCGCCAGCCCTCGGGCGCCACGTTCCGCGTCGTCATCGACACCGCCGACTGGGA
>JBBDNU010000151.1:0-17210 GCA_040877365.1 Planctomycetales bacterium
CCGGCTGCCCGCTGGAGCATCGCCCGACGTCGAACCAACCACCGCGGCTTGCGCCGACGACGGGCAGCCGCGCGACCAACGCATCATATCAACAGGTTCCTCCGCGAACGAGGGACTAAAGCGGCTCGAAGTATTCGCGTAGCGCCTCTTGCGAAAGGGCCGCCGCGGTCGCCGTCGCCACCAACAGGATCGCGAGCGCGGCAAGGAGGATGGCGATCCACCGCCGCTTCGGCGATGTGCCGGCGGCGCGCTCCTCCGCTTCCAGTTCCTTCTCGAGCTCCGCCCGGACCGCGGTGCGGTAGACCGAGCGGCCGAGGTGGCCGATGTAGATCACCGCCGCGGCGATGGCCGCCAGTCCGGCGAACCGTAGGCCCCACGTCTGCCAGTCGGCCGCCGAGCGTTCCTGCCAGGCCTCGACGCTCGCGAAGCCGAGGTGCCCCAGATACGCTTGCAGGAAGATCCCGGGAAGCGTGACGGCCCAAGTGGTGATCACAAACGTCGAGAAGCGAATTCGCGTGAGGCCGAAAGCGTAGTTCTGCATGCCGAACGGCAGGAAGTGCGACACGCGGACCGCGGCCACGATCTTCCAGTCGGCCCTTTGCACCGTATGCTCCAGGGCTCGCATCCGCGGCGACGCTTCGAGAGAGGATCGCAACGACGTCCGCCCCACGCCGCGCGCGATGGCGAAGCAAATGGCCGCCGCCAGCACGCACGAGCCGGACGCGAGCAGCGCCCCCCGCCACGGTCCGAACGCAGCCCCGGCGACGAAGGGCATGGGCCAGGTCGGCAGGCAGCAGACCGTCACGAGGACGAAGGTCGCGACATAAATCGCGGCACCCCAAGGGCCCGTGGTCCGCGCCCACTCCTGCAGCCCCGCGGCGAGTTGCCGGATCGGGAGCGACCAAGCGATTCCCAACAGAGCGAACACGATCACGACGACGCAGATGCGGTTCCACCACACCGCACGCTCGTCGATCCACGACCTGAGGCGGTCCCCGCCGCTTGTTCGGCGCGCTTCGAGATTGGATGCCATGGATTGATCCACGGTGAGCATGACCGCTCGCGCCCCGTTCGCCTATCCGGAATCGCCCGGTGGAACCGTGGGGCGACGCCCGCCCGTGGGGCGGACATCCCGGTCTCCCTGATCGGCAGGCTGGAAAGCCTGCCCCACGACGACAGGCCGCTCAGGGGAGTGCGCTCCGCTCCACAGACTCCGCGTCGCGGCTAACCGGTGCTACCTTGCCGCCTGCACGCCGCTTCGTCACACTGACGCCCATGCCGCCGCACGATCCGATATCGCCGCCGCTCGAAGTCGATTGCCGCACGGTTCACGCCCGATTGGCGGGCGGCGATGACTTGATATTGCTCGATTGCCGCGAGCGCGACGAATACGAACTCGTGCGGATCGATCCGGCGATGCTGTTGCCGATGAGCGAAATTCCACACCGCGCCGCCGAATTGGAGCCGCACCGGCAACGGGCGATCGTGGTGTATTGTCACCACGGCGGCCGCAGCCTGCGCGTCGCCGCCTGGCTGCGAAACCAAGGCTACGCCTCGGCCCAAAGCCTCGCGGGGGGGATCGACCGGTGGGCGGAAGAGATCGACCGGTCGCTGGCGCGGTACTGATCGTTGTCAGCTACGGGCGGTGGTTGCCCGCGTTCCATTCCGCTCGCGCTCGACATCGTGGCCGTCGCTCCACAGGCAACCACTGACAGCGGACGAATCAGGCCGGTTTCGGACAATCGCCGCCGGTTTCCGCCAGCGACTCCTTCTTCTCGGTGATGACCGGGCACTGGGGAGCGAGTTCGGCGTTGAGGGCCGTGTAGTCGCTCCATTCGCCGGGAAGATTGTCTTCGTGGAAGATGGCTTCGACGGGGCATTCGGGAACGCAGGCCTCGCAGTCGATGCACTCGTCCGGATGGATGTAGAGCATCGACTCCCCCTCGTAAAAGCACTCGACGGGGCAGACGACGACGCAATCGGTGTACTTGCAGTTGAAGCAAGGTTCGGCAACGACGTGGGTCATTCTGCTCCCTTTCTGAAGCCCCACCGCACGCAGCAGCAGTTGCACGACTTAGGAAGAACGGTCGATTCGGGGCCGATTCGGCGAGGATCTTAGTGCCGCGTTTTGGGAGTGTCAAGCCTCCCCGCGCCGAGGCGAGTCCGTCTTGCCCGGAACGGGCGGGGCAACTACAGTGGAATCATCGAGCGCGGCCATCTTGCCGCCCGATCCCGCGCTTCGCCGCCTTCCGGATCCGATGCCGTGGCATTGACCGAAATCGATCGCAATCTGTTGCGGCGGTGTCTCGCCGAAGAGACGGGGGCCTGGAAGGACTTCGTCGACCGGTTCATCGGCCTGTTCGTGCACGTCATCCACCACACGGCGCACGCACGGAGCGTGCGGCTGCGGCCGGAAGACGTGGACGACCTGTGCGCGGAGATCTTCATCGCTCTCGTGGCGCGGAACTTCGCGGCCCTGCGGAGCTTCCGCGGGAACAGTTCCTTGGCGACATATCTCGCCGTGGTGGCCCGCCGGATCGTCGTCCGCGAGATCTCGCGTCGCAAGATGGCGGAGGCGCTGGGGCACGTCCACGCCGCGCAGTCTTCCCTCGACCAGGCCCAATCGCAGTCGCCCGATCTGCAGCGGATCGATAACCGCGACGAAGTCCACCAGCTCCTCGCGACGCTCTCGGCCGGCGACGCCGAAATCGTCCGGCTGTTCCACCTCGAAGGACGGTCGTACGGCGAGATCAGTTCGGGCCTGGGGATCCCGGAGAACACGATCGGCCCGGTCCTCACGCGGGCCCGCCGCAAGCTGGCGGAGCGGAAGGTCGAATCCTGACGCTGAAAACGCTCTGAGGTGAGGCTCGACGCGCGAAGCGGCCCGCGGCGCTTGAATCCCGTTCCCCGGGCTGGCAGAATAACCAGGTCAACGATTCGTTCCGTCAGGCCGGCAGAGTCTCCGCCGGCGATTCGCCCCCCTTTCTCCATCCGGCACCGCCTCCACGGCTGCGGCGCGCGTGTTCTCGACGCGAGCGGCGGCAGTCGAGGTTCGTGTTTGGATTGCAGCCGAGGCCGCATCATGAAGTTTCTTGAAGGAAACACCGTCGGGATCGATCTGGGAACGACCTACTCGGCGATCTCGCAGTTGAATGCGGAGGGAGAGCCGGTCGTCCTGAAGAACGCCGACGATCGCCCCATCACGCCCTCGGTCGTGCTGCTGGGGCAGGACGGCCACGTGACGGTGGGCCCCTCCTCCGAGCGGACCTCCATGGAGGATCCCAGCCGCGTGGTCGATGCGGTCAAGCGGCGGATGGGAGACAAGGATTACTACGTCGTCTACCAGGACAAGAAGCTCACGCCGGAGTTCATCTCGGCGATGATCCTCAAGAAGCTCAAGCAGGACGCTGAGAAACGGATCGGGCCGATCGCCAACGCGGTGATCACCGTCCCCTATTACTTCAACGACGTCCGCCGCAAAGCGACGCAGGACGCCGGTCGGATCGCCGGACTGAACGTGATCGATATCGTCAACGAGCCGACCGCCGCCACGCTGTCCTACGCCTGGACCCGCCACGAGTTGGGGCGCAAGGACATCATGCAGTCCGAGCGGACGATCATCGTGTACGACCTCGGGGGAGGCACGTTCGACGTGACCGTCGTCCGCTACGCGCCCACCAACTTCCACGTGCTCGCCACCGACGGGGACGTGATGCTCGGCGGGCTGGACTGGAGCCGCCGCATCGTCGACCACGTCTCCGAGCAGTTCCAGCGGAAGTTCGGGACGGACCCGCGGCAGGATTCGGACACGCTGATGCAGTTGACCCAGGACTGCGAAGACGCGAAGCGCGACCTGAGCGCCAAGGCCCAGGTGCCGATCACGGTGTACTCGAAGGGGAACACGCTCACCGTGGCCCTGACGCGGGGCGATTTCGAGCGGATGACCGGCGACTTGATGCAGCGCACGCGGGACACCACCGAACTCGTTTTGCAGCAGGCCGGCGTCGCGCCGGGGGATCTCGACGAGGTGATCCTCGTCGGGGGATCGACCTACATGCCCGTCGTCGAGCAGATGCTCACGCAGATCTGCCGCCGCAAGCCCTCCCGCGAAGTCAAGCCCGAGGAGGCCGTCGCCCAGGGAGCGGCGATCCACGCGGCCATCCTCGAGGCCAAGGCGACCGGCGGCGAGAGCCGCATGGCCCAGGCGATCATCGGCCGCCTCCGCGCCGTGCGGACGGCGGACGTCAACTCGCACTCGCTGGGGATCAAGATCACCGATCCCGAGAACCGCGCCCGGAAGCGGAACCACATCATGATCCCGCGGAACAGCCGGGTCCCGGCCAGCATCCGCCAGGAATTCGTCACTACTTCCGACAACCAGGAGCGGATCCACGTCCACATCCTCGAAGGGGAGTCGTCCGATCCCGACGCCTGCACCGAAATCGGCGATTTCCGCATCCTCGACCTGCCCCGATATCTCCCCAAGGGTTCGCCGGTCGAAGTGACGTACAGCTACGACGCCAACGGCCGGATCTCCGCCTCGGCCCGTGAGCTGACCGCCAAGAAGCAGGCCTCGACCGAGATCGTCCGCGCCTCCGGCCTGGACGACGCCGGCCTGGAGGCGTTCATGACGCTGGCCCGGGAGTACACGGTGGACTGAGCCGAGAGCAGTGGATAGTGGATAGTGGGCAGTGGACAGCGGGTAGTGTCATCGACCAGTTCGACCCCTAGTCCGCCACCAACTCTCCCCCTGCCCGCTATCCACTGTTCACTATCCACTATCCACTATCTGCCCCATGCCCACCGCCCGACTCGACGTCTACAAGGACTGGCTCGGGATCCCCGAAGGACCGCGCCCTCCCGATCACTATCAGTTGCTGCGGCTGGTGCGGTTCGAAGACGACGCGGAGAAGATCCGCGGCCATTACCGGAAGCTCAACGCCCACGTCCGCACGTACGCCACCGGCCGCTATTCCACCGAGTCGCAGGACCTCCTCAACGAGCTGGCCAAGGCCATGCTCTGCCTCACCGACGAGGAGCGGAAACGCGATTACGACGAGGGGCTCGGCCGCGAGTTCGCCGACCGGACCAACCTCCTCGGCCATCAGCCGCTCCTCGACAAGCTGGTCGATACCGGGCGGATCAGCCGCGACCAGGCCCGCGAGGCGGAGCAGTTCGCCGACGCCCGCGGCCTGACGCACCGCGACGCCGTCGTGCAGATGAAGCTCGTCGACGCGGACACGGCGACCCGCGAGTACGCGCAGGAGCTCGGCCTGTCCTACGTCGATCTGGCGGACATGCTCCCCGACGAATCGGTGCTGGACCGGGTCCCCAAATCGCTAGTGAAGCGGAACTCGATCCTGCCGCTGTTCATCGATGCCGACGTGCTGCTCGTCGCCGCGGCCGACCAGCCCACGGCGGAGCTGGAGGATGAGCTGCGGCTGCGGTTCGGCATTCCGACGCGGTTCGCACTCGCCGCGCCCCGCGCGATCCAACAGGCGATCGCGAAATACTACGCGCCGGGCCTGCGGGACGATGCCGGACAAGGGAGCGCGGGTCAGGAACGACCGTCGGAATCGCAGCCGTCCCGGCCGACGAAGGCGCGTGTCCCGCGGCTGTCGGAGATGTCGTCCGGCGAGCAGCAGCACCGGAGGCACATCGGATGGATCGCGATGTCCTGGAGCATCATTCTGCCGGCGATCATCGACCGCTTCCTCCTCAAGCCGCGCGGGATGCACTGGATCGTCCCCGGTTGGCCCGATTTCCTCCCGTTCCTGCTGACGTTCTTCATTCCCCCCGTCGTGATCTGGTACGTCCTCAAGGTGTACTGGAAATGACATTGGGGTAGCCCCCTCGGGAAAACCCTCTTGCTCTTTTAGGGGCCGCGCGGGCAGACTGGTCGTGTTGCTTGTCGAGTTTCCACAGCGCGTGCGGTAGGCGTGCTGCGGGTTGCGGATGCACTCGAGGTAAGGATCGCGCGGCGGCACGGAGCGCTTTCTCGGGCCGCGCGGGATTGCTGTCGCCTGCGAGGAGCCGGGGGTCAGCCCGATATTCGACACGGCGCCTGGCAGGCATCGATCGAGACTTGCGCATCGCGGGCCAACCGAGATGCCGGCCAGCAGGGCGGGAGCCCCCGGCATGCCATCACGAGATCCGCACCTCACGCGGCGGGGCGAGGCGCGCTCCCGCGCGCGGTCCTTGCGGGAATGGGCGGCGTTGTCGCAATCCGCGGAGCGGTGGGCGGCGGTGACTCGACTTCGCTCGTGCGCGATCCACGTCGTCGAGTTCGTCGCGCACGAACCGGGACAGCCGTCCGAAGCCGTCCTCGTCGGCTGGAGCGAAGGCGCCGAGGCGATCTACGGCTTCACCGCCGAAGAAGTGCTCGGCCGCCCCGTCTCCGTGATCGTGCCCCCCGACCGGCTCGACGAGTTCCGCCTCCGATACGATCGGCTGCGGCAGGGAGAGCCGGTCGAGAACCTGGAGACGGTGCGGCTGCACAAGGACGGTCGGCGACTCGAGGTCGATTTAAGCATTGCTCCCATCCTCCGCGAGGGCGCGGGCCGCGCGGCCGCGGGGGCCGTGGTCGTCGCCCAGGACATCGCCCGTCGCCGGCACGCGGAGCGCGGCCTGATCGCGAGCGAACGCGAGAGATCGCGGCGGGAAATGGCGGCCCTCGTGCATCAGCTCCACGAGCGCGTCAAGGAGTTGACCGCGCTCCACGAGCTCGCCCGCATATTGCAGGACAAGGAACTGTCGGTCGACCAATTGCTCCAGCGGGCCGCGCAGTTCCTGCCTGCCGCCTGGGAGCACCCGCAGGTCGCCGCCGCCCGCATCACCCTCGACGGCAATGACTTCGCCACTTCCGGCTTCCGACCTTCGACTTGGCGTCAACGCTCCGCCTGCCGCCTCGCGGACGGGCGGGAACTCGCCGTCGAGGTGGTCTATCTCGAAGAGCGGCCGCTGGTCCCCGGCGGCGAAGGCCCGTTCGCCGTCGAAGAGCGAACGCTCCTCGACAGCTTCGCCGAGATGCTCTGCAGCCATCTCGACGCCCTGCACGCGGCAGAGGCGCTGGCCCGTTCCGAACGCCGCCACCGGGCGCTCGTCGAGACCGCCCGCGACGCGATCTTCACCATCTCTCCCGGCGGCCAGCTCACATCGCTCAGCCCCGCCTTCGAGACGATCACCGGCTGGTCGTGCGATGAGTGGCTCGGCAAGCCGTTCACGCCGCTCGTGCATCCCGAAGACCTGCCGCTGGCGCTCGACATGTTCGACAGCGTGCTCGGGGGCCAAAGTCCGAGACTGTTTCGGATCCGCATCCGCAAGTCCGGCGGAGGCCATGTGGTCGGCGAGTTCACGGCCACGCCGCAGATGGCCGACGGCCGCCTCGTCAGCGTGCTCGGGGTCGCCCGCGACATCACCGACCGCCTGCGGCTCGAAGAGCAACTCGCCCAGGCGCAGAGGATGGAAGCCGTGGGCCGTTTCGCCGGGGGCATCGCGCACGACTTCAACAACGTGCTGACGGTGATCGGCGGCTGTGGAGAGCTGCTGCTCGAACATCTTTCCCCCGGCGATCCGAACCACGCAGTCGCGGCCGAAATTCAGGACGCCGTGCAGCGGGCGGCGGCGCTCACGCGGCAGCTTCTGTTGTTCAGCCGCGGGGAGCCTCTGACTCCGACCGTGCTCGACCTGAACGAAGTGGTGCGGGGCCTGCAGAAAATGCTCGCCCGGCTGCTGGGAGAGCGCGTCGAGCTCGACTTGCAGCTTGCCGGCGAACCCAGCCGGACCCTCGCCGACCGGGGCCGGATCGAGCAGGCGATCGTGAACCTCGCGGTCAATGCCCGCGACGCGATGCCGGAAGGCGGATGCGTCACCATCCGTACGCGGCGCGTCGAATTCAGTTCCGAGTCGCCCGCGCTTCCCGCCGGACTCCTTCCGGGCCCGTACGTGCTCCTGGAGGTCGCCGACACCGGCTGCGGAATGGACGAACCGACGCGGACCCGCGCTTTCGAGCCGTTCTTCACCACGAAGAACCCCGGAGAGGGGACCGGCCTGGGGCTTTCCACGGTGTTCGGGATCGTCAGCCAGTGCCGGGGGCACGTCGGGATCGAGAGCGCGCCAGGCCTGGGGACGACCGTCCGGATCCATCTCCCAGCGACCGCGTGACACGCGGCCCTGTGGGCGAACGGTGGCCGCCGGGGTCAATGGTGCATAAGATGCCGTCGGCGACGCTCCGTCTCCCGCGGGGAGGTCCGCCGCCTTAACCGATTCTTGATGTTTTCTTCTCGCAATTCGCCGGCACGTTCCTCCATACTGCGTCCGGCCGCACGACCCCGAGGCGATATGTCGATCCATCTCATCCGCGATCTGGAATCGCTGCACCGCGACATTCTCTCCATGTGCGCCATGGTGGAAGAGCTGGTCGACCAGGGGGTCGACTCGCTCGGCCGGCCGAACGTCGAGCTGACGGGCGAACTGGAACGCAAAGACGACGAGATCGACCGCTGGGACGTCCGCATCGAGGAGGAGTGCCTGAAGATCCTGGCCCTGCACCAGCCGGTCGCCATCGACCTGCGGCGGATCGCCACCGTGCTCAAGATCAGCGGCGAACTCGAGCGGGTGGCCGACCTCGGCGTACACATCGCCGAGCGGGCCGCGGCGCTCGCCGGACATCCCGAGGTCGCCGTCCCCCCCAAGCTCCGGCAGATGGCCCGCATCGCGATGGAGATGCTGCACCGCAGCATCGACGCCTACGTCGAGCTCGACGCGCGGCTGGCCCGCGAGGTCTGCGAACAGGACGACACCGTCGACCGGTTGAACTATGAAATCATCCAGGAGCTGACCGCACGGATGCAGGAACGCCCGGAGCAGATCGAGCCGACGATGCACCTGTTTTCGGCCTCGCGGCACGTCGAGCGGATCGCCGACCACGCCACGAACATCGCCGAGGACGTGGTGTATCTGGTGGAAGGAGAGATCATCCGGCATCGGAAGCCGTCCCAGGACAGCCAGCCGCGGTGACCATGGCCAAGCCGACGATCCTGATCATCGAGGACGAGCGCTCGCTGGTCGAAGTGCTCACCTACAACTTGAACAAGGAGGGGTTCGAGGTCCACAGCGCCACCGACGGCCAGGAAGGGCTGAACCGCGCGCGGAAGCTGCTGCCCGACTTGGTGATCCTCGACCTGATGCTCCCCGTGCTCGAAGGTCTCGAAGTCTGCCGTCAGCTCCGCAGCGACCCCCGCACGCAGTCGATCCGCATCCTGATGCTCACGGCCCGCGCCGAAGAGGTCGATGAGATCGTCGGCTTCAGCATGGGGGCCGACGATTACGTCGCCAAGCCCTTCAAGATGAAGGCGCTCGTGCACCGCATCAAGGCGCTCCTCCGCCGCCCGCCGATGGACACCGCCACGGCTGACCGCATCTCCGCAAGCGGCATCGAGATCGACCGCGTCAACTACACCGCCACCGCCGGCGGCCGCGACCTGGGACTCACGCCGACCGAGTTCCGGCTGCTATGGAGTCTGGCCCGGCAGCCGGGCCGCCCCTTCACCCGCAACGAGCTGATGGACAGCACCCGCGGGGAGGACGCCAACGCCCTCGAGCGGACGATCGACGTCCACGTCCGCTCGCTGAGGCAGAAGCTCGACGACTACGCCGACGTCGTCGAGACCGTTCGCGGCGTCGGCTACCGCTTCCGCGCCGAACGCGGCGAACCGTAGCGCACCAGCGACCGGTTCCGTGGGAACTTTCCCGCGGAAGGTCCGTCTCAAGATCGGGCCGCCATCGCTTGCTATGATCCAGTCGAGGCGGGCTTGCGGAGCGCCGCGAGGCGGCGGATCAGTTCGGCGGCGGTGCGGCGATCGACTCGATCTCCCTCGGCGGCGTGCTCCGCCTGGCGGAGCAGTTGCCGCAGCGCCCGGGTCTCGGTGCCCAGCCGCCGGGCGATCGGATCGAGCACGCGCTCCTCGCGTCCCTGGTGCGCCGGGAGCCGGAGTTGCATCCCCAGTTGCCGCAGATAGCTCCGCAGCGCGCCGGCCCCGTCGCCGGCGCGGAACCGCAGCGCGCCGACGGCGTCGGTATGGTCCACGATGTTCTGGCGGGCGGCGGCCGATTCCGGCAGCAGCGGCCCGAACCGCCGGCTCCCCATCCAGCCGAACACGGCGATCAGCACCAGCAGCTGCACGGTGACGGACCGCAACGGGGGATCGAGCAGCAGCCCCACGACTTTGGGCCCGCCGGTCGCGTTGAGCGACTCGTCGAAGTGGATCGTTCCGCCGCGGTCGATCTCGTCCAGCAGGCGAAACGCGAGGATGCTGTTGTCGTTCCAGGCCAGCGACTGGTTCGAGAAGATGAAGTCGGAAGCGGCGACGAGAATCGTCCCGTCTCCGTACTCGATCAGCACCGCCTGGTCGCCACCCTCGCGGAGGACGACCGCGAACCCTTCGTCGGCCTCCAGCACGGCCTCGGATTTCCACAGGAACAGCCCTTCGGCGGCGAGTCTGGTCGTGGGCGGGCCCGGCTTCGCGTCCTTCGCGCGGGCGAGCCGCACTCCGGGAATCAGCTCCAGCTCGTCGTCTTCCGCGTCATCCTCCGCGTCGGACCCGATCTCGCTCCAGCGGCGTTGGGAGAAGACGTCCTCGGGGACGGCCCACAGCAGCGCGCCGCCGTTCGAGACCCATTCGAGCAATGCCTCGGTCTCGCGGGGGCTGGGGCGTCGCGCCGGCCCGAGCAGGCAGATCGTGCCGCTCTCGCCGTAGTCTCGGCGGAGGTCGTTCACGAGTTGCGACAGCGGGCTGAGGTTCCGCGCGGCGCGGCCGGTGTGCGCCTGGACGATCCGGAAGAACGCCTTCTTTCCCTCTCCCGTCGCGCTGTAGCTGTCGGTGAAGCCCGGCGGCTGCACGGGGGGGAACCAGAAGTGCAGCGCGACCAGCGCGGCGAGGACCGCGAGCCACAACCACGGCGAGATCGGCCGCTCAGGCCGAGCGAGCGAAGCCCGACTCATAACTTGCCAGTCCGGTTTCGAAATGTTCCCGCGTGGCGGGCCGCCGGCCGAAGCCGATCGGCTCGTAGATCCGCACCAGCGAACGAAAGCCTTGATCTTGCGGGGGCCGGCCCGCGGCGGCGCGGACGTAATCGCGATAGGTGATCCCGCGGCGATGGCGGATCACCCCCGCCCGCTCGAGATGGCTCATGCCTCCCAGCAGCAACTGCGCGATCGCCTCGGCGTAGCGTCCTTCGGCGGCGAGGCGGCGGCTCCGCGCGAGGTACTCGTCGGCCGGGACGTCGCCGGGAGCGCGTTCGGGTTCATCCTCACCCTCGACGCGCCCTTCCAACGCGCCGCGAACCTGTCCCTCGAGCGCCCGGTCCCGCATCAGGAATGCGCGGACGACGAAGAACCCGATCGCTCCGACGATCGCGAGCAGCGCGATCCACACGAACCCCTGGACCGCCGCGCCGATCGCGCCCCCGAGCCCGATCGCCCAACCGGGAGACGTGCGGACGCTGCGGGAACGCCGCGCGCGCTCCTCGTCCTGGTCCCACTCCGGCTTCGAGCGTTCGATCGCCCCTTCCGCGTCGAGCCGCGGAAAGTAGCGGAACTCCGGCTCGCTCAGGATGCGGTCGGCGGTCCGGCGGATGTCGTCGGGAGAACTCGGCGACGCCGGCTGCGCCCGTGCCGACGAAGTCGAAAGCGCCCAGGCGGCGGCGATCGTCGCGAGGATGAAGAGGCGGCGACGGCGATTCGCGAAGCATCGGCACGTGCCACCTTCCGGGAAAGCGCCGATGCTGGCAGCATCGGCTACGATTGGATCGCACGCTCCCTGGCGTAGGACGGATTGGCAATCCGTCCTACGGAGTGTGCTGGGCAAGCGTCGGCTCATGATTGCCCCTCCAGGCGGAGCGCCTCGCGGGTCATCAGCAACTCCACGTCCCAGCAGTCGCGGCGGACGCGGATGTCGATGTAGCAGAAGAACCAGGCCAGCCGGCCCAGCGGATAGACCAGCAGGATCACCGCCGCCAGCGGGACCAGCGTGCGGGGAGAGGTGAAAAGATAGGCCGCCGCTTCGTCGCCGAGGATCTCCCCGTCGGTCACGCGCTCGACGAAAATCGGGAACTGGAAGAACTGCCCGCTCGCGCCGTCGACCGTGAGGAACAGCACGACGCCGACGAGCAGGCAGAACGCGAGCAGCATCACTCCCCGGACGCACAGGTCGGCGGTCTCGCCGCGGACCAGCTCGCGGACGCGGCGGCCGTGGTGGCGGTGGTCGAGCTCCGCGAGGAGCGACTCTTCGGCCGCGAAGCCGGTCCGCACGAGCAGCCACGCGCTCGGAAACAGGCACGCTGCCAGCCCAAGTAAAACGAGCGACCAGTGCGCCGGGAACAGGACCAGCGCCGGCCCGACGGCGATCACGAGCCGGCGGAACATCCCCGGCCCCAGCAGCCGGAGCACGCGGCGGTCGAAGCGGACGAAGCCGCCCCGCTGGTCGCCGCCGAACGAGCTGGCCGCGGCCCCTGCGACAAGCAGCACTCCCATCGGAAGGCTGGCGAAGTACACGAGTCCCAGCACCGTCCGCACGTCGAGCTGCCAGCGGGCCGCGAGCCACCAGGCCGCCAGACAACAGGGGACCGCGAAGCAGGCCCACAGCCGGAGGATGTCCCGCAGTCGCCGGCCGTAGAACATCGCGGCGAGATCCAGACAGTGCGACAGGGTGCGCGGCGCGAGCGAGATGGTGGCCCGCTCGATGCGGAACCCCGCGCCGGTTTCGGGACGAGCCGGAGGTGGGTGGGACAACTCCCCTCCCTTCCAGGGAGGGGTTGAGGGAGGGTGGCCGGCGTCGTTCACGTTTTCGTTCCCTTCGACCATCGCGCAGATCGCATCAATCGTGGAAAGGGGACTTGCGGGTTGGCGAATCGCCGGCCGGCTTACGCCGACCGCTCGCCGGCGGTTGGGAATCGGACGCGGGCCCCGCTCCCCGCCCGGCGACTCCCAGGTACAAGAACACCGTGATCCACAGCAGCCCGCCGACGACGTACTTGGCCGTCACCGGCGCGCCGGACGGGGACCAGAAGGCCTCGATCCCCGCGGCGACGACGAGCATCGCCGCCGCGCCGGCGGCAATCTTGACGGCGTCGAACCCGCGGACCTTCAGCGACTCGAACCGGGTCCGCGCGCCCGGCCGGACGAGGGCGTCGCCCAGCATGAGTCCCGCCGCGCCGGCGACGGCGATCGCCGTCAACTCGAACGAGCCGTGCGAGACGACGAAGCTCAGAAAGGAATCGCCGTGCCCGCGGCCGATGACGAACCCGCTCACCGCGCCGAGGGCGATCCCATTGTAGAGGAGCACGTACACGGTCGGCACGCCGAACAGCACTCCCACCCCGAAGGCGCGGAGGGCGATGCCGACGTTGTTCGCCACATAGTAGCCGCTCATGTAGAGGCGATCGTCCCCTTGGCTGAGCGACTCGGCGGGATCCCGGTCGTACATCGACTCGATCAGTTCCAACTGCTCGGCCGGGACGACCCGCGAGGCGAGCGAGGGGTTCTGCTGGACGAGCACCCAGCCGGCGGCCAGCGGCAGGAAAAACAGCGCCGAGGCCGTCAGAAAATAGCCCCAGTTCGCCCGCAGCAGCCGCGGAAAGCCCGACACGAGGAACCGCCCGACCGCCCGGAAATTGCCGGGCGGGGCGGCGTACAAACCGCTGTGGCCGCGGGACACGAGGTGATTCAGGTACGAGACCAGCTCCTGTCCCCAGTCGCGCGAGCGGAGCACGGCCAAGTCGTTGCACAGCTCGCGGAACAGCCGCGAGTATTCTCCGATCTCGGCGGAACTCAGCTTCCCGCGGGTGCCGAGCTCGCGGCGGCGGACGAGTTGCTCGAACCGCTGCCAGGCGGCGGTGCGGCGGCGGACGAAGTGCTGCCTGTTCATCGGACGGCCTCCAGCGAGGCGAAGCGGGGGGAGACCGGCTCGACGGCCTGTTCGGCTTCGGCCTCTTCGTCGCGGCGGGTGAACGTGACGTAGGCCCGCGCGAGAAAGGCCATCGGATACTGCTCGACGAGGGCCGGATCGCCCCGAAAGCCGATTCGCCGCGCGATCGCGCGGGCCAACAGCGACGCCAGGTCGTGCCCCCGCTCGTGCGAGAGGGCGGCGCGGCGGCTGAGGAAGCGGTCGATCAGCGACAGGGTCCGCGACGAGGGCACGAACGTGCTGCCCAATTCGTCGCGCGACAGCGGCGCGATCCGTTCCAGAATCACCGGTTGAATGGGAAGCACGACCTGCCGTTCGGAGATCACCACCGATCCCGCCGCGAGGTCTCCGAGGCGCTGCATCTTGCGGGAGAGGACCATCGAGATCAGGGCGGGCCCGTAGAGCGGAACGAACGACATCGGCGAGAGCCCGAAGATCGGGGGCGAATCGGCGGCGCGCAACAGGTTCCGCAGCATCGCGGACCAGAGCGTGAGCGGATGGCCCCGCTCGTGGATCGCGCGGAGCCCGAAGGCGTGCTTGCCGATCGTCGTCCCGTTGAAGAACCCTTCGCAGACGACGAAGTAGCCCCACTGGAGCGCGAACCACAGCAGGAACACGAGGCCCATCGAGGTGCCCGGCAGAAAAATCGCCAGCCCGGAGCAGCTCACCATGAACAGCACGCCGAAGAACAGCACCGCCCGCAGGGCGAAGTCGATCGCATAAGCGGCCACCCGCGCCGCCGGCCCCGCGAGCTGATACGTCAGGACGACGTTCTCCGGGGTCTCGATCCGCAGATCGAGGCTCACGGTCGGCGCGGCGGAGGCGGGAGGGACGAGGGGGGACATGGGCGTCGACCGCGATCGATGCAAAGAGGCTGGGCGGAATGCACAGCGTACCGCGGGGTTCGAGGCGCCCGCAACGGGGAGGATGGAGGAAATCGGAGGCAGAAGGCAGTCGGCAGTTGGCAGTCGGGTGGCATGCTCTGAGGCTTTGCGAAGAGCGCGGAAGCGGGACATCGCTCGGCGATTCGCACGCCCTTCCCGTTGCTCGCGGGGGGTGCCCGCACCGGGAGATCCAGTTTTGCACCGCAGCGGAAGTTGCAAGACTTCGGATTCTCCGACAGGCGGTCGGAATTTTTGCGAATTTCGCTACCGTCCGGCTTTGCGATTCTTTGCGTCTTTGCGCCTTCGCGTCGAAAAATCGGCACGACCGATTCATTCCGTCTCACGATTTGACCGGAAGCTCCGCGCGGCCTAGGCTTGCCCGATGACGGAACCCGCGCGCAAGTTCTCGCCGACGGAGTTCCTGGCGGAGTTGAAGCGGCAGGTCGCGGAGAAGCCCCTCCCCGATGACGGCCCGCCGGCGGCCGATTTCGCGGATCTCGACTTTTCCGACCTCGCCGACCTCGCCACGGGGCCGGACGCCCCCGGTCCGCCCGCAGGTCGGCCATCCCGGCGGAGGACCGCCGCGGCCGGCGACGACGAGGTGCGGGATGACGGGCCGGCGACGGCCGCGGACCCCGGCAATCTTCGCGACAACCCGCACCTGTTCGCGTTGTTCGACCGCGTGAACCGCCTGCTGGGGACGGGCCACGCCGCCGACGACGAGCCGTTCCGCCCCCGCGCGGTCGAGTCGCTGTACCAGACCGGGTTGACGTCCGAGGAGATCGAGCGGCTGATGCTCAAGTTCCTGTTGTCGCGCGGGGCGGCGACGGGGCGGCAGATCGCGGCGCAGATCTGCCTGCCGTTCCAGATCACCGATCCGCTGCTGCGGCAGCTCAAGCAGGAGCAGATCGTCGCCTTCTCCGGCTCGGCGGAGATGGGCGATTATGAATTCACGATCACCGAGCGGGGCCGCGAGCGGGCCCGCGCGTATTCGCAGGAGTGCACCTACTTCGGCGCGTGCCCGGTCGCGCTCCGCGATTACCTGCGGGCGATGGAGGCGCAGAGCATCGGCCGCCAGGAAGCCACCGAAGAGGATCTGCGGGAGGCGTTTTCCGACCTGATCGTTCCGCAGACGCTCCTCGACCGGCTCGGCCCCGCCGTCAACTCGGGCCGCGGGATGTTCCTGTTCGGCGAGCCGGGGAACGGCAAGACGAGCATCGCCGAGCGGATCACGCGGTGCTTCGGCTCGACGATCTGGATCCCCCGCGCGCTGGGGATCGACGGGGACATCATCCGCGTGTACGACCCGGGGGTGCACGAGATCGTCGAGCGGGACGCGAGCGAAGGGCTGTTCGACCTGTCCGGCGTCGATCAGCGGTGGGTGCAGATCGTCCGCCCCACCGTGATCGCCGGCGGCGAGCTGACGATGAGCGAACTCGAAGTCACCCAGAACAAGCAGACCAAGATCTGCGAAGCCCCGCTGCAGCTCAAGAGCAACTGCGGGACGCTGGTCATCGACGACTTCGGCCGGCAGACGATGCCCACCGACGTGCTGCTCAACCGCTGGATCGTCCCGCTCGAAAAGCGGTTCGACTATCTCAATCTTCCCAGCGGGAAGAAGGTGCAGGTGCCGTTCGACCAGTTGATCATTTTCTCGACGAACCTCGAGCCGCGCGATCTGGTGGACGACGCGTTCCTCCGCCGGATCCCGTACAAGATCGAGATCCCCGACCCGGACCGGGCGCAGTTCGTGGCGTTGTTCGAGCGGATGTGCCCGCTGATGGGATTTCAATACGACGCGGCGGCGGTGGAGTACCTCATCGAGAAGCACTACGCGGGGGCCGGGCGGCCGTTCCGCGCCTGCCAGCCCCGCGACCTGCTGTTGCAAGTCAAGAACTACTGCACCTATAAGCGAAAGCCCCGGCAATTGAACCCCGAGGCGTTCGACTTCGCGGTGGAGAATTACTTCTCGGTGATGTGAGGCCGCCTGCTTCACGAAGGGATTTCGACGCAAAGGCCCAGCGCGGCGAAGCCGCAACCGAAGTCCGATTTTCGACGCAAAGCCGCAAAGTGCGCAAAGGATCGCAAAGAAAAAGTAGTAGTCGAAGTAGTACGACGTTGAGAAACCACGAAGACGCCATGACGAACGAAACGCGCGCCGTCGGAGCGGAGTTCTGGGGACTTTCGTACTACCGCGTCGAACCGCGGGACGAAGGCTCGATGATTTGCAACTCATCCACTCCAGCCCCTTCGCGCCCTCCGCGGGCTTCTGTTCGACCGACATGCCTGCCGCAGTCGAGATCCAAGCCTCTGCGTCCTCGGCGCTCTCGGCGGTTCGAACGTTTCGAAGCGGTGAAGCCGA
>JBBDNU010000152.1:0-77321 GCA_040877365.1 Planctomycetales bacterium
ATCAACCAGCGAAAGTTCCTCATGGTGTTCCCTTTCCCCCCTTGGATTTTCCATCGGGCACAGCGACGGCTCACGGCCGGGACATTCCGCAATATCCATACCAGACCACCCAGGTTCACGCGCCATCCCCCCGCCGCCAGCCTTCGGCCCCACGCCGACCGGCGGCGCAACCCGATTCTCCGAAACCGCTTGCACCCGCCCCGCGATGCCCCACGCCCGCCGCCGGAACGCTCCCGCTGCCGCGGAACGCGGCAGCCGCGGCCCCGGGAATTCCCCGGCTTTCGCCCTCCGGCCCCCCTGTCGGGACCGGTCCGGCGCAAACCCCGGTTTACGCCCCCCGATGCGCCGGCGCTAACGGACCGGCACGCCCCGCCCGCGAGCCGCACCGAAGTTCTCGACGCAAAGGCGCAAAGACGCCAAGAAGCGCAAAGGACGGGGGAATTGCTCGCCGTTCCTGGAGCCGGGGCAGGCTTTCCAGCGTGCCGGTTCGGGCAGACAAGGATGTCTGCCCCACGTGGGGCAGACATCCTTGTCTGCCCGACCTTCCCCTTCTTCGTTCCTTTGCGCTTCGCGCCTTTGCGTCGAATCCGCATTCGATCGACGAGGCGCTATGCCGAACGCAGCATGTCCAGGAACAGCCGGAGGTTCATCCAGATTTGCTGCGGGCGGCCGGTCCCCAGGAAGGGGGCGACCGAATAGAGCACCGCCGCCGCCAAGACGATCCGCCGCGCCGGCCGCCGCGCGAACCGGCTCGCCAAGCAGCAGGACCCGAACACGACCGCGTACACCGGGATTTCCAGGAACCGGAGCTTGATCGCCGCCCGCTCCCCCACGCCGACGAAGTCCACGAACAGGAACAGCAACGGCAGGCACACGATCGCGAAGGAGAATACTCGATACAGCAGCAGGCTCCCCGCCCCCAGCCGCCGCGGCCCGCGGACGCGGGCCGCCAGCCAGCGGTTCCCGGCGAGCATCATCAGCAGGAGCAAGCCATAGTAGGCGACGAAGTAGGGGCCGTTCCGGGCATACGTCTCGGGGAACTCGGCCAGTTCGCGGTGGTCGCCGAGGTCGAGCCAGCTCCCGGTCGCCATCCCCACGTTCAGCGACTCGACGCCGAGCGGCAACCCGATGGCCGACATCAGCGCTCGGAACATCAGGAAAAAGCCGTTGTTCGGCCGGCCGGCGAACAGGTTGCCGAGCAGGACCAGCCCCAGCGCGGCGGCGGCGGCGACGGGGACCGCCAGCCGTCGCAGCCGGGACTTCACCTCCGCGAGGCGGGCGGGGTCGCGGCGGGTCGTCCGCAGGAACTCGCGGAGGGAGACGATCCCCCAGATCGCCGGCGGGGCGATCGCCAACCCCAGTCGCAGCAGGTAGTACGGATGCGCGAACGGCAACGCGTACAATATCGGACAGATCGCCGCCGACGCGACGATCAACCGGCTCGAGACGGCCAGCTCGCGGCGGGTCGCGCCATCGACCGGGTCCAACGGCCGCCTCGGCCAGAGCGCCAGCAGAAACGCGAACGCCAGCAGCCAGGCGATGTTCGAGAGGCTGGTCGCGGTCAACCCGAGCGCCAGCAGGAACCACGCGGCGGGACCGATCGCGGCATTCCCCCGCGTCGGGCGGACGCGGTCGGCGATCAGCAGGACCACGAGGGCCACCCCAGCGATCCGGCCGGAATGGACCACCATCGCGAGCGGGTTGGCCGAGTCGAACAACAGGTAATACTGCGTCCCCGGCGGAAAGAACGTCCCGAGCATGCAGAACGTGGCGAAGGCGACCGCCGGCCAGTGCCCCACGCGCACCGCCCGAAAGGCCGAGAACAGCAGGGCGTAGGTCGAGAGCTTGGTCAGCGCGAGGGTGATCCACCAGGGGATGATCGGGTCGAACCGTCCGAGGAACGGCCGACCGATCGCGTAATGGTACAGCAGCTCGTCGTAGTGCTGGCGGACGATCGGAAACCGGTGCAGCCGCCCGGCTTCGTGCCAGTCCACGAGATGGCGGGCGTACTGCTGCGTGCCGTGCCCGACCCAGAACATGTGGTTCTGGTAGACCTGGAGCATCAGGACCAGCCCGACGAACAGCACCGCCCCGGCGAGGAACAGCCCGGTCGTCCAGTCGAACGGCGGCTGGGGGGCGTCCCGGCGCGCGACGGTTCCATCAGCTTCGCGCCGCCAGTCATTGCGCGCCCGCACGGCGGCGATCCCGCCGATCGCCGCCGCGAGGGCCGCGGACAACGGCCAGCCGCCGAGGAACAGCGACAGGATCCGCGCCAGGGCGATGAACCCGAGGAACCCCGGCAGGAACGACGCCGCGACGCGGACCGGCCACGAGACCCGCAGCCCGCGGAAGAACGGGGCGACCAGCGCGTATCCCAGGACCGCGGTGAGGGCGTAGTTGAGGCACAGAAAGCCGACCGCCCCGGCGGTCACCCCGGCGAACGTGACTCCCGCGGCGTGCGGCGGCTCCGGGACGTACTGCCGGGCGTCGGCGACCGGCCAGCCGGCGACCGCCAGCGCGAACACGGCGGGCACGGCGACGGCGAGGGCGAGCGTCTCGAGGCGAAAGGCCGGGCGGCCCCCCCGCGGCGCGCGTCCGGCATGGTCCAGCGGGTCGGCCGCCATGCGTCACCCCGCCTGGGTCCGGCCGAAGGCGGTGCGGTCTTCGGAGAGCGGCACGCTGGGGACGTACGGCTCGAAGAACTTTTCGAGCACGTGCAGGCAGGCCTCGGCGACCGCCCGATCGCCCCCGGCGTGGCGGGTCACGTAGTCGGCGGCGTTCCTGGCATGAATGCTGGCATTCGCCGGGGCGATGCCGTAGCCGACCGCTTCGAGCACGTAATGGTCGAAGATCCCGTCCCCCATGAAGATCACGTCGGCGGGGTCGTAGCGTTCGGCGATCCACTGGAGCCGGCCGGCGGTGGGGACGAGGTCGAGCGGGAACTTCATGTCCTCGACGACCCGCTTGCGGCTGATCGGGAAGCCCCGCGAGTCGGAGGAGACGAAGCGGATTTCGAGGTGCGGCTTCAACAGGCACAGGGCGTCGTTGTCGTCCGGCCCGAAGACCTTCATCGCCTTGCCTTCGGCGGTGTAGAACATCTGGCCGGTCGTGAGGACGCCGTCGACGTCGAGGATGAAGACTTTGGGCATCGGCGGGGGTTTTCGGGTGGTCAATGATCGGCGTAGCGGAATTCGCAAGAATTCCGGCCTTTCATGTGGGACCGGAAGTCTTGCGACTTCCGCTATGAATTCCGTTCGGAGTAGAGGACCTCGCAGGCGTACTCCCGCGGGGGCTCGTGCCAATCGGCGAGGAACCTCCTGCGGGCGAACGTGTAGCGGCGGAGGATGTCGATCATCTTCATCGTCTGGCGGAGCAGCCGCACGTTGGAGACCTGGTCCTCCTCCCGCCAGGTGAGCGGGAAGAAACGGAACGACGCCCCCACCGCCACGGTATACAGAATCAGGTGGTAATTGAAGGTGAGGGCGTTGGGAAACCGCAGGTAGTCACGCGGTTCGAGGAACCGCGTCGCATAGCAATTGAGCCCCGAGCCGAGATCGTGCAGCCGCCTTCCGCACGCGGCGGAGAACAGACCGTTGAACACATGGTTCCCGAGCGTGCGGAACCGGGAATAGCCTTCGAGACGGGATCCCTTCATGAACCGCGCGCCGAGCAGGCAATCGACCTCGCGGTGGGCGCCGGCCCGCAGGTGGGGCAGGATGTCGCCGATGTCCCCCTGGTCGTCGCCGTGGATCACGATCGCGTAATCGTAACCGTGCTGGAGGGCGTAATCGAAGGCGACCTTGTGCGACCCGCCGAGGTTGTAGTTCTCGACGTTGCGGACGAGCGTCCGCCGCGGGCCGTCGAGCGCCGCGAGGGCCGTTCGGGCGGCCTCCACGCTGCCGTCCCGGCTGCGGTTGTCGATCACCAGGATCTCGTCGATCGCCGCGCGGACTTCGGGGGTGAACCTGGCGAGGACGCGGGGGATCTGCTTTCCGCAGTTGTACATCGGGACGAAGACGAGGATCCGCTCCCGCGGGACAGCCCGGTCGTCTTGCTGCATCGGCCTGGACCGCTGGTCGTTCACCGTTTCCGTTCCAGCTCGTCGGCGAGGAGCTTCGTCCCCAGCGCGTACAACGCCTCGTCGAAGGGAGGGTGATGCAACGGGGCCATGTTCAGGTAGATCAGCGCGCTCAGCAGGCGGATCCGCTCGAGATCGAGCCTTCGGGCCGCGACGTATTCCGCCAGGATCCGCTGGTGATCCGCGCTCGTGAAGCGGACGGCGAAATCGACGAAGATCCCGTCACCCTGCCGCTCGACGGAGAACAGGCCGCGGCGGATGTAGTCCTGATTGAGGACCAGCCCGCCGTGGAGCTTGGCGAGGTCGTAGTACCAGTCGCCGAAGGCGATCTCGCCGGCGAAGTCCTGCCGCCAGTCGAGGAGCACGAAGCGGTCGGCCTCCGGGTCGTACACGAGGTTCTCGAAATGGAGGTCGCCGTGGATGAACCGCGGGACGCCTTCGGAAAGCTCGTCCCAGTCGACGCGGTCGAGCAGCTCGCGCGCGAGCGGGAGCGGCGCGTCGTTGAACCGCCGCGGCAGGTCCCCCGCGTGCTTCCGCTCGTACTCCGCGAGCCGGGCGAGGGTCTTGTCGCGGTAGAACTCGCGGCACAGGTCGCGCATCCGCTGCGGTTCGACTTCGGCCGGGGTCCACAGCCGCCGGTCGAGCCAGGCGAGCAGCTTGCGGAACAGCGCGGGGCTGTTTCGTTCGTAGAGCGTGTGCCCCGGTTGAAAGCGATAGGCGTAGAACTGGTCCGCCACCCCGGCGATTTCGGGGAAGCAATCGGGCTTGAGCCGCGCCTTGGCGACGCGCCGCGCGACGATCGCGGGATCGTCGAAGAACTTGATGACCCGCTCGCCGACGAAATACAGGAACTCGCCGCTCTTGCTGAAGTCGTAGGGGATGCGGGCCTCGACGGCGGCGCGGTACTTGCCGGCGCCGCCGACGTCGGTCCAGTCGATCTCGAACGCGGCGAGGCCGGGGCCTTCCATGAGTCCGCGAAGTCCGTCCCCCAACTGGTGCTCGTTCTGCACGAGCACGGGCCGGGCGAGCGCGCCCCAGAACTCCGCGTGGTCCGCGACGTGGAACAGGCCGGTGAAGGCGCGATACGAATCGTCGCAGCGCTGTTTGTCGCGGATTTCGACCACGCGGCCGTCGGCGACCGCGACGTTGCAATAGGCGGCCGACTCCTCCGGCGGGACGCGGGCCACGCCGACCCAGTTCCCCCGCGGGGCCGACTGCAGATCGGCGTCGAACAGGGTGTCGCAGGCGACGAAATAAAACGGCCGCTCGAGCTGAGGGCGGCAGCACAGAAGCGAACGTCCCGGCCCGCTCCCGGGGCCTTCCCAGCGGTCGATCTCGACGAACCGCACGGCGAGTTCGGGATGCGCCAGACGCAGATAGTCGCGGACCTGCTGCGCATTGTGACCCAGGCCGACCACGAACTCCGTCCCCGCCGGGAACCGCTCGATGATCGAGGTCAGGACCGCCCGCGCGCCGAGCGGCAGGAGCGCCTTGTTGATCGTGCCGGCGAACTCCCCCATCCGGAGCCCCTTGCCGGCGGTCAGGACACAAACGGGGGGCGGTTGCTGCATGGGGTCTCGGACTGCGAAGCGGTCGATGCGCGGGAGGGCCGGGATGGAATCGAGAATAGCCGGTTCGGGAACCGGTTGCACCTTCGGCGGCGGTGCGGCCGTCGTCGATCTCCTTCGCGGGCCGGGTCAGTGCCCGGCCGGCTCGAGGCGCTCGATGAAGAACGGGGCGATCCGCTCGGCCATCCGCACGTTCCCCTCGATCGTCGCGTAGCAGGCCACCAGCGCGCCGACCGCCAGGTCGCCGGGAAGCAAGGTCGCGGCGGCGGACCGGACGGAGTCTCGATACAGCAGGACCCCGTCCGCCGCGAGCGGAGCGGCGAACGCGAGCAACAGGACCAATCGGCGCCGAGACATGTTCGTCCGAAGGTTCAAGGACGGGCGGAAGCGAGGCCCGCAGTTCGGAAGGGACAGCGAGAAGTGCGGAAGGGAGCCTCCAATGTAACCGAAGAAGACCCTTCGGTGGAATGGAAGCGGCGCTGATTCACGCTCGTGGCCCCGACGCCGTTCAGACGTCGCGGTCGCGGCCAACCATGCGGTTCGCGAACGTCGCCCCTGGTGAATGCACTACGGCGACGGCGACTGGCCGCGGACCGTGAGTTCGTTGCGGACCGCGCGGACGCCCGGCTCGAGGCGGGCCATGATCGCGGCGAGGCGGCTCGCCTCGGGCGATGCGACCTCGCCGCGGAGCGCGACCACGCCGGGCTGCTCGGTGGCGGCGACGTTCACGCCCGAGAGCGTCACCTGCTTCTGCGAAATCTTGTCGAAGCGGGCGTCGAGCGACGATCGCACCGCGGCCGCTTCGAGCTGCGGATAGGTGAAGGCGATTTCGTGCCGGGGCCGGATCGGGGCGGCGGCGTTCTGCCCCTGTCCCGCGCGCCCCTGTCCCGCGCGCCCCTGCGCGGGTTGCGTCCCCTGTGCGCCGAAGGCCGCGCCGGCGCCGGCCGCGCCGAATTGCTGCCGCGTGCCCGCGGCGCCCTGCATGCCCAGTCCGCCCTGCATGCCGGTGCGGCCGAACTGAGTTCCCATCGCCCCCTGCGTCCCGGTCCGGCCGAACTGGGTCCCCAGCCCGCCTTGCATTCCGGCGCGGCCGAACTGCGCTCCCTGCTGGCCGACCTGCTGGTTTCCGACGAAGCGGCTGGGATCGTTGGCGCCGATGAACCCTCCGGTTGTGCCGGCCGTGGTCATGCCGGTCATCCCCATTCCCGTGGAGCCGAAGCCGGTGGCGCCCCCACCGAAGCCGGCCATGCCTCCGCCGAGGCCGCCGGCGGTCATGCCGCCCCCCATCGAGCCCATCGCGCCGAGCGAACCGGCGCCGGCGGCCGACCCGCGGAGGTTGCTGCCGATTTGGCTCTGCGGTCCCCGGTTGCCGAACAGGCTCTGCGATTGGGCCGACGCGCTCGCGGGGAGCGCCAGGCAGAGGGCGAGTGCGGTGATCCAGCTTCGACGATTGATCGAAAGTCGCATGATGTGCCTCGAAATCGGTTCCGGGCCGGGGCCCCATCGAATCGGGCCGGCTGTTCCTATCTGATTATATCGAGTGACAGTAGTTCCAAGAACGCGACTCAGTCATTCCCGCGCAGCGCCTGCCCCGCGAAGGCGGGGGCGGGAATCCAGCCCGCCATCCGCGCCGCTGCTGGATGCCCGCCTGCGCGGGCATGACGCGCTGTCGCTCACCATGGTTTCAGTGCCCCGCGAGCGGGTGGTCGTCGAACGCGACGTCCGCCAGCGGATGCGCCCCCCGAGTTTGCCGTCCCGAGAACAACGCGTCGAAGTCGTCCCCGCCGGCGTCCGGACCGCCATCCGAGGACGCCGCAGCCGCGGCGGGCGCCAAGCGATGCCGTCGCGCCGGTTGCGACGGGGTCGCCTCGTCCGCGACGTCTGCGGGCAGCATCTGCGGCGCTGCCTGCGGGGCCGGACGCGCCTGTGACTGATGATATTCCCGCAACAGCCGGTCGATCTCCGCGTCGCCGATCGCGGGCCCGCGGCCCGCCGCGGCGGCGCGGCGGCCGGTCAGGTCGATCTCGGTCACCTGGACGGCGTGCTCGCGGTGGTCCGCGCCGGCGGCGGCCTCCCGCGGGAGGCCGTCGGCCGCGGAGTATCGCCGCTGCTCGAGCGTCGCGCCGAGCTTCAAGTCGGCCAGGTTGGCCGATTTGCGGAACGCCGCCAGCGGATGCTCCGAGTCGAATTCGCTTTGCTTGGGCAGTGGCCCGGGGAGCGTCACGTGGACCAGGTCGGAAAAGACCGGACGGCCGCCGGGCGGGGTCAGCCGCACCCGCAGGGCGCAGTGGGTCAGCCACGGCGACTTGCGCATGTAGGGGATGAAGACCTGGTACGACGGTCCCAGCGGGGAGTGCCGGAAGTGCGCCGTCCACGACTCGCCGAGGAAGTCGAACTGGTGGAGCGGCTTCCCCTGCTCATCCAGCGTTCCCTGGTCGTCGTACTCGTAGATCCGCACGTCGCCGTTCACCATCACCGGCGTCGGGTTGTGGCGCGTGAAGAACATGATCTGCCCGGCGAAGCCGCGCGTCGGCAGCCCGTCCACGCCGTGCCCTTCCGACGGCTCCCAGACGCAGACGATTTGCATGACGGGGTGCTTCTCGTCGGCGGTCGGAATGTCCGCGGCCTTCTTCCAGGCGAGCAGGCTGGTCCCGGCGCAACCGGACGCGAGGAACAGGACGCCGGCGGCGATCCCGGCCAGTGCGACGGCGCGTTCGAACGAGCGCATGGTGATCATCCGAAAACCCCTGGAATCAGCGGGAACGGGAACTCAAACGGCCGGAAAGGTCCGTCCGCCGCGCGGCGCCCGCCCCTTCGCTGCCGGGAAAGACCGGCGGCGCCGGGAGCGGCGGGGCCGCGCCATCGTCGAGCGTGCTGCGGCCGGGCGCGGGCGTGTGCGGCAGCGGCGCCGCAGGCATGATCGTGGTCGGCGCGTCGGGCGCGTCGTGCAGCAGCGGGGGGAGGTAGCTCTCGTCCTGCGGGAGGAACGCGGGCGTCGGGCAGAACGCCGGGGGAATTTCATCCGGGACGGGGACGGCGAACAGCGGCCCGTGGATCTCCTCGGCCTCTTCCACGAGGAAGTGCATCCGCTCGGACTCGACCGTCTTGATCAACTCGGAGTCGGCCGAGCTGCGGATGATGCGGGGCGTCATGAAGATCAACAGCTCGGTGCGGCGGGTGGTGGTCGAATCGTAGCGGAAGGCCCTCCCGAGCAGGGGAATGTCGCCGAGGTAGGGAACCTTGCGCTCGAGCGTGTTGTCGGTCTTGGTGATCATCCCGCCGAGCACGATCGTCTGCCCGTCGGGGACGGAGACGGTGCTGATGGCCTGGATCACGTCGATGATGGGGGACTCGATCACCCCGCCCGCCGAGTCGGTGGCGATGGGCACTCCCTGCCCGGATAGCGCGCTCTTGGTCGCGATCGTCTCCATCACGATCCGGCCCTCGGGAGTGATCCGCGGCGTGACCTGCAGGATGATGCCCACCTGCTGCGGCGCCCCGAGCTGCGGCTGGGGGATCCCCGTCAGCGGGTTCGTGGTGATGCTGCCGATGATCGGCACCTGTTGCCCCACCTGGATCGAGGCGAGCTGGTTGTCCAGGGCGCGGATCTGCGGGCGGCTGAGGATGTGCACCGTCCGCTGGGCGGCGAGCGCCCGGATCAGGGCGCTGATGCTTTCCGACTGGGCCGAGAGGACCAGCCCGCCGAAGCCCAGGTCGCCGTTGATGCGCCCCAGCGAGAAGTTGCTCAGCCCCTGCGTGCCGACGCTGCTGGGGTTCCGGGCGGTGTTGTTCCCCAGCGGGATGGAGGGGTTGTTGAAGTTGAATCCGGGGATGCTCTCGCTGCTGATGATCTCCTGCGTGGTGGTCTGCACGCCGTTGGGGGCGGTGGAGGTCCGCGAGAGGGTCTGCACGTTGGAGAGCAGCCCGCGGTCGAAGATCATCGAGTCCTGGAAGCCGAGCTCGATGCCGAACTCGTCGGTGTTCTGCAAGTCGACCTCGACGATCAGCACCTGGATCTGCACCTCCGGGGGAGCGCGGTCGAGGTCCTCGACGATCTTCAACACGCGGTCGTAGTACTTCGGCGCGGCGCTGATCAGCAGCTTGTTGCTGACCAGCTCCGGCACGACGATGATCTGCCGCTCCAGCAGCTCGACCGTGATCAGCTGCGGGTCGGCCAGCGCCAATTGAATTTGCTGCTGCAGGAACGCGTTGATGGCGGCGGCGACGTCGGCGGCGGGACTGTTCCGCAGCTTGATCACCACCTCCCGCCGCTCGCGGACGTCGGTCTCGTCCAGCCGCAGCAGCACCGCCTCGACCACGCGGAGCGCCTCGGCCCCCCCGATCGCGATCAGGCTGTTCGTCCGCACGTCGACCGAGAACCGCATCGGAATCAGGCGGCTGCTCGAGTCCTCCTCGCCCCCCACCTGGATGCCGGGCTGGCCGGCGGCGCCCGCCTGTCCCGGCGCGGCGGCCGGGGCGAACAGCGTCGTGAGCAACTGGGCCATCGCCGTCGCGTCGGAGTTCGCCAGCGTGAACACCTTGATCTCGGCGACCGCGGGCGTCGGCTGATCGAGCTGGCGGACCAGCTCGGCCATGAGGGCCATGCTCTGCTCGGGGGCGCTCACGATCAGGCTGTTGGCGCGGGGATCGGCGGTGACGCGGACGTCCGACAGGATCCCCGAGCGAACGAGGCTCCGCGGGTCGCCGTCGGGCGTCAGGAACTCGATGATCCGCGACGCCGCTCCCCCCGCGGCCGCCGGCGCCCCCGGAGCGCCGGGGGCGCCGGGGGCCGCGGCCCCGAGCACGCTCTGGATCGCCTCGGTGATGACCGGGGCGAGCTCGAGGGCGACCGCGTTCTTCAGCGGGAAGATCCGCATCCGGCTGACGGCGTCGGACGAATCGCGGTCGAGGCGGCGGATCATGAGCGCGACCTCCGCCAGGTCGCGCGGGGCCGCCTGCACGATCACCGTGTTGGTCCGCGCGTCGGCGACGACCCGCACCTGCGGCCGCAGCCCCGTTCCCGGCGCGGGCGCCGCCTCGGGATACAGGGACTGCAGCGTCGCCGCCACCTGCGTCGCGGGAGCGTGCCTCAGCGAATACACCTCGAACTGCGTCTGCGGGTCGACCGGCGCGTCGAGCTGCACGATCAGGTCGTCGATCGTCCGCAGGTCCGTCGCGTTGGCGAGGACCAGGATCGCGTTCGGCTTGATGACCGGGATGATCGACGCCTGCACGCGACCGCCGCGGAGCGTGACGAGCTCCGCATACACGTCGTTCAACAGGGCCGCCATGGCTTCGGAGTTCACATGCTGCAACGGGCGGAGGTGTACGTTCGCCAAAGTTCCGGCGACGAGCAGGTTCAGTTCCTGGATGATCCGCCGCACCGCGTCGGCGTCGCGCGGGTCCGCGGCCTCGATGATCCACAGTCCCCCCGGCGTCTGCCTCAGTCGGACCGGCCCGTGAAGCCCTTCGATCCGCAGCCCCCCTTCCGGAGGCGCGCCGGGCCCCGCCTCGGGCGCTTCCCCTTCCGGACGCGGCTGCTCGGCCCCGGGGCGCGCGGGAGGGGGCTGCGGTTGCTCGGGCGCCGGCGGCGCGAGCGGGCCGCGCGGCGGAGGCTGAAGCTGCGCCACCCGCCGCGCGTTCTGCGCCGCCATCCGGTCCAGCACCGGCTGGAGTTTCTCGGCCATCCCCTCCAGCTCTTGATCGCTCGACACCAGCCGCACCGTCCGGCCCCGGACCGCGCCCGCCGCGTCGATCGTGCGGATCATCTGCACGATCTCGCGCTGCGTTTCGGCATCGGCGGAGACGACCAGCTCGTCGCGATCGGCGTCGATGCCGATCGTGAAGTGCGGCTCGTTCGCCGCAGCGCGGCGGGCGTCGCGCGCCGCGGCCGCTTCGCCGTTTCCCGTCGGGGCGGCCGCGGCGCGATACACGCGGAACGCCGGCAGGTTGCCGGGCCCGTTGCCGACCAGTTCCGAGCGGTCCCGCAGACCGCTGTAAATCACCCGCGCGACTTCCTTCGCGCCGGACCGCCGCGCGTCCACCACGACTTCCGTCGCTTCCGATGCGCCTTCCGCGGTCCCGCTCGCGGGCTCGACGGCCGGCGCCGGCCGCGGGCGCGGCTGAGGGCCGCGATTCGCGGCTTCCGCGCGGCGATCCGCCGGACGAGCGGCAAGCGGTTGCTCCTCGTCGAATTCCGTGGAAGCTTCGCCGCCGGCGGCCGAACGCCGCGGGGCCTTCACCGAGGAGACGCCCCGCACGGGTCGATCTTCGGCGGCTTCGTCCTCCGCAAGCTCGCCGTCGTCGGGGAGCAGCGGCCGCTGGTAGCGCGTGCGGAGCGAATCGAGCTGCAACAGGACGAGGAAATTCCCCTGCTCGAGGATCCGGAAGCCTTTCGGCTCGAGCTCGCGGTTCAGGATGCGGACGGCGTCGGTCCGCGAATAGCGCGTGCGGTCGAACCGGTTGTAGCGGCCCGCCGGGAACTTCTGCATCACCAGCTCCGCGCCGGTGTCCTGGGCGACCTTGCGCAGCACGGCGGCCCAGGTCGCGTTGAAGAAGTTCAGGCGGACCATCGTCCCGTCGCCGTCGTCCTCCTCTTCGTCCGCGGCGGAGGGGCGGAAGTCCGTTTCGGCGGCGGCGAGCGGCTGCGGCCCCTGCCCCCGAATGCCGACCACGCTGAGCGAGTTCCCCACCAGCAGGATCCCCGTGGCGACGACCAGGCTCCCCACGGCGAGACCGAAAGCGGTGCGGCGCGTCTTCGATGCCATCGCGGATCCATCCTGACGAGGACGCTGAAACCGGGAGACGCGGCAAGGCGAGAGAGCCTCGGCCGCACGATCCGTACAATCGTTGCGATCGTTATTATCGTCACATCTTGACAGAGGGATGAGCGAATCCGGCGTGTCCGCGGAAATCGCAACAGGATGGGCCGAAAGCAGTTACCAGCCGCGAACGGGAGCGCAGCCCGGCCCGACACGGGGGCGCCGAGTCGGCCGTCCGTGTCTTTTAGAAGGGCTCGATTGGAGCGGGGAGAGAAGCGAGAGAGGATGCGCGGGGGACGGAATCGCGCCGATTCGCCCGAGGCTCGCCGCCATCCGCCTGCAAACCCCGCGCGGGTGTGACAGCCGTTTTCACCGGAATTTTCGGACCGGCAACAGTTGCCGGTCCCCGGCCATGTCGGCGATTCTCCCTCGCTGGTTCGTTCGTAGTACGAACTCAAGTTCGTACTACGAACGCCGTCGAGTGCTACTCTTCGGACTGCGCGTCGATCTCGCCGGCCGGGTCGACGGCGGTCTCATCGGAATCCTCCGCCGGGTCCGGCAGGTCGACCGGGACGGTCGGCGGCTCCGGCGGGCCGGCCGCGGTCGCCGCCGGCCCCTGCGCCGGGAGCTGTTCGGCCGGCGGAGCCGGTTCCGGCGGCCGTGGTTTTTCGGCCAGGGGCGGGCCGGCGATTCGCTCCATGTAGGCGACCGTTTCACCCAGAGGGAGCCGGAACGTGCCGTCGCTCTTGCGGACCACGACGTGATCGCGGCCGATGGAAACGACCTCTCCCTCGACGGCGCCGATCTTGAGACGGTCCCCTTCGTGGAGCACGGTCCGCGCGCCGGTCTGGCGGTGATACAGCCGCGCCTGCGGCCGATCGTCGTACAGGATGAAGCCGCCGAGGTAGGTGTATTCGGCGGTGCGGTCGCGCGGAGGCGGAGGCGGAGGCCCAGCTGTCTGCGAACGAGCTCCGCGATTCTCGTCTGGTCCTGGGGGAGGCGGCGGAGGTGGAACGTATTTCTTCGGCGGCGCCGGCTTCGCGAACGGCGAGTTCTTCACCAGCTTCTCGAAATCGGCGGGAGTGGCCGCGGCGTAACTCGGGTGGATCGGCGCCAATTCGAGCGTGTCTCCCTTGGAATGGGACAGCGGCCGCGTGCCGTCGACGCCGCGGCCGACGGTCCACCGCGTCTCGTCCATCGCGGTCACGGTGAGGTACTCCCGGCCGATGCGGACCCGGAAGCCCGGCCGTTCCGGGAACCCCTCCCTCCCCGCGATTTCGAGCGACTTCGCGTCGGACTTCAGCTCCGCGACAAGCTCCGTCTGCGGGAACAGGTGCGGGCGGTCGGCAGCGTTGGGAAACGCCAGGCCGACGGCGGTCAGGTTCACGCTCAACAGCGACCCCGCCTCGGTCCCCTCGGCGGTCACGTCGACCTTCTCGATGCGGTGCGCCAGGTCCGCCCGGTGGAAACAGTGCAGGAACCGCCCGAGCTGCTCGATCGTCCCCTTGCCCTCGATCGTCACCGGCACCGACGTGAACACCTTGCCGTGCGGCTTGGGCGTCCCCGGCGTCACCCGCGGGGGGCGCTTGACGTCGGACGCATCGGTGAGGTCGCTCATCTCGGCGAGGTCGGTGAGCCAGGCCTGGTACAGCCGGAGCGCGTCGTGCGGCTGGGGAGGGAGCGACCGGCGGCGGGAGCCCTCCAGGAGCTGAATCGAGGCCACCAGCCGCGCCTGGTCGGCCCGCTGGTCCCGCAGCTTCTGCTCGAGGCCGGCGAGTTGCTGGCGGCGCTCTTCGATCGGTCCGACCAGCAGGCCGTAGGCCCTGGGGATCACGAACCACCCCAGCACGAGGGCGGCGGTGACGACCAGCAGGATGCGTTCGCGTTTCTGCATGATGGAAGGTATGAGTTTCGAGTTGCGAGTTACGAGTTGTCCCGAGCTCGATTTCCGTCATGCCCGCGAAGAGCCTGCCCCCAGCGAAGGCGGGGGCGGGCATCCAGCGGCGACGCGGACGACGAGGCTGGATTCCCGCCTGCGCGGGAATGACGACGATGGGGCTGGATTCCCGCCCCCGCCATCGTTGGGGGCAGGCGCTGCGCGGGAATGACGAAGCCGTGTTCTTGGAACTACTGTCACTCGGAACTCTCCCGTCACCGGCCGCCGACGCGGACCGTCCGCGGGCCGGTCGGCTGGCTGATCGCGGGGCGCTGGATCGGGACCGAGAACCGCAAGTCGGCCCGCCACGGATATTCGGAGTCGTCGGTCTCGCGGGCGATCGTCCGCGGCTGCACGGCGTAGCCCCGCGCCGAGAGATCGTCCGCCAGGGATTGCACGTCGTGGCGCTCCTTGGCGAAGCCGACCCCTTCGATTCGCGGCGTGCCGGTGCCGGTTGCCGGCAGGACCGAATAGCTCTTGAGGTACAGGCGCTGGCTGCCGGGTAGCGGCCCGTCGAGATCGACGAGGCGGGCGAGCGGATCGACGGTGTGGCGATTCCAGTCGTCGACGACGAGGGCCGCCGCGACCTGGGGCTTGCCGTTCTCGACCGACTTGGCGAGGCGATCGACTTCGTCGTTCATCTCGGCGATCTGCCGATCGAGCCCCCGGACCCGCCACAGCGTGTTGCCGTAGAGGGCCGCCAGGCCGAGCGCGACCCCCGCGGCGGCCAGCCCGAGCTTCAGCTTGCGGAGGTCGCGGCGGACGACCGGCTCCCGCGGATGGAGAAAATCGACCGCCGGCACGAGCGGGCCTTGCCCGGCCAGCAGCATTCCCAGCGGGCCGGCATAGGCCGAGTGCCGGTGCGAGGTGTCGATCGACTCGACGGTGATCGGCGCGTCGCTGAGCGGGTCGATGGCGTCGACCTGGCATTCGAGGTGCTCGGCGAGCAGCCGCCGCAGCGTGCTGTTCTCGTCTTCGGTGCCGATGATCCGCGCGCGGGAGACGGACATCGCGGCATCGACCCGCGCCTGGGCCCCGAGCGTGCGGCGGATTTCGGCGAGCGCCGCCCGGCTGTCGGTCTCGTCGTCGTCGCCGTGAAGCTGCGTCGAGTGCGTGAACAGCAACTGGTTCTGCCGCATCAGCGAGATCTCGACCCGCTTCCCCGTGCGGGCGACGACGAGCGTCGTCTCGCCGGAGGCGGCCTGCGTGCGGTCGGTGCGGGCGATGATCTCCGCGGCCCCCACCGGACTGAGGCCGACCGCCACGAGCTCCAGCCCCGCCGCGTCGATCACCCCTCGCAGCCGTTCCAACTTCTCGCGGGGGATGGTGACGACGAGCACCTGCCGGCCGGCGGCCTCGGCCGACCGGGGGAGCGGCAGGAAGTCGAGCACGAGCCGGTCGAGCGACGAGGCCGATTTCGTCTCCGCCTGCAGGCGGACCAACTCGGGCAGCTCGCTGTCGGGCACGTCCGGGACGTCGAGCTGCCGGACGACCGCCTCTTCCCGCGGGAGCGACACGAGCACCTGCCGGGCTTTCACGCCCAACTGGTGCAGCTCCTGCTTGAGCCATTGGCCGGCGCGGGCCGCGTCGGCGGCGCACTCCTCGGGCCACGCCAGGCGGAAGCACTGCCGGATGTGGACCCGCCCCTTGGCGCAGTGCGCGTCGAGGCCGATCAGGTGCTGGCGTTCCCAGTCGAGGGCGATGAAATCGGACATTCTCGTGTATTTTCTCCCGACTCGATTGTCGCGTCCGAACGCGAGGCGCGGCAAGGGCCATTCGGCCGGTAAACCCGCCCGCCAACAACCTACCCTCGAAAACCGCTCCGAACGTGACGGTTCCAGCCCGATCGCCCGTAGCGGAAATTGCAAGAATTCCGCCCGAACGGCCTGCCTGTAGCGGAATTCGCAAGAATTCCGAAGGCGCGGACGTGTACCGGTCGCCCCGGAGGGGTCGAGCCTGGGCGTCTCGATCCATTCATCCGAATTCCGGCGGCAACGATTTACTCCGCCATTTTCCGATGGACCGGCCACTACGGCAGCCCACCCTACGGCAGCAGTTCCTGAATCGTGTACCCGCGTCCCAACCCGGTCAGATCCCGGACCGAGAGGATTCGCGGCGGAAACTGCGTGGCGTCGATGGTCGCTTCCTGGCGGGAGACCGGCCCGCCCCCCTCGGCGAAACCGACCACCTGCACCCGGAACACGTCGCCCCGGGCCGTGATGAATCGGTCGAGCCTGCGCATCGTTTCGAGATCGACGAGCCCTTCGCCCAGCAGCCAGGCCGTGGTCCCCCGCGAGCCGGAGGGATCGACCCCCGCCGAGCCGATCGCCGCCTGCGCCCCGAGGATCGCCTCGACGACGTCCTCGCGGAGGCGGGGAATGCCCAGCAGCACCTCGCGGCGGGCGCGGAGGATGTTGACGCGGCCTTCAATGACTTCCTCGGTGGAGGTCGTCAGCGTCTGCTGGACCTTCGCGAACCGGCTGGCGAGCACGTCCGGCTCCTGGGGCCACGGGCTGGGAAGGGTGACTTCTTCGTCGCCGATCGTCGCGGTCGCGGCGACGCCGACGAGGTCGAACAGCGTCGCGATCGTCTCCGATCCGCCGCCGGAGAGGTCCATTCCGCCGCGTGTCTGAGCGACGCCGCCGGTCGTGCCGGTGGAAGACGAGCCGCCGCTCGCGGTGTTGTTCCCCTGCCCGCTCCCCTGCCCGCCCTGGCCGCCGGCACCGCTCTGCCCGGAACCGCCCTGCTGCGAGTTGGAATTGGAATTCGAACCGGACGAGTTGGAGCTGGAAGAATTGGAATCGGAATTGGAATTCCCGGCCTCCTCTTCGGATTCTTCCTCGGCCGCCCCGTTCATCCGGTACGCAACCACGAACTTCGCCGTCTCCTCGTCGAACGCGGCCGCGAGCGCGTCGTACAGCGCGGCGAGGTCCTCCTGGTTCACGTCGATCTTCGGGCTGCCGTCCGGCCGGCGGTTCGTCTCGCGGCTGTGGACCGTGAGGAACGCGGCCCAGCCGAAGTTCACCGTGCCGTCGCCGAGATCTTCGTCCGGGTCGAGCAGCCCGTTGCGGTTGGCGTCGGTGCCGTACAGCGACCACGGCGTGACGCCGCGGACGAGCAGCAGCTCGTCGAGCGACTCGATCCGACCGTTGCGGGGCGTGTAGGGGGGATCGAGCGCGGCGTAGTATTGCACCTCGGCGCCGTTCTGCCGCGCCTCGTCGTCGGGATCGAGCCAATCGAGGATCGCGTCGGCGACGTCTTCCGTCATCCCGGGGAGCCTCATGAGCGCCGCCTTCTTGCGGCGGGCGCTGAGCCCCGACTCGCTGAGCGTGTTCAGGTTCAACTTGCTCGACTCGTCGATCAGCCCGTAGCGGAGGCGCGTCCCCGTCGTGTCGATTTCGAGCGGGGCGACGACGGTGAACCGGCCGCGGGCGACCGGGTCCGGGTCGTCGACGATCATCCCCCCCGCGAACAGTTGCGGGTTGTCGTACAGGTTGAGCGCCGCCGCGTCGCCCGCGCGGTCCCCGAGGATCGCGGCCACCAGCTCGATGCCGGAATCGGCCAGCGCTCGCGCCTGGGCGTCGCGGTGGTACATGCGGCTGGCGTCCGCCTCGGCGAGCATCACCGTCGTGAAGGTATAGGCGCCGAGCGTCAGCAGCAGGACCACCACGAGCACGACGATCAGCACCATGCCGCGCCGCGGCGAGCGCGGAGTGCGGAATGCGGAGTGCGGAGTGCGGAGTGCGGAGTACCGAGTACTGAGTACCGAGTACTGAGTACCGACTCCGGACTGCCTTCTGCCGACCGCCGTCTGCCGACTGCCTACTGCCTTCTGGCTTCTGACTTCTGACCTCTGACCTCTGACCTCTGACCTCTGGCTCATGGCGCAATCATCTCCTCCGTCTCGACGACCACCACCGGCGGCTCGGCGCTGGGCAGCGCCACGACGTGCCGGTGGAGCCGCGGCCGAAGCGCCGCGAGCGCGGGATCGACCACCTCCGGCTCGTCGGCGTCGCGGAACAGGAGCGTGATCTCGACGGCGTTCGGCAGCCGCTGCGCCGCGGCGGTGTTCCATTCCGTCTGCCAGGCGACGCCGTCGAAATAGCGGAACCGCAGATCCAGCACTTCGCGGGCGAGGAGCCTTGTGCCGGAGAGGATGGCCGCGGTGTCGCCGGTCAGGTCGGCCTGCTTCAGGGCGGCCTGCATCCCCTGCACGCGGGCGAGGCCCTGGACCGAGCGGGCGTCGCCGGAAAGCTGCGAGAACCACGCGGCCGAGTCCCCCGCCAGTCCGGGAACGGAAGCGGCCGAGAGGAACCAGGCGATCGACTGCCGATCGCCGACCATCGACGCGAGCAGCGGATCGAACCGCAGGTCTTGCAGGGCTTCGAGCGAGCGGGTCGGACGGTCGGCGTGAATCACGATCGACAGGGCGTCGCCGTAGATCCCCACGTCGCCATCGGCGAGTGCAGCGGAGGCGTCGAGCGTCGGCTCCGGCTCGGCCGGCTCCTCGGCATCCGTCCCGCCGGCCGTGCCGGCGCCGCCGGTCGTCCCCGTCGTGCCGGTGGCTCCCGTCGCCGATTCGGTCTCTTCCTCGTCCGCGGCTTCGGCGAGATAGCGGACGGCCTGTCCCGGCGGAGGGGTGAAGGCGGCGGAGCGGATGTCGATCTCGAGCATGCGGAAGATGGCCCGCGCGAGCTGCGCCTGTTCGACCTCGCGCCGTCCCGCCGTGGAGACGTGCCGGTACATGTTGATCGCCGCCAGCGCCGCCGCCATCAACACGGCGGAGAGCGCCAGCGCGAAGATGATTTCGAGGAGCGTGAAGGCGGGGCGGGCGCGGAGCGCGGAGTGGGGAATGCGGAATGAACGCGGAATGGTCCCGCGTGAATGACCAATGACCAGATCCCAATGACCAATCCGCGGGATGCTGATCTCTGACCTCTGACCTCTGACCTCTGGTCGCTTCATGGCGCCGCCTCCGTTCCCGCCGCGGCGGCGTCCGCCTCGGCCGTCGCGTCGGACCATTCTTGGAACAGGTTGGGGCGGCGCATGTAGCGGTACAGGGTCTCCGTCGAGTCCGACGCGCGCTCCGGATCGACGTGCGAGACCGTCACCGCGACCACCAGCAGGTCCGGGTGCGGGCCGGGGAGCACTTCCAGGCCCCACAGCCAGTCGGGGGTGAACTCGTCGACCGGCATCCCCTCGACCGGCTGCAACGGCACGGCCCCCGAGAGCACCTCGGCCAGCTTCGCCTGGCACAACAGCGTGGCCCGCGTGTGCATGTCGGTGCGGACCGCCGCCCGGCTGCCGGTCGAAATCAACTGCCCCAGCACCGCCATCGACCCCAGCAGGATCGCCAGCGCGACGATCACCTCGAACAGCGTCAGGCCGCGGCGCGCGGAGTGCGGAATGCGGAGTTCGGAATGCGGAGTGCCATGATCTCCGACCTCTGACCTCTGACCTCTGACCTCTGACCTCTTCATGGCGCCGCCCCTCCCACCGTGGCCGCGCCGGTCAGTCCCCGCACGGAGATCTCCAGCCGCTGCCCGGTCTCGTCGACGATCGCCAGCGCGGCGTCGGTCGCGGTGCCGTCCGGGGCGAACAGGACCGGCGGCGACCACGCCGCGGCTCCGCCGAGAGCGGGACCGGGGCCGAGATAGACCGTCAAATTGGAACTCGGCGAGGCAACGGGGGCTGGTGGAACCGGCGCCGGTCCCCACGAGTTCGCCCCGGCTTCCGGCGATTCGAACCGCATCGTCTCGGGGAGCGCGCCGCCCTGCTCCGTCATCGTCAGGACGCGCGTCCCGTCCGCGCCGGACATCATCGGCTCGAAGGGCGCGATCCGATACCCGCCGCCTCCCGCTTCGTACCGGAACTGATGAATCACGCCGGTCTCGATGGCGCGGAGCCGGGCCGCGGTGAGGTGCTTGCGGACCTGTTCCGCCGCTTCACCGAGCCGGTGCCGTTGATGGAACCCCTGCACGTTGACCCACACCAGGCCGGCGGCGACGGCGAGGATCACGAGCACGAGGAGCAGCTCGAGGAGGGTGAAGCCTCCCCGCGCGCGGCAGTCGTGGACTGGGAGTAGCGCTCCGCCGGGTGGCACGGCCGAAGGCCGTGTCGCGCCGCGACGAGAAGCCGCGCCCTCCGACGTCCTCTTGCGAAGGCGCCCCACTACTCCCCTCCCGTCCCGTTCGAGGATCTCGCCCGATGGAAGCCGACCGCGCCTCGGTTGCAGAATTCCTCGGGCGCTGGGGGACGCATGAGACCTCGTTCCGTCACGGCAACCGCATGGCGCAGCTTCTTGTCGCTTCGCGACCACGGCCTGCGGCCGGGCCACCCGGCGGGCGACGATCAGGTCCCTTCCTTGTCCCAGTTGTTGATGTCGTCCGGCGCGCCCTGGTTGTTCACGCCGTCCGGGCCGAAGGACCAGAGGCGGATCGCCACGCCCGTGCCGTTGAGGTTCGTGTCGAGCATGTACTGAATATCGTTCCCCCAGGCGTCTTTGGGATATTCCTTCTCGATCGGGGCCATGGGGCGGCCGTCCTTGTCGATCGGGTTGAGCAGCATGTCGAGCGACTCCGGCGGGCGGCCGTTGTTGAAGCCCGCGTAGAAGCCCAGGGACTGTTCCACCTGCGCGAGCTTCGTCTTCGTCGCCAGGATGTTCCCCTCCTCCTGCGCGCCGGTCAGCCGCGGCACGACGAGCGCCGCGATCACCCCCAGGATGACCAGCACGAGCAGCACTTCCAGCAGCGTGAAGCCGGGGCGGCTTCGTCTCCGATTGCGATGCGATTTCATCTCTTCGCCTCCTGTGACCCGTTTCGAAAAAGTTGACGGAATTTACGGAATGCTCGCTCGAAGGAATCTTCGACGCAAAGGCGCGAAGACGCAAAGAAGCGCGAAGAAGCGCAAAGGGAAAACTTGGTTTGCGTCGACCGGTTTCAAGTGCGTCGTAGCGGAACGCTAAATCATCACTCAGTATTTCCAAGTTCGCGACGGCGCGTCATGCCCGCGAAGGCGGGCATCCAGCGGCAGCGCGGATGACGCGCTGGATTCCCGCCTGCGCGGGAATGACGGAGTCGCGTTTCTTGGAAGTACTGCCACTGATTTCCACTGATGTTTCACCGGCCTGCTACCTCGGTCCCCGCTCTTTCGATCCGTGCGATCCGTGGTGAATGATTCTTATCTCTTCTTCCTTTGCGTTTCTTCGCGCCTTTGCGTCGAAATCTTGTTTCTCATACGAACTCGGTGCTCCGCAGGATCGGCAGCAGCAGGGCCACGACCACGAACAGCACCACGCCGGCCATCAGCGTGAGCAGCGCCGGTTCGAGCAGCCGCACGAACATGTCCAGCAGCCGGTTGGTCCGCCGCTCCATGTTGTCGGCGATGTTGATCAGCACCTGCTCCAGGTTGTTGGCCTCTTCGCCGACGGCGATCATCTCGACCACGTCCTCCGGGAACTGGCCGCTGTGGGCGAGCGGCCCGGCGAGCGACTTGCCTTCCGAGACGTTCTCGGCCGCCTCGCCGATCGCCTCCGCGATCACCACGTTTCCGGTCGCGTCCTTGGCGATCCGCATCGACTGGAGGATGGGGATGCCGTTGTGCAGCAGCGTCCCCAGGATGCGGCAGAATCGGGCGATCGCCAGGCTGCGGACGATCGGTCCCAGCCCCCAGGCGCGGATGCGGAACTGGTCGAGCCGCAGCCGCCCCTGTTCCGTCCGCAGCCACGAGTACAGCCAGTATCCGGCGCCCGCGGCCGCGAGCAGGCCGATCATCCAGTATTGCTGGGCGAATTCGCTCATGGCCATCAGCGCCGTGGTCGCCCAGGGGAGGCTCCCCTGGCTGGCCTGCTTGTCGAAGATCGGCTGGAATTTGGGGACGAAGAACACGAGCATCCCGGTGACGACCAGCACCATCGCCACGCTCAGGAACGCCGGATAGATCATCGCCCCGACGACCCGGTTCTTCAGTTCCTGCTGGTGCTCGGTGAAGTTCGCGATCCGCTGGAGCACGTCTTCGACGAAGCTCCCCTCTTCGCCGGCCCGCACCATGCTCACCGCCAGGTCGCCGAACACCCGCCCGTGATGGTGCATCGCGTCGGCCAGCCGCGTCCCCTCGGCGACGTGCTCGCGGACGTCCTGCAGCACGAGCTTCAACGTGCCGTTGGTCGTCTGTTTCTCGAGCAGTTCGAGCGACCGCAACAGCGGCACGCCGGAGCGGAGCAGGTCCGAAAGTTGGGTGTAGAACACGACGAGGTGCCGGCCGCTCACCCGCCGCGTGATCCGCCGCTTCCGCGTGTCGGCGGCGTCGGTCGGCTCGACGCGGACGGGGAACAGTTGCCGCGCCGCCAGCGCCCCGAGCGCATCGTGCTTGCTCGAGGCGGTGAGCACGCCGGCGACGTGCTGCCCCGAAAGCTCGCGGGCGGTGTAGGCGAAGTCGGGCATTTTTTAGTGGATAGTGGATAGTGGATAGTGGATAGTGTTCGTCGTGGTTTTGTTCATCTGGTCCCTTGCATTCAACGGAGGCGAAGATGCCGGTGCAGAATTTTCGTGAGTTGATCGTGTGGCAGAAGGCGATGGACTTCGTGACCGATGTCTACCGGGCGACAGCGGACTTTCCCAGAGACGAGCGCTTTGGCCTCACACAACAATTACGCGGGGCGGCCGTTTCGATCCCATCCAATGTTTCGGAAGGGCAGGGTCGCGGAAGCACTGCCGACTTTCTGAGGTTTCTGAACATTGCTCGCGGCTCGCTGAACGAGTCGCAGACTCAGCTTCTCCTGGCGTACCGCCTTGGATTTCTTCCGGAACAATGGCTGTCACGACTGATGGATTGCTCTGAGGAGATCGCACGCCTGCTGAACGGGCTGATGCGCGCCCTCAACGCGAAAAACACTCCATAGCCCCCTCCGTCCTCCGTCCTCCGTCCACTGCCCACTGTCCACTGTCCACTGTCCACTGTCCACTAAACAACGTCCCCCTTGGTGATCCGCAGCACTTCATCGACGCTGGTCGTCCCTTCCAGCACTTTCAGCCAGCCGGACTGGCGGAGGGTGGTCATCCCGTGCCGCATCGCGTAGTCGCGGATCTGGCTGGCGTCGGCCCGCTCGACGCACAGCTTGCGGACCACGTTGTCTGTCCGCAGCAATTCGAAGATCCCCGAGCGGCCCGAGAAGCCGGTCCCCCGGCAGTCGCGGCAGCCGGCCGGCTGGTACAGCGTGCCCGGGTCGTCCTGCGGAAAGTCCGGGGGCAGGTCGGCCCGCTTCGGCCGGTAGGCCAGCTTGCACTTCGGGCACAGCAGGCGGACCAGCCGCTGCGCGAGCACCCCTTCCAGCGTGCTCGACACGAGGTACGGCTCGACCCCCATGTCGATCAGCCGGGTGAAGGCGCTGGGGGCGTCGTTGGTGTGCAGCGTGCTGAACACCATGTGCCCGGTGAGCGAGGCCTGGATCGCGCTGTGCGCCGTCTCGCCGTCGCGGATTTCGCCGATCAGCACCACGTCCGGGTCGTGGCGGAGAATGCTCCGCAGCCCCGCCGCGAACGTCAGCCCGATCTTGCTGTGCACCTGGATCTGGCTGATGCCGGTCGAGTGGTACTCGACCGGGTCCTCCACCGTGATGATCTTCGTCGCGGGGCTCTTGATCTCGTTGAGCGCCCCGTAGAGCGTCGTCGTCTTGCCGCTCCCGGTGGGACCGGTGACGAGCACGATCCCGTGCGGCATCGTGATCAGCTCGCGGAAGATGGTCGCGATGTCGGCCGGCATCCCCACGCTCTTCAGGTTGAAGACCATGCGGTCCTTGTCCAGCAGACGGAGCACGATCCCTTCCCCGTAGATCATGGGGATCACCGAGACGCGGACGTCGATCTCCCGGCCCGAAACGCGGAGCTTGATCCGCCCGTCCTGCGGCAGCCGCTTCTCCGCGATGTTCAGCCGCGACATGATCTTCAGCCGCGTGATGATCGCCGAGTAGAAGTGGTTGATCTCGGGCGGGACCGGCTGGATCTGCAGGATGCCGTCGATGCGGTAGCGGACGGTGAGCCCTCGTTCGTGCGGCTCGATGTGCACGTCGCTGGCCCGCTGGGCGAGGGCTTCGACCAGCAGCTCGTTGACCAGCCGGATGACCGAGGCGGCCTGCGCCTCTTCCGCCAACTCGCCCCCGTCGTGGGAGATGTCTTCGAGGAGCTCGACGTCCTCTTCGGAGGCGCGGGCCACCAGCTCGTTGATCGTGTCGCCGCCGACGCCGAGGTTCTGCTTGATGAGCTGCACCACGTCGTCGCGGCGGGCGAGGACCGGGCGGAGCTGGAAGCCGGAGAGCGAACTCAGCTCATCGAGCCCTTCGAGGTCGTAGGGGTCGCTCGTGGCGACTTCGACCGAGCCGTTCTGCCGCGCCAGGGGCAACAGGGAATGCCGGAAGATCGCCGTGGTCGGAAAGCGGGCGAGCAGCTCGCGGTCGACCGCGAAGTCCTTCAGGTCGACGTACCGCATGCCGAGATCCTCGGCGACGGCGCGGAGCACGTCGTCCTCGCCGACCATGCCCATCTCCACGAGCACCTGGTCGACGCGCTGGCCGTTCGCCTGCTGCAGCGCGGTTTCGAGCTGCTGCCGGTCGATGAGGCCGCGTTTGACGAGAAGCTGTCCGACTTCCATGGCTGGATGTTACCGGGAACGAGATGGCTGGGGTGCGGCGCGCGAGGGCGCCGGTCGGTCGCCTGGCAGTCTCCGTTCGCGTCGACGAACCGCGAGGATGGCCAGGGGGAGTTGGCGGGGAGTCGACGGAGGGAGGTCTGCCGGTGTGTGGTGCGGGACGCCTGAATCCTCGAGGTTCGGATATTCTACGCAACGAAACGAGTTGAGAAAAATCGGATCAGCGGCCGCGTCCTCCGCGTCCGCCGCGTTCGCCGCCGCGGGTGTTGCCGCCGCCGCCAGTGAATCGGCTGGTGTTGCCCCCGCCCCCCTGCTGCTGCATGCGACTGAGGAACGCGGCCCGGCGGGCGTCGGCGTCCGCATTGGCGGCGGGCGCGCCGCGCTGCGTGCCGCCGGTGGCGCCGCCGCGGCTGGCGGGGCTCACGCGGTCGCGGCGAGGCGTCGCGTTCGACTGCTGGTTGGGCTGCTGCGTCGGGACCGGATCCTGGAAGACGATCTGCGGATAAATGTCCTTGAGCATCTGCTCGACGGCGGGCGCTGTCGCTGATTCCAGGCCGACGACCCGGTACGCCCGCCCGCTCTGGTACGAGCCTCCGCCGTTGGCGGCCAACTGCTTCACCAGCGAATCGATCTGCATCACCTGGGTCGCGTTCCCCTTGACGATCAGGTTCTGGCCGGTGGGATCGACCTGCACGGCCGGCGCGCCCTCGGGGTCGGCGGTCCAGAGGCCGTTGAGGGCGGTCATCGTCCCGTAGGGATCGACGCCATTCAGCGGGATGAGCGTGAGCGACTCGCCCGCCATCCCGCCGTCGAACTGGCGGACCTGCATCGCGATTTCCTGGTGCTGCGCCGGGGTCGCCGTGACGTGAATGCGGTTCGACTTGGTGTCGACCCCCTGCACCGACCCCGGATGGAGGACCAACAGGGTCTCGGCGACGCGGGTCGGATCGGCGGTCTTGAGCTCGTAGACTTGCAGGAACGCCTGCCCGAACGCCTCGCGGTTCACGAAGCCCGGCTCGTTCTCGGGGTCGACGTCGAGCGCGACGAGGATCTGCTCCGCGAGCTTCACGTCGGCGGGGGTCGCCGTCACCATCACGCTGTTCGTCCCGGGATGCGCCACCACGGTCGCGTTGCGGCTGGCGGGGGTGCCCGCCGGCGGGGGAGATCCCGAATCGTTCCCGCCGCGGTCGCTGCTCTCGTCTCCACCCATCATCGCCCGGAGGAAACGGGCCCGGGGGTCTTCGTCGCCGCCGCGCCCGTCTCTCCCGCCGCGGCTGCGGTCTCCGGAACCGCGCGAGCGGTCGCTTCGGGAGTCGCCCCCCAGGTTCGGCGTGGCGGTGCTGATGCGGAAGAGCTTCTGCACGACTTGCGCCGCATCGTCCGCCGCGACGTGCCGCAACGGGAACCGCCGGAAGATGAGCTCTCCGGGGCCGATCGCGATGCCGCCCTGCATGATGCTCCGGATCCGCATCAGGTTTTCGGCGATGTCGGTGACGACGACCGTGTTGGCCGACTCGATCAGCGTGGCGACCCCGGCCTTCGTCAACAGCAAGCGGACCTCGCTCTCGGCCTTCTTCGGATCGCGGTCGCCGACAGGCAGTTGGACGCGAAGCAGCTCATACCGGCCGCGCTCGGGCAGCTCGTGCAAATCGACCGTTTCGACGAGGTGCCCCGGCACGCCGTTGCTCAGGTTGAACGCCGTCAGAAAGCGGTCCCGCTCGTTCCGCATCAGGATGAACCCCTGCCCCAACAGGTAGCGGTTCATCAGGTCGAGCGCCTCGGTCGGCGTGTAGTGCTGGGGATCCAAATAGGTGAAGTCGCCGGGGGGGACGTCGCGAAGGTTCAGCGTGAGCCCCGCCGCCTCGGCAAACAGCTTGAGCACGTCGGTCCACGGGGCGTTCTGGAAGTTGAACGACAGCTTGCCCGCCGCGGCGCCGTTGCCGGGCACGCGCTGGATCGCGGCGGTCCCCGGCTGCACGCCGACCGGCGGCGCCCCGTTCGTGGATGGCGAGTTCTGCTCGTTCGGCGACGGCGGACTGGCGGCGGACGAGGCTTCGACCGGCGGCGGGGACGGGACGGCGGCCGGCAAGGAATTCCCGGCAGGCGCTTCCGGCGCGGCCGCCGCGGCTTGCGCGACGCTGCGGACGCCGGCAGTCCCCGCGGATCCGTCGAGCCGAGCGGCGCTCGCCGGCGCATACGCCGCGATCGTTTCCCAATCGGCCGGGGCGAACGAGGCGACGACTTTCAGGTTCGGATCGCGCCGTGGCGGCGGTGCCGACGGACCGGCGGCGGGGGACGGAGAGGGCGGTCTGGCGGGAGCTGCGGCGGAGGCCGCCGGAGTCTCACCGCGGCCGAACGTGCTGCCCGAACGGCCGCGGTCCGGTCCGCTCGATCCTCGCGAGCCGCCCGAGTCGCCCGAGTCGCCGCCGGCGGCGGGGCCGGGCGTCGCCGCCGGGGCGGATTTCAGCTTCTCGTCGAGGGCCGCCCGCTGCTCGTCGTCGAGCAGTTGCACGATTTGCTGGCTGGCGGCAGCCTGAGTCTCGGCGGTCTTGACCCGGAGGGCCTCCTTGAACTCGGCCCCCTTGCGGATCCGCTCGCCGATCGACATCCCCCGCAACTGCTCCTTCTGGGAGCGGTCGAACTCCTCGACCTGCCGCTTCTGGTCCTCGATGATCGCCTGAACGCGGGGAAGCTGATCGTTGTTCAGCTTCAATTCGGTCTGGACAGACGTTCGCTGCAACAGTTCCACGGCCGTGGCGGCCGCCGGGGCCGGATCGCCGCCGTCCGAGCCACCGCCGAGCAGGTTCTCGAGCGCACCCCTCAGATCCTGGGCGACGGCAGACGCGGGGGCGGCGGCCGCGAGGAGGAGGGCCGCCATGGCTGCGACGGTTCGAAGGCGGAGGGTGTGGGATGAGGACATCGGCGTGCCAAGGCTGGGGAAGGTGCGCGGGCGGGGGTTGAGAGCGACGGGCCTCTCCACGGATCAATCTTGGTTTATTTCTTCCGACAAGTCCACTGTACTCTTGAAAAACGCGTGGCCGGAGCGATGCGACCCGGCGCGAGCCGCATCGCCCCGAACCCCGCGCACGTGCCACGGGACCGGCGCGGGTCATCGCCGGCCCCGATCAGGCCGGACTAGGTGTTGTTGCCGCGCTGACGCTGTCCACGCGGACGGCCGCCGGTCCCCTCTCCACCCGGACCGCGCTGGCCGCGGCCCTGGAAGAGCTGGCTGCGGTCGAGCTCGAAGGGCTTGCCTTTCAGCTCGGCGAGCTGGGTCTGCTGGGCGCTATTGAGGACCTCGTTGAGGGCCTTTTCGGTCTCGGTGCGGATTTCTTCCTGCTTCGCCTGCCGCTCTTCGCGCGACAGTTCGCGGAGCTCGCCCTGCGCTTCGCGCTGGGAGGCGAGGACGTCGCTGATCTTGGTCTTCTGCTCCGCGGTCAGACCGAGCTTCTCCTGGACTTTGGCGTCGGTCAGGGCGCGGACCCCCTGAAGCTGGAGCAGGATCTGGTCCAGCCGCGCGTTCTGATCGCTCGTGAGGACGCCGGCGAGCTTCGTATCGAGCTCGGCGGCGGCCTTCTGGGCGGTCTCGCGGAGCTCGGCCAGGCGGGCCGTCCGCTCTTCAGGGGACAGGTCACGGAGCCCCTGGAACCGCTCGCGGGCGCCTTCGCCGGCGCTCTGCCGCTGTTCGGTCACGATCGCGGAGACCTTCTCCGACTGCTCGGCCGTGACGTTCAGCTCCGTCTTGACCTGCTGGTTCTGGAGCAGGGCGATCTTGCCGATGCCCCCGAACCCGCCCAATCCACCCGGCCCTCCGCGCCCCCGGCCCGGCTGCTGGGCTTCGCTCAGCGAGCCCGCCGCCAGGACGATCGCCGCAGCGAACACCACTGACCTTGCCAGCACTGACTTACGCAACATGACTGCCTCTCCTTGAACCTGAAGAACGATGAATGCTTTGGTCGCTGTCCGAGCCGCCAAAGCGACACAGCCTGGATCGAAACACTCCAAACCCGAATCAATCAGAACGCCCCGGAGTCCCCGCCGATCGCTTCCGGAGGCGCTGCGGGGGAATCGCGGCGTTCCTGCGCGCCGGAATCCTCGTCGCGGTCTCCTCGATCTCGCGATTGGAACCTGCCGCGCGGACCGAACCGCAGCTCTCCGACGAACGGCTCGCCCAGAAGCTGCAGCCAACGGCCCCGCTGCTCGACCGTGAGCACGCTCAATAGTTTCTCGTTGGTGGTCCGCCGGGTGACGTCGACGATCTTGCGGGCCTCCGGATCGCGGCCGGGATCGCGCTCGCCGCGGTGCGCCCCTTGCCCGCGAAAGATCTCGCGGAGGTCGCGGGCCGCCTGTTCCTTGACGTCGTGAATCCGCAGTTGCTGCGCGGCGGTCAAGCCGAGTTGGCCCGACAGATCGGGCGAGCCGAACGCCTGCGTGCCGCGCAACTGGAGCGCGATCTGCCGCAGCCGCTCCGCTTGCGCGGGCGTCAGGATCCCGGCGATCTGTGCCTGCGCCTCGCGGGCCTGCTCGCCGAACAGCTTCTCGAGTTCCTCCCGGTCTTCCCGCGACTGGTCCCGCCGGCCGCGGAGCGCGAAGAAGTTGCGATAGCTGTTCCGCCGCTCCTCGGCCAGCTCGTCGATGCGGGCGATCTGCGCGGCGTCCAGCTGGAGATGCTCGCGGACCGACTCCTGCGTCAGCACGGAGAGTTCGCCGCTCCCCTGGAGCACGCCCAGCCAGCGGTAGATCGCGAACAGGCCGATCTGGATCTCGGCGTCGTCGGGGTGCTCGCGGGCCAGCCGTTCCTGGATCTCGCGGGCCGCCTCGTAGGCGATGTGCGCATCCGGCTTGGCGTCGATCTCGTTGAAGATCCGCGCCACGCGGAACAGGCTGTCGGCGATTTCCGCGACGGCGGCGGGGTCGTCCCCGGCGTGCTTCAGGAACTCCTGGTGGTAGAGGAGCGCCCATTCGAGGATTTTCCGCCGCACGTCCTGTGCGCCTGGGGTCCGCGCCAAGTCCTCCTCCGCGACCTCGACCAGAACGCCAAGCACCTGCCGCGCCTGGCGATAGTTCCACTCGGCCCGCTCCCGCTCCCGCTCCTCGGCGGCGAGGGCCTGCTTGGTCACTTCCTGTTCCCGCTCGAGGAGGGCCTGCTTGGCGGCCAACTGGGTCAGCGCGAGCTCCTTCCGCGACTGCTCGCGGGCGATCATCACGTTGCTGACGGTCAGCCCGATCACGGCGAGGACCAGGAGCGCGATCGCGGTCGCGACCGCCCCGCGGTGCCGCCGCGCCCATTTCCCCGCCCGGTCCCGCAGCGTCGGGCGGCGGGCCAGCACCGGCTTGTCCTCCAGGAACCGCCGCAGGTCCGCCGCGACCAGCCCGGCGGTGGCGTATCGCTCGTGCGGCTCCCGCGCCAGCGTCTTCAACAGGATGTTCTGCAGGTCGACCGGGATGAGCCGGTCCCATTTGCGGGGCGGCAGCGGCTCGTCGAAGGCGATCTGCCGCAACAGCTCGCGGCGATCGCTCCCGTCCCACACCGGCCGCCCGGTCAGCAACTCGTACAGCGTCGCGCCCAGCGAGTAGATGTCCGTGCGATGGTCGATCGCCGTGCGGTGGCCGAGCGCCTGCTCGGGGCTCATGTACCGCAGCGTGCCGACCATGTCGCCGGTGCGGGTCAGGTTCGCGTCCTCCTGGTAGCGGGCCAGCCCGAAATCGGTCACCCACAGGTGGGCCCCCGCGTCGACCAGGAGGTTCGCCGGCTTGACGTCGCGGTGTACGATCCCCAGCCCGTGGGCGTGCTCGAGGGCCTCGGCCGCCTGGACCCCCAGCATCGCCACCGATCGGAAGAACCCCGGCGCGTGCAGCGACTGTTGCGTCGACAGCGCCGCATAAGTCCCCGTGGGCGAACTGGTCGGCGACGCCGGCCTCCGCGGGACCGATGCACGATCTCCGGCCTGCGGCGCCTCGTTCTCCCGGTCCGCCGGACGGGACCGGGGGGCGGTCCCCGAGTCCCCCGTGACGAGCCGGGTCACCGCCTCGGAAGCCGTCGTCGGCAGGCGGGTCGGGGCTTCCACCTCGAGATCCTCGCCCGCCAACCGCCGCAGTTCGGCGATGACTCCCGCCAGGCTCTGCCCCTCGATGAACTGCATGGCGTAGTAGTAAACGCCCCGCTCGCAACCCACCGAGTACACCGGCACGATGTTCGTATGGTGCAGATGCGCCGCCGCCTGCGCCTCGCGCTTGAACCGCTCGAGCTGCTTCGCGTCGAGCGCCGCCGCGAACGGCAGCACCTTGAGCGCCACCCGGCGGCCGAGCGAGATCTGCTCGGCCTCATACACGATCCCCATCCCCCCCCGGCCGACTTCCCGCAGCAACCGGTAATCGCCGAGGCAGCCGGTGAGCGTTTCGGCCGCGGCCGTTCCGCCGCGCGGCGTTTCCGAGTCCGACAGAATTCCGGATCCGGACTGGTGCATCAGCCGCAGCGCCGGGAGCAGATCCCGCAGCACGGACGCGAGCCGCGGATGCCGGCGGACGTATTCCTCCACGTCCGGGCGTTCGCCCTGCGCGAGGCGGTCGGTGAAGTCGTCGGCGACTTCGGCGGCCAGCGACTCGACGCTCGGGTCGTTCGCCAGCGCCGGATCGAGATGTCGATTGTCGTCGATCATTTTGCGATCACCGAATTTGCGACTCGGTCAATCCGCCGTCGGCCAACAGCCGCGACAGCCGCAACAAGGCCCGCCCGTATCGTTTGCGGGCGGCGGCCTCTTCCACATTCAACACCTGGGCGGCCTCGCGGTGCGACAGCCCCTCGAAATGCCGCATCAACAGGATTTCACGGTCGAGTTCCGGGAGTTGCAGGACCGACTGCCGCACCCGCCGCGCCAATTCGCTCTTCCCCATCTGCTGACTGGGGCTGATTTCGCTCGCCAACAACTGCTGGGCCAATTGGTCCGATGACCGGTTCGTCAACGACAGCTCGCGGTCGACCGATCGCCGCGACGCCTGCACGTGCTTCCGGTGAGTCATCATCACGCGCTCGCAGGCGGTTTTCCGCAGCCAGAGCCGGAACGGCATCGGCCGCCGCGCCAGATAGTCCCGCAGTCGCCGATAGGCCTCCAAGTGCGTTTCTTGAACGATGTCGGACGGATCGACGCGCGACCGCAGCTTGCCGTCCAGCCGGACGTCGACCACCCGCCGCAGGAAAGAACGATGCCGGGCGAACAGTTCATCGAAGGCCGCCGACTCGCCGTTCTCCAAGGACTCCAGCAGCCGGCGGGTCGCCTCCGAATCGGGTGCCGCCTCCGCCATGCGCCATCTCCCTTTGAGACTACCTGCCGCGCCCCGACGTTCCGTGACGCGCCCCGGCCTCCCCTCCTTCGAATTTCCGAAACCCGGGGCAAGCCGACTATGCCAATCTACGGTGTTCCGATCGAATCCGGCAAGCAGGCCGCTCGATTCGGGCCGTTCGCAGGAATTGTAGCGAAAATTCCGATTTTGCGATTTTCCCTGGTGTATCTGGTTCCGGGCGCGGTTATCTTGGAGAGCGGTCTACATGAAAGATGTCCGGCGGCGCTTGGGGCTCGCGCCGCCGCGGAAACGGGAAGAGGCGTTCGGAAACGGAGAACCCACACCATGAAGACGCAACTGGGATGGGCGATCGCCGCCGTGCTGGCGGTCATCGCCGGGCATGGCCGCGCGGAGGCGGGGCTGTTGTATTTTGCCGATAATCTCGACAACGTCCGCACGGTCGACCCGGGCACGACCCCGTTCACCGTCACGACAGTCGGTTCGCTCGGCGTCGACTTCCAGTATTCGGGGCTCGACCAGGATCCCAACACGAACACGATCTATGGGGTCGCCGGACATTCCGGAACGGGCCTCTACACCATCGATCCGACGACCGGCGCGGCTTCGCTGGTCGGGTCGCACGGCGTGACCGACCTGTTCGGGCTGGCCTTCGATTCGAAGAACAACGTCCTCTACGGCACGCAGATCAGCTCGACCGGGCAATTGTATCAATTGAACACGACGACCGGCGCGGCCACCGCGGTGGGGCCGCTCTCCGGGGCGTTGGGGATCGGCGGGCTGGCGTACGACGCGCTGCGGGACATGCTCGTCGGCTGGTACGACTTCGGCGGCGACCTCTATGCGATCGACCGGACGACGGGCGCGGCGACCTTGCTCGTCGACGGTCCCGCCGCGCGGGACGGCGGACTGGCGTACGACGCCGATCGCGACGTGATCTGGGGGGTGGACCTGACCAACAGCGGGACGTTGTTCTCGCTCGATCCGAACAACGGCTACGCGCGAACGAATCATCTGACGGGACTCGGCGGCTCGCCGACCGGACTGGCCTATATCAACGCGCCGAACCCGAATTCGATCCTCAACAATCCCCCGAACCCCGATCCGCCCCCCGCGCTCCGCACCCCGGAACCGACCTCTCTCGCGGCGTTCGGCGTGGCGGGCGTCGTGATGGCTTTGTCGGCGGCCCGCCGCCGGCGGCGAAGACGGGCCGGCTGAGCCTCGCCGCGAACCGAGCCGACGAATGATCCGCACGAGTGGTCCGCCCGCCGCAATTCGGTGGGCGCCGTGCCGTTCGCCCCGGAGGGGCAGAGGAATGTAGCCACGGGTGGAGCGCAGACCGCAACGCGGGCGGAGCGGAACCCGTGGATCCAAGGCGGTCTTTCTCGGATTCTCCGCCCCGGAGGGGCGGGGGAACTCGGCTCATCGTTCATCGACCCATCGCGACGGCGCGTCATGCCCGCGAAGTGCCTGCCCCCGCCCTCGCTGGGGGGGAAGGCACTGCGCGGGAATGACGGAGTCGCGTTCTTGGAACTACCGTCGATCGAATTCGCGCGAGCATTCCTTCGCCCCTGCCGGGGCGAGTCTCGCGAGAAATCGACTCCTTCCACGGGTTCCGCGACGCCCGCTGCGCGTGGGCGTCGCTCCACCCGTGGCTACATTCCCCGACGCCTTCCGGGGTCCAGCTTAGGCTGTCGCACGTTCGAACGCAAATTCCGGCGGCAGCGGTCAGGTCCACCGTTTTTTCGATGGACGGACCACTACGGTTTCTCAGGCGCGTCGGCCGGCTTTTCGTCAGCGGCCGGTTTCGGGTATTCCAGCTTGCCGGTGACGGGCACGGCCCGCGTTCCGAGGACCTTGCCGGTCTCGCCATCCTGCACGAACGCGATCAGGTACAATTTGTCGAGGGCGAGCGGCTTGGCGGGGAACTCGACCCCCTCCTCTTCCTCGAAATCGGCGAGGTACTTCTCCAGCCCCGCCTTGAACTCATCGAGCGGAAGCTGCCGCGAAAACGCGAGCCGGCCCTCTTCCGCCTCGACCCCCTCGGCGCCGGCCGGCATGCTCCGCACGACCATTTCGTGATGGCGGACGCCGTTCCCCGCCTTGTACGAGACTTCCGGTTCCGCGAGGACGAGCACGAGATGCGCCCGCTGCGCGGCGTCTCCCAGGCCGTCCACCTTGGCGGCGAGATCGAGTTTGCCGTTCGCGGCCTTGGCCGAAAGCTCGATCTTCACGTCGGACTTCACGGCGACGCGGGGCTCGATTTCGGAGCGCAACTGCTTGTAGCCTTGCGGCGCCATGAACAGCGGGCCGGCGGCGCCCTCGAACTGCTCTCCGTCCACGAGGATCGCGGGGGTCCCCTGGAGGCCGTACGTCTGAAACCGGTCCCAGCCGTCGGGGTTCGTCAGCGGATCCGGGCCGGGGATGTGCTGGTGATACCGCAGCACGACGACCTGCTCCTTCGGGAACACGGTCTCGAGCGCGCCGGCGGCGACGTCGGCCGCCACGCACGGCGGGCATTCCGACCCCGTGAACAGCTCGACCAGCACGGTATGATTGCCCGCCGGCTGCGCCGCCGCCGGCTGCCCGGCGGCGAAGGCATGGATCGCCCGGCGATAGACTGTTTCGAGGTGCTCCTCGAAGCCTTCGAGGTTCTTGTGCTTGTCCTCCCACAGCCGCTGCGCCGCCTCGCTCGGGTAGGGGGCGTCCTGGTCCTCCGCCTCGAGCATCGAGAACAGCGTCCCCTCCATCTTCGGAAGGACGGCGAGCCGGGAGTACAGGTCGAGCGCCTTGTCCGCCTGCTTCTGCGATTCCGCGTGCTGGGCGAGCGTGAACACGATCACCGGATCGAGCGGGTGCTCGCGGTACAGCCCCTCGAGCGTCGCGACCGCCTGGCGGCGCTGCTCCTCGTCCTTGCCGCGAACGATCGCCTCTCGCGCTTCGGCGATCGCCTGCCTCCGCTTCTGCTCGGCGAGCGCCTCGCGGAGCATCCCCAGCACCGGGGCGAGCGACTTCTTCTGCGACTCGTCGAAGGCGGCATCGGCGGCGGCCAGCGATTGCTCCGCGACTTCGGGAAGCGCCTCGCGCCGCACGAGTTGCAGGGCGACGTTGACGCGGGCGGAGGCCACCATCCGCGGCCCCCACCGCTCGGCCGATTTCACATAGCCCTCCGACAGCTCGCGGACCTGCTTCTCCGCGTCCTCGGTGCCCGCCGCGAATGCGACGGCCTGCTGCCACGCGGCCAGCGACAACGGGCTCTCCGGGTTTTCGCGGGCGAACTTCGCCAGCGCCGCCGCCGAGTCCGGCTCGCGGACCGCGTCCCGCAGGGCGTTCAGCTCCGGGGAGGGAGCGGGCTTGGCATCGGCCAGATCGGCCGCCTCGGTCGGCAGCAGGCGGGCCGGATCGCACCGCCCCCCCTCGAACAGGACGTTGCCGTAGACGACGTTGTCCGCGAGCCGACCCTGAATCTCGTACTTCTCGCCCTCGTTCGCGCTCAGGACCAACTGCAGCGAAGTCTTGTCGCCCTGGAACTTCTCGACCTTCGGATCCTCGAACTGGCTATGCGCGTCGACGACTTTCGCCGCGAACGCGTCGCCACGCCGCTCGACGTCGAGCAGCATCAGCGGGAAGTCGGTCCCCTCCTGCGTGAGGACGAGCTGCCACCTGCCGGCGACCGTCTCGCGGACCGGCGGCTGCGCGGGCTGCTCGGCCGCGTCGGCAGCGGGCTTCTCGTCGGCAGTCGCCCTCTCGTCGGCATTCTGCGCACACCTCGCGACGGAGTGCAGGCACAACACCAGCAGCGCAACGCTCCACGGTCCGATGTGGCGGGCGGTCATGGGGAATTCCTTATCGCTGAAGGAGCGGCGGGAGAGCGCGAATCCAGTTCCGGCGCCGCGCGGCGTCGCCGACGCGCCCGGCACGAGCCCCATTCTACGCCGGGCGACGACGCGCCGCACAGGATGAAGGCCCGACCCGGAGCGAATCTCACGAATTCGCACGCGGCGCGGACGACGGGTCGAAGTGCGGAGGCGGAACCACCGCCGCCCGCGCCGACTGGATCGCGAACGCCTCGATCAAGTCCAGCAGGCGAAACATCGACGGGAACTCGTTCTTGAGCCGCCGCGCCCCCGCCACCAGCGCGTCGCCTTCCTCGTTGGGAATCCGGCGCGAAGAGGCCGCCAACTGCTCGATCGAATCGATGACGCTCTCCATCGTCTTCAGGCTGGTGGACTCGATGACCGACACGGCCTGCCGGGTGAGGCGGGCGAACATCTCGGGCAGGGATTCGCTCGCCCGGTCCGTGGCGCTCGTCGCCGCGTCCGCCGCAGAAGGCCGCACGGCCTCGCGGGGGGCGATCCGCTCATAGGCGAAGACCGCCCCGCGCCCCTCCGCCGATTCCAGCGGCACCGCCTGCACGTGGGCCCATCCCGAATCGGTCGTCGGGTGAAAATCGTCGGACCAGTCCCGTTTCCCCGACAGCACCAGCCCGATCGACCGCGTGATCCGGTTCGTCTCGCTCCGGCCGTGCGGCGCCCGGTTGAACGCGGCAAAGTAATTCAGGCCGAGCTTGATCCAGTCGACCATCAGCCCGGCCGCCTGGGAAACGCTGGGGATCCGCGTGACGTGCGTCACGATCCCCTGAGCGTTCAGGACCGCGACCGTCCCCCCCAGCCCGCAGACCAGGGACGCGTCGAACAGCTCAGGGCGACCGTGCGCTGCCTCTTTCCTGTGGGACGTCATGGAAATGGCCCTCCGCTCTCTGGATGAAATGCCTCGCGGCCGTCGCGCGGACTGCGGCCGGAATGACCGCGGTCCCGCGACGGGGGCCGGCACAGAACAGAAATTCGCGTTCGCGTGACGACGACGGCGGCATGGCAAGTTGACCAGTGAGTGTCAGAGGCGGCGGGGCCCCCCGTCGAGATTCGGGGAGCGCGGCCGCCGCGGAGGGTCGCGGCGGTCGTCCTCGCGGCGCTCGGACCGCTCGTCCGGCCGCCGCTCGTCGCGCCGCTCGCGGGATTCGGGCCGCGCGCCGTCGCGCCGTCGCTCTTCGAGGCGGCGGGGCCGGTCCCGCTCCGGGGGGCGCGCCCCGCGCTCGCCGCGCGGTTCATCGCGGCCGGCTTCGTCGCGGTCCTCGAGCGCGCGGAGTTCGGCGAGCGAGATCTCCACGTCCGGCTGCTCATAGGCGGAGCCGGCGGTCATCGCCCCGCAGTAGGCGAACCCGGGGAGCCGGTAGCTTTGGTCCAGGCTGCGAAAGGCGCAGCCGACTTCGACCAGCTCCTCGTTGAGGGCGGTGGCGGCGGTGTGCAGGCCGACGGTCGAGCCGATGACCCCCAGCGTGCCCAGCAACACGAGTTCCGAGGAGATGACGAACGCACGATCATCGGTCCACAGTCGCGTCAGCAGCTTCATGGCGTCCCTTTCGAAATGGGGCCTGGCGAATGCCTGCTGACTCCGCACGAGCGAGTTCCCCGTGCCGAGACGATCGGTACGACCTGCGAAGTCCGATGGGAGCGATTGTACCGGATGCGCGGGACGTGTAAAGACGTGTCAAGAAAGATTGTCACGGAGGCCCGGCGGGGGAAAACCGGCGGGAAATGACTGCCGCGGCGGCCATTGATGCTTGCCCGCGGCCTGTCGACCGGGCATCATCGTCTCTCCCAACCCGCCCCGGGTCGACTCCCAGCTGCAGAAAGGCAAGCGATGGACGGGCAAATCCGGTTGAAGCTCTCCGTGATGATGTTCCTCCAATACGCGATCTGGGGCGCCTGGGTCGTGTCGCTGGGGGGGTACATGACGGAGACGCTGGTCTTCAGCGGGGTCCAGATCGCCTCGATCTACACGACAGGCGCCATCGCCGCGATCATCTCGCCGCTGTTCGTCGGCTACGTGGCGGACCGGTTCTTCGACACCGAAAAGCTGATCGCGGGCTTGCACCTGCTCGGAGCGGCGTTGCTCGCCGCCGCCGCGGTCACCCACGAATTCCAGTGGCTGTATCCGCTCATGCTCGTGTACTCGGTGTGCTACATGCCGACGATCGCCCTGACGAACTCGATCAGCTTCGCCAACATTCCCGACTCGGCGAAATACTTCCCTGGAATTCGGGTGTTCGGGACGTGGGGCTGGATCGTCGTCGGCTGGTTGGTGGGTTTCGTCCTCGATTTGCCCCCCGGCAGTTCGAACTCCCCGATTTTCCTCGCGGCAGGGCTTTCGGCGGCGTTGGGGATCTTCAGCTTCTTTCTGCCTCACACGCCACCGAAGGCGCGGCAGACGGAGGCCCGCGATCTTCGACCGGTGACGCAATCGCTCGCTTCCGACTCGCGGGCGGGACTGGGGAGGCTGCTGGCGGATCCGACCTTCCTGGTGTTCGTGGTCTGCTCCTTCCTGATCTGCATTCCGCTGGCGTTCTATTACGACTTCGCGAACGCCTTCCTCACCGAGACCGACGCGCCGTATCCGACGGCGTTGCAGACGATCGGCCAGTTGTCCGAAGTCGGCTTCATGGCGTCGATGCCCTTCTTCATCGGCCGCTTGGGCGTGAAGAGGATGCTCGCCATCGGCATGGCGGCCTGGACCCTGCGCTACCTGTGCTTCGGAACTCTCTCGTTCCCCCTGGTGGTCGTCGGTCTGATTCTGCACGGAGTCTGCTTCGACTTCTTCTTCGTGGCCAGCCAGATTTACGTCGACACCCGCGTATCGGTGGAGCAGCGGGCGCGGGCCCAGAGCTTCATCGCGTTCGTCACGATGGGCGTCGGGATGTTCATCGGCGGCTACCTGGGCGGACTCACCTTCGACCATTACGAGCCGCCGATCAAGGTCGCTGCGACCATCGTTCCCGCGGACGGAAAGCCGGAGCGCACGGATCTTCCGTTGCCGGTTTGGGATCTCGAAGCAAAGAAAGGGCTGGCCTACGAGTTGCAGCTCGACAAGGACGATGCCGTCCGGCCGGAGCAAATTCCCGAGAGCTTCACCGAGATCGATCGCAAGCGGAACCAGCGGACGATCTACGATCGCACGTCGTTCGTGGCGGCGATTCGGGCCGCGGACGCGAACGGAGATGGCGCGGTCGATCGCGGCGAGTGGCGCGACGCCCAGGAGCACCGCTGGTTCCACATCTGGCTGTGGCCCGCGATCTGGGCCGGGGCCACATGCGCGATCTTCTGGTTTGGTTTCCGCGAGCGGCGGAGCCCGGAGTTGGAGGACGCAATGTCCGCGGAAGCGCCGCTGGGGGCGGGCGAGGGGCCTGAGCCGCAGGTCGGGTGAGCCGGGGCGTCCGCCAGCGATCGCCCGATTCGGACAACGCAAGGCGTGCCAGCGGAGCCCGGTTCACGCGGCAACGACTCTCAGCCCGACAGCGCCGGAACCGGTCTCCTTGCAGTGGAGTACGGGAGCCGAGGCGCCCCCGCTGCGTCCTCCGCGCACTCGGCGGTCCAGATCGTTCGGGGACGATCTTGGTGACGTCCTGGGCGACGTCATTCAACCGCGGAGAGCGCCGAGGGCGCGGAGAAGAACTCGACTGGGCGGACGCGGAGCCAATCGAAGTCGTTCCGCACCGCGCGCCCGGTCGCGTGCGGGGGGCGGTTCGTGCTAGACTGCTCGCGGGGAACTGCGATCTTCCGCAACAGGTCGGCGGACGGAGTCGCGTATTCGAGACGCGAGCACCGGGGCTGGGGTGATGGGCGAACGCGCGAGCTGGCGGATCCGCTGGCGATTGTCGGTCCTGTGGGCCCTCGAATGGGGCATCACCGGCGCCATCCTCACGTACCTGCCGCTGTACTTCACCGAGAACGACCGCCTCACCCGCGAGCAGTTGAGCCAACTGATGGCGGTCTCCGCCGTCGGGCTGTGGGTCGCCCCGCTCGTCGTCGGGCAGATCTGCGACCGCTGGCTCGCCACCGAAAAGTACCTCGCCATCGCCCATTTCGTCGGCGGGCTGGCCCTGGTGGCGATCCCCATCGCCACCGACATGTACGAGAAGACGGGCGAAAACTTCGCCGCCCTCGTCGCGATCGTCGGGCTGTACGCCGTCTGCTACTTCCCCACCGTTCCGCTGGCGACGTCGCTCACCTTCCGGCACCTCCCCGATCCCGACAGCCAGTTCGGGCGGATCCGCATCTGGGGGACCGTCGGTTGGGTGCTGGCGGGACTGTCGCTGTCGCTGTGGCTGGGGCGGTCCGAAGCCTACGCCTGGCTCGTCGAACGCTATCCGCAGTGGGCCGGAGGACTGGCGGAGTTCCGCGCGGCGTTCTCGTGGCTCGGGCCGCCCACGAGTTCCGACTGCTTCCGGATCGCGGCCATGCTGTCGTTCGCCTTGAGCAGTTTCTGCGTGTTCCTGCCGGCGACGCCCCCCTCCCGCTCCGACCGGGGCGCGGTCGCCCCGCTGCACACGCTGGCGATGTTCCGCGACCGCACGTTCGCGCTGCTGATCGCGATCACGTTTCTGCTGGCGCTCGTGGTCCCGTTCTACTCCCTCGCCGTGCCCATGCTGCTCAAGCAGATGGGCTTCCAGGAGAAATGGGTGCCGGCGGTGATGACGATCGGGCAGATCTCCGAGTTCCCCGCGCTGCTGCTGGTCGCCTACTGTCTGAAGCGATACGGGTTGAAGGCGATCTTCGCGATGGGGATGGCGGCGTGGCTCGTGCGGTACGTGTTCTTCGCGTTCGAGAGCCCGACCTGGCTGGTCCTCTCCGGCATCGCCTTGCACGGAGTGTGTCACGTGTTCCTGATCATCGTGATCCAGCTCTACGTCGATCGGCAGTGCCGCAGCGACCTGCGGGCCAGCGCCCAGAACCTGTTCGCGTTCCTGACGATGGGGATCGCGATGCCGCTCGGGTTCCTGCTCAGCGGCTGGTTGCTCGAACTGTTGACCTCGGCCGACGTGTTCGGCGAGACCGTCAAGCACACCGATTACACGTCGTTCTTCGCCGTCCCGGCGGCGTTCATCCTGCTGCTGTTGATCGCTTTCGGCCGCTGGTTCCGGTTGGAGGAATCGAACGGCGAATCGCCGGGCCCGTCGCCCGCGGTCGAGTACGCGAAGCAGGCGGTCGGGAGCGGGAAGTAGCGCTCCCGTGAAATTGCGGAAGCCGCAGCCAACGTAGATTTCGACGCAAAGCCGCAAAGGCGCAAAGGATCGCAAAGAAGAAAAAGAAGTAGAGGGAAGAGGCACGAGGTCGAGAAACCACGAAGATGGCATGACCCACTCCAGCCCCTTCGCGCCCTCCGCGTGATTCTGTTCCAAAGTGTCTGCCGCAGTCGAACCCCGAACCTTGGCGTCCTCGGCGCTCTCGGCGGTTCGAACACTTGAAGCCGAAAGCTCTGAACCGCGGAGAGCGCCGAGGACGCGGAGAAGAAGCTCGAATCAGGCCCAGACGAACACATCCAAGGCAGCACCACAGATGGCACGGATGACCACGGATTTTTTCTTTCATCCGTGCCCATCCGTGAAATCAGTGGTCGACGTTCATGCGAGCGCGCGGATGAAAGAGCGGGACAGGCCCCCAGGCGAGCGGCTGGCCAAACAGAATGAGAGGTTCACGCGTCGAACTTTCTCGGCGCCCTCCGCGTTCTCGGCGGTTGAACCTTGTCGGCCGTTCGAGACCGCGCACGAATCCGAAAGTCCCGCCTGAATTTCCTCGCAATTCGCGCGGCGGCTTGGTACGGTTCGCAGTTCAGTCGGCGCGCCGCGCGCGAATCAGGCGCGGGCGGCGCGCCTCCCGCGGCAGGCCCTTTCTTCGAAAACAGTCGAGGTGCAACATGGCGACCCGGAACGGATGGTGGCGCAAGGCAATCGCAGGAGTGATGCTGGCCGCGTGCGCGGCCGCGCCGCTCGGCTGTGGAGGTTCCGGCGACGACGCGACGAAAGGCGGCGCGGCGGCGACGGCGGGCAACGACTCCGCGGCGAACGATCCGGCGGCGAACAAGGCGGCGGCGAACAAGGCGGCGACGAACAAGGCCGCCGCGCCGGTGACGGCCGCGAGCGGCACTCAATCCGACCCGGCCGCCGCGGTCCGGAAGCACAACATCCGGCAGTTCGCAATCGCGGTGCACAACTATCACGACGCCTACAAGGAGTTTCCGCAACCGGCGCCGAAACCGGTGAAGGAGCACGCAGGGAAGACAAGCTGTCGCGTGTATCTTTGCCAGTTTCTGGGCGAAGAGGCGCTCTATCGGGAGTATCGCTTCGAAGAGCCTTGGGACAGCGAGCATAATAAGCAGTTCCTGACCCGCATGCCCGCAGTCTTCGCCGATCCCTCCAGGCCGGACGCCACCGACGGCAAGACGCGAATCGTCGTGGTGACGGGTCCGGACACAGTGTTCGAAGACCTCCTTCGAGAAGGAGAGTCCTTCAGGTTCGGGTTCGGTATCAGGTTCCGGTCCATCTTCGATGGAATGCACGATACGATCATGGCCATCGTCGTTCCCGAGGAGAAGGCGGTGCCGTGGACCAAGCCGGAGGAGTTCGTCCTCGATCCGATGGATCCATTCAAGGGGCTGGGCGGGAAGCTGCCGGCGGAAGGGCTGCTGGTCGTCATGTGCGACCACAGCGTGCACCTGCTTCCGCCGGACACCACGCCGGAGATGTTCGCGGCCCTGTGTACGCGCACCGGAGGTGAACCGGTGCGGGTTGGCGAGGATGGCCGGCCGGAGCTCTTCCAGCCCGCCCCTGCAGCTCCGCCGAAAGATCGTGACGAGGTTGCCCCTCCCGACTTCGATGCTCCAAAGGATAAGCGGGCGGCCCCCGAGTGACGAGCGGTCCCCGGGCGACGACGTGAGACGACGCCTTGACACATTCGATGCGTTGTCTCACGCACGCGGCCACAGGCCCTGTAGTACGGAGTTAGGGTCGCGCAAGAATGGCTTTGACGATCTCGGGTGGCCGAGATCGATTCGCCGCCTTTAGGCTTCATGCTTCGAACCAACGCCCGTCCGGAATTTGCTCGCAATCCGCGCGGGGGCTTGGTACGGTTTCATTATTCAGTCGAGACCCGGCGGATCGGACGACGGTCGCGCCGCGGCAGGATCCTCCTCTTCGAACAGTCGAGGTGCAACATGGCGACCCGGAACGGATGGTGGCGCAGGGGAATCGCAGGGCTCGTGCTGGCCGCGTGCGCGATAGCGCCGCTCGGCTGCGGGGATTCCGGCGACGACGCGGCGAACAGCGGCGCGGCGACCGCGCCGGCGAAGGAGTCGGCGACGAACAACAACGCGGCCCCCGCCGCCTCCGCGACCGGCGCGGCCGCGCCGGCCGCTCGATCGACGCCCGCCTCCGCGCCCGGGACGGCCGCGGCCGCCGTCGCCCCGTATCTCACGCCCGACATCGTGGCGGCGGCGATCTTCCACCCGCAGCGGGCGCTCGGCGCGTCGCTGCTCAAGCAATTCCCGGAGGAGCTGACGGGGGGCATGCTCCAGCAGGTGCAGAAGGAAACGAAGCTCGACCCGAAGTCGATCGAGCGGGTCGTGGTGCTCGTCCCGTCGGACGTGGACGATGAGAACGTCCCCACCGGCGTCCTCACGTTCAACCGCGACGTGAGCGACGCGGAGTTGGCGGCGGCGTTGGACTTCATGGAGGGGGCCGAGAAGAAGCAGCACGCGGGCAAGATCTACTACTTGCCGCCCCTCCGCGAGAGCTACGACTTCGGGCCGAAGCCGCCGGTCCCGGTCGAACCGCCCGCTCCCGATGCGGCCCCGGAGGATCTCGACCGCGAGAGTGAAGCCGCCGACCCCGGCGAGGAAGCCGAGGTCCCGGCCGACGATGAGCCGGAGTTCCTCTTTCCCGAGCCGAAGAAGGTGATGGTCCCTTCCGGCCCGGCCTACTTCCGTCCCGACGCCCGCACGCTGGTGCTTGGGACCGAAGCGCGGGTCAAGACGATCCTCGAAGGGAAGCCCGCCGACACGCACCTCGCGAAGCTGCTCGCCGGCGTGAGCGCCGACCAGGATCTGATCGTCGCCGCCTCGGCGAAGGGGCACGAGGAGCAGGTCGCGAAATTGAAGGAGGGGCTGGCCGAAGGGGCGGGCGCCATGCTGCCGCTCCCGGTGCAGATGGCCGTGGCCGCCAGCGAAGGTGTCGTGGCGGTCGTGCTCACGGTGGATCTCTCCGGCCCGACGATGCTGGGCCTGACCCTGGAAGGGAAGGACGACCAGACGGCCGAGCAACTGTTCGCGATGGCCGACAATGGCCGCAAGGGGCTGGTCGAAGGCTATCCGCAGTTGCGCGAGATGCTTTCGCAGCCGGGCACGGCCCCGGCCGGCGTGAGCGAGGCCGACGTGAAGGACGCGCTCGACATGGGCGGCAAGTTCGTGGCGGCGATCTCGGTCGCGCAGGACGGCCCGCGCGTGGTCCTTGAACTCAAGCGGCCGGAAGGGCTGGACGAGTTCGTGAAGGCGAAGTCGACCGCCGCCATCCTCGCCCTGCGGGACCGGGCTCGCCAGGCGAACCACAAGAGCAACATCCGGCAGGTCGCCATCGCGATGCACAATTACTATGAGGTCTACAAGTGGTTGCCTCCGCAGGCCCCAAACCATCGCAAGGAGGCCGTTCGGCAAACGAGCTATCGCGTGTACCTGTGCCAGTTCCTGGACGAAGAGGCGCTGTACCGGGAGTACCGGTTCGAGGAGCCTTGGGAGAGTGAGCACAACAAGCAGTTTCTCGCCCGCATGCCCGCGGTCTTCGCCGATCCCGCCAAACCGGACGCGACCGACGGGAAGACGCGAATCGTCGTAGTAACCGGTCCGGGCACGGCGTTCGAGAGCTACTATCGCGAGGGCCAGGATCTCGCCAGGGGGACGCGGTTCCAGGACATCACCGACGGCCTGCACAACACGATCATGGCCGTCGTTGTTCCCGAGGAGAAGGCGGTCCCCTGGACGAAGCCCGAGGACTTCGTCTTCGACCCGAAGGAGCCGTTCAAGGGGCTGGGAGGAAAGATGCCGGCGGAAGGGCTGCTCGTCGTCGCCTGCGACACCAGGGTCCACCTGCTTCCGCCCGACACCACGCCGGAAATGTTCTCCGCGTTGTGTACGCGCAGTGGAGGTGAACTGGTCACGTTCGGCGCGGACGGCGCGCCCCGAGCTTTCGAACCCGCCCCGGCTGATACGCCCGGCGATCTTGATAAGCCCAACGATGGCGGCCCCGTCGCCGCTCCTCCCGATTTTTCGAAACCGGCCGTCCCCGAGTGACGAGCGGTCCCCGCGCGACGACGTGGGGCGACGCCTCGACACACTCGGGGCGTCGTCTCACGCGGGCACAGGCCCTGTAATACGGACTTGGGCTCGCGCAAAAGCAGCTTTGACGATTTCGGGTGGCACGCCCTGAGTCCGCGAAGGGCGTGGTTGCCCGCGAACACGCCCTTCGCAATGCCTCAGGGCGTGCTGCGCAAAATGCTTGTCGGTGGGTGCTCGCGGTTGATCCTGTTTTCGTTCCTGCCGACGCGCGGGCTTGCCGCCGTCGAGTGCGAGAATTCTCAGCACGAAATCATGAAGGAAACAAGGAGCCGAGGGGTTTACCCCCTCGGTGCGAACACGGTCGGCCACAAGAGAAAACTCACCTTCCTCGTCGCCGCAAGACCACCGAGGGGATAAACCCCTCGGCTCAACGGCTCGACGAGAAATTCGCGCGTCGTGCGCAAAACCGAATCGCGTGCAGCGCCCTGGAACAAGAACCACACGAACTGCAAATCCCGTATCCCGCGACGAAGGACGGGAAATCGCTACTCCTTCAGTCACGCGCGAGGCCGAACGGGAAGCCGCGCCATTCCGCGTAAGCCGCCGCGAGCGCCCGCGACACCGTGCGGACCAGCTCCAGCCGCGCGATCGGCTTGCCCATCACCGAAAACGCCCGCGCCTCGGCGGCGTCGCGACGGAGCTCTTCGGTCGGGTCGGCCGTGATCAGGATCGACGGCGGGAGCAGGTCCCGCGCGCTCAGGATGCGGAGCGCCTCCAGCCCCGTCAGCCGCGGCATGTGCATGTCGAACAGGGCGATGTCGACCTGCTCCCGCTCGACCAGCTCGACCGCTTCCTCCCCCGTCGCCGCTTCGATGGTGACGAAGTGCGGCTCGAACACCGCCCTCAGGGTCTCGCGGAACCCGGCGTCGTCGTCGGCGATCAGAAGGTGATAGGGCCGGCTGAGAGCGACCACGGCGGAACTCTCGGGCTAAGGGAATTGGGTGCCCGCCTCCGCGGGCATGACGAAAAGCGAGCTACACGAATAATCCGGACTAAGGAACGATCATCTTGTTGAGCAAAACCGATACCAAATCGGGCGGCAAGGGTCAATGCGATCCTAACTCCCGGCGGATCAATTGATTCCGCCCGCGCGTCGCGCCGGAACTTGGCGCCGCACCTGTCAGATCGGCAGGCGGGCCGCGACGCGCCCGGCCGCATCCGCGCTGTCCAGTCCCGCGGCGAAGAACTCGACCATCCGCCGGTCATATTCCTCGGGATGTTTCGCGCGGGCCATGTTGTGCTTGGCCCCCTTGACCACCCACACGCTGCACGAGGGGCCGATCCGCCGCGCCAGTTCCTGTGCGACGGCGGGCCGCACGTAGGTGTCGGCGGTGCCGGCGACCATCAGCACCGGGCGGTCCCGCAATCGGCGGAGCGATCGTTCGAGCACCGCGTAGGGGACCCCCCGCCGCCACTGGCTCACCAGCCGCACGAGGGCCAGCGTCGTCCGCAGGTGCCATTGCGGAATCAGCCGCAGCAGCCAGCGGGGGACGTAGACCTCGGCCCAGCGGGCGGCGAAGAACATCGTCATCGCGTCGATCGAGAAGCTGCTGTCGCAGGCGACGCACCGCACCCGCGGCCGGTTCGCCGCCGCGGCGAGCGCCGTCCCTCCGCCGCGGCTGATGCCGAACAGTCCCACCGGCAGGTCTTTCAACTCGGGGGAACGGGCCGCGTGGTCGAGGACCGCCTCGACGTCGGCGACCTCGTACCGCGTCATCCAGTGCAACGGCTCGTAACCGGGGAGCGAGTCGCTTTCCCCCTGATTGCGAAAGTCGAAGGCGAGGACGGCGAAACCGGCCTCGACCAGCCCCGGGCAGTACGCCGCCGCCGACCAGTGGTTCGACTGGAGCTCGGGACAAAAGACGATCAGCCCGCGGGGCTTTCCCCGCGGGGGGCGGTGCAGGCTGCCGCGGAGCGTGAGGCCGTCCCGCGTCGTGATCTCGAGCGGCTCGGCCTCGGGGACCGGGGGGGAGGGGCGGACGCCGAACGGGGGGACGTTCTCGAAGATCGGGAGCACGACGCGGACGAACGGCAGCCGCATCAACAAATCGGCGAGCAGCAACGCCGCCACGATGCCCACGATCGCCCAGCCCACCGCGTGCTCCACCTGTCCGTCGGTGTCGAACCGCCCGGCTGCCGATCAGCCTTCGAATGCCGAGAAAATCAGCGAGACGTTCTGCCCGCCGAAGCCGAAACTGTTCGACAGCGCCATTCGGACGGGGGCCTCGCGGGCCTGGTTGGGCACGTAGTCGAGGTCGCAGTCGGGGTCGGGCGTCTCGTAGTTGATGGTCGGGGGGAGCACGCCGTGCTTGATCGCCAGCAGGCAGACGATCGCCTCGACGCTGCCGGCCGCCGCGATCAGGTGCCCCATCATGCTCTTGATGCTGGAGACGGGGGTCCGGTAGGCGTCCGGCCCGAGCGCTTGCTTGATGGCGGCGGTCTCGACCTTGTCGTTGACGACGGTGCTCGTGCCGTGGGCGTTGATGTAGTCGATCCGGTCGGTGCCGAGCGCGGCGTCGCGGAGGGCCATCTTGATGCAGGCGACCGCGCCGCGCCCCTCGGGGTGGATGTCGGTGATGCGGTAGGCGTCGGCGGTCGAGCCGTAGCCCAGCAGTTCGCCGTGGATCGGCGCGCCGCGGCGGCGGGCGTGTTCGAGCTCTTCGAGCACGACCATCCCGGCCCCTTCGCCCAGGACGAAGCCGTCGCGGTCCCGGTCGAACGGGCGCGAGGCCCGCGCGGGGTCCTCGTTGTGCGTCGAAAGGGCGGTGAGCAGGTTGAACCCCGTGACGCCGAACGGATGGATCATGCTGTGCGCCCCGCCGGAAAGCATCGCGTCGGCGTCGCCGCGGCGGATGATCTCGACCGCCTCGCCGATCGCCTGGCTCGAGGCGGCGCAGGCGGTGAGGCAGTTCAGGTTCGGCCCCTGGGCGTTGAACAGGCTGGCGAGGTGGCCCGCCGGCATGTTCGGCTCCTGCTCGAGCTCGGCCTGCGGGTTGAGCTGCTCCAGCCCGGCGCGGGTGAACTTCTCGAGGTCCAGTTCCCCCTGCGCCTGGGCCTGGGCGACCATGCTCATGAACAGCATGAAGTCCTGCTGCCCTTCCCCCGCCCCGAGGTACACCCCGAGCCGCGCCGGGTCGATCTCGTGCTCCAGCAGCCCGGAGTCCTGCATCGCCTGCCGGGCGGCCCCGACGGCGAAGCGGATGTTCCGCCCGGCGTGCTCGAACCGCTCCGGGTTGTCGACGTAGCGGCCGATGTCGTACCCGTGGACCTCGGCGGCGAACTGCGTGGGGAAGTTCGAGGCGTCGAAATGGGTGATCCGGCCGATGCCGCTCTGCCCCTCGCGGAGGGCGTTCCACGTCGAGTCGACGTCCAGCCCGATCGGGGTGACGCAACCCATTCCAGTGACCACGACACGGCGTCTCATCGTCAGGACCTTTTCGGCGTCGAAGGCCGGGATGGGAAACGTCTCGATCTCGCCGGATGGATCGGCGATCTTATATTGTTGGAACGCGGCGCGCCGAGTTCAACCGAGCGCGACATGGGAGGCCCGGAGCCGTCATTCCCCGGGGCGGCCCAGCGAAAGCTGGAAGAAGGCAAGCCATCCCACATCATCATTTCGCACTCCGCGCTCCGCATTCCGCACTCCCATCACCCCGCCCCGTCTCCCGCCTTTCCCACGTCCAGAATCCCCAGCAGGTTCATTGAAAACACGAAGTTCTTCTGGTCGACCGCCCCCAGGGCGGGGTCGCTCTGGTCGAGATGGACGAACACGATTTCCGCCTCGGCCACCAGCCGGTCCCCGACGTGGGCCACGCATTCGACCGACCCCCCTTCCTCGCGGGCCTCGCCCAGCTTCGCCGTGTACACGATCGAATCCCCCGGGACGACCCAGCCGTGAAACGTGATCTTCGGCACCTTGGCCAGGATCACGATGTGCTGGAAACCGTGCGTCTCGCCGAGGAGGATTCCGCCGGTCTGGGCCATGCCTTCGAGCATCAGCGAGCCGGGCATCACGGCGAAGCCGGGGAAGTGGTCGTGCAGGTGCTCCTCGGCCAAGGTCACGTTCTTGACGGCCTTGGCCTGCACGCCGCTGTCGAACTCGAGGAAGCGATCGATCCAGAACCAGCGCATTCAGCCCTGCTTCAGCTTGTTTTCGAGGAATTTGACGATCATCCCCACCGTGAACATGTCCTGGATGTTCTCGACCTTGGGGTCTTCGGCGAACTTGTCCACGTCGGCGTGCGGCATCCGCCGCCGCAGTTCGGCGATTCCCTCGTGCGTCACGGCGCCGTCTTTGACGAAGCTCGTGTCGGCCGAGGCGAGGCTTTCGGGGAACAGCTCGCCGCGGGGGATCTTCACGTTGAAGTTCTTCTCCAGCCGGAACACGATGTCGAGGAAGTCGATCGACTCGGCGCCGAGGTCGCCGACGAGCGTGGCCTCCTCGGAGACCTCGTCCTCGTCGACCCCGAGGGCGTCGACCAATGTTTCCTGGACCTTCGCGTAAATCTCGTCGTGCGTCGGCATCGTGCATTTCTCCGATCAAGAGTGGGCCGTGGTTACAAGAGTAGGCAGTGGATAGTGGACAGTGGACAGACCCACCAATCACCGCCTTCTCTGTCCACTGTCCACTGCCCACTGTCCACTGTTCAAGCCATTCCTCCCAGCGTCAACCCGCCGTCCACCCGCAGCACCTGTCCCGTGATATACGAGGCCGCGTCGCCGGCGAGGAACAGCACCGCCTCGGCGACGTCCTGCGGCTGGCCCAGCCGGCGGGCGGGGATCGCCTTGGCGATCTTGTCGCCGGCGGCGTTGCGGACCGCGACCGTCATGTCCGTCTCGATGAACCCCGGCGCGACCGCGTTGACCGTGATCCCGCGGCGGGCGACCTCCGTGGCGAAACAGCGGGTGAACCCCTCGACCCCCCCCTTGCTCGCGGCATAGTTCGCCTGACCCGCGTTGCCGAACTCCGCCGAGACGCTCGACAGGTTCACGATCCGCCCGTAGCGGGCCGACATCATCGGCCGCACGCAGGCGTGCGTGAAGTTGTACACGCTGTTGAGGTTCGTTTCGATCACGTCCCGCCACTGGTCCGGCCCCATCGTCGCCAGCAGGCCGTCCTTGATGATCCCGGCGTTGTTCACGAGGATGTCGATCTTCTCCCAGGCCTCGAGCACCTGCGCGACGACCGCGTCCGCCGCCGCGGAACTGCGCACGTCCGCCTGATAGGCCGCCGCGTCGCCCCCCTTCGACCGAATTTCAGCCGCGAGCGCCTCGGCGGCGTCCCGGCTGGCATGGTAGACGAAGGCGACCTTCGCCCCTTCGCGGGCGAGCGTCTCGACGATCGCCTTGCCGATCCCCCGGCTCCCGCCGGTCACCAGGGCGGTCTTTCCCTCCAGCCTCATCGGTCTGTCTTCCTGCTGAGATTTCGGATGAACGCCGTCGCGCGAACGGGACGGCGGGCGGCTACGACGCGGCGGCCGGTTCCGGCTTCCAGAGTTGCGCGAACATTTCCCGCATTTTAGCCGTCAGGCTGCGGTCCGTCGCGGCCAAAGCCGGGTTGCGGTCCGCGAGGTTGAATTGCTGCAGGGTGAGCCGGGCGCTGACGGTCGAGCGTCCGGCGACGTTTCCCGCCGCCTTGAGCACCCATTCGGACTCGCCCCGTTGGTGCACCGTGGCGGTGACGTGCAGGGCCTCGCCGGGGGAGACGAAGCTGTTGAACTTCGCCGCCCGCGCCTCCTTGAGGAGCACCGTGCTGTATCGGAAGTCTTCGGTGTGCCGCATCAGCCAGGCGCTCGCCTGCACCAGGGACTCGACCATCAGGACGCCGGGCATCACGGGAAACCCGGGAAAATGGTCGGCGAGATACTCCTCGGCCAGCGACAGGTTCTTGACCGCCGCGATCGATTTCCCCGCCTCGAGCGAGGTGATCCTGTCGACCAGCGAGAAACGCATGCGCAACGTCGCCCTGAACGTGGAAGGGAGTGAGTATAGTGAGCCGAAACCGCTATCTCAACCCACGTCCCCCGCGTACGTCCCGCCGGCTCGGCGGGACGTGGCTTGCCGACGCGCGCTCCCCCATCACGCGGCCAGCCACCCCGCAAAGCCCTGATATCATGGCGCGTGCGCTGATGACCACGCCGGCCGTTGCGCAACGCGACACTCCGCATCCGAAGGTCCCGTCGGGCTTTTGGTGTTGCGCAGTTTCGCGAGTGGCGATGCCGTCATTCCCGCGAAGGCGGGAATCCAGTGCCCTCGCCCTCCGCGCATCCGCTGGATGCCCGCCCCCGCCTTCGCTGGGGGCGGACTCTTCGCGGGGGCATGACGCGCGGTACGCCTCATGGCGTTCCGTAGCAGACCAGTCGCCCGTCCAGGAGCGAGACGAGCACTCTCCCTTCCCGGTCGATCGCCAGTCCCCAGGAGACGGGCCGGCCGGGGAGCGGCTGCCGCCAGAGCGTTCGGCCCGAGGCGAGATCGAGCGCGGCGACGGCGTATTCGCCCTCCGCCGTCTTGCCGGCGGTCAGCGCGGCGTTCTCCCCGACGGCCAGCGCGATCGGCTCGGCGAACGGACCGACGTGCCAGGCCTCTCCGTTTCCGTCGGCGCCGCGACGGGCGATCCGCTTCGGCGTCGCGCTCACGGTCGCGTCTCCGCGGCCGGCTTCGAGGAGCAGATCGCCGAAGTAGTTCGACCGCACGTGCTCGCGCGGCGCGTACAGCAGCGACGCGCTGCACTGCACCTGCCCGTCGACCAGCGACAGGTCCCGTCCCCGCGGGGCCTTGGTCTTCCACAGCGTCCCCTCGGCGAGCAGGTTGAGGCAGTCTCCGTTGCGGGCGTCGTAGATCGCCGGCGAGGCGACGTTTCCGCCCGCGAGATGCAGCTTCGCGTCGTGCAGCAGGAGGTGCCCCTGCACGCTCACGCCCCGCAGCTCGTCGCCGAGGGCGAGGCGGCCGGAGCGGTTGTTCTGCCACTTGACGCCGCCGCTGACGGCATCAAGGGCGTACACGTGCGTGCCGTCCGACTGTGCGATTCCCGCCGCCGCGTAAACGACTCCCTCATCCACCAACACGCCGCTCGCGACGGGCCAATTGGACGAGAGTCGTCCGTAGACCGGGATCCGCCGCTCGATCGGGGCGGCGCGGAACCGCCACAACGGCCGGCCGGTCGCCGCCTCGAAAGCGTGGACGTATCCGTCGCCGCTGCCGACGTACAGCCGCCCGTCCCACAACGCAGGCGGATAGTACACCGGACCGCCGGTGTAAGCGGTCCACTTCGGCGCGCCCGATGCCGTGTCGAGCGCCCGGACCGCGCCGTCGGTGCCGCTGATGAAGACCAGCCCTCCGGCGGCGACCGGCGCGGTCGGCTCCTGCGGCGCGTCCCGTAGGACGGATCGCCGGTCCGTCCTACGATCCGCTCCACCAGTGGCCCACAGCTCCCGAACCGCCGCCGCAACGGCGACGGGCGTGCCGGCGCGGCGCGCATTGTCGGCACGATAGGTCGGCCAGTCCCGCTCGTCGATCGGGAAGGGAGCCACTTCCGCGGTTTCGGTCTCCACCGCCCGCTCCAGCCGCTCCGCTTCCTTCGCGGGCTGCTCGAAGTCGAAGTCCCCGGCGGGCGCGAGCGAGATGATCCCCACCAGCGACAGGTTGCAGGCGCACATCCACGGTCCCCAGTAGAGCTGTCCGTTGCTGGCGAGGACGCCGTCGTGACAGCCGGGCCGCATTACGGGCATCCGCTGCGCTCGCGCTCCTTCTCCCGAAAGCTCGATGCGGAGCGTGCCCGCGTGGTGATGCCCGCGGCTGAAGATGCTGTCGAGCGTGCCGGTCGCCCGCGTGCAGTTGCCCCGCGTGCAGTCTTCGAGCTCCGCGAGCGGCTTGCCGGTGAGCAGGTCGAACTTCCAGCTCGCGCTGGTGCGGCCCAGCGCGTACAGCGCGTCCTCGCGAAGGACGAGTTGATAATCGCCATGCCGCCGGTCCTGCCACAGGAGCTTGCCGGTCCGCGCGTCGAGCGCGACGAGCCGGCCCCGCGCCGGGCCGGCGAAGTACAGGGCGTCGGCGCTGCACTTGGCGTAGGCGGTGCTCAAGAAGCCGTTGAGCGGGCTTTGCGCCGGGAGATGCGCGCCGATCGCGTCGAGCGTTTCCCGGTCGGTCGTCTTCCACAAAGTGGCGCCGTCGCGGGCGTCGATCGCCGCGACGAACTTTCCGTCGCCATAAGCGAAGATGCGACCGGCCGCCATGCACACGGAGCGGCTGTCGATCGGATCGCTCTCGGTGCGATGCCAGAGCACTTGCTTGGATTGCGGGTCGATCGCCAGGAAGGTGCGGCCGTAGCCGAAGCGGTAGTCGGGGGCCTTCCACCAGCCCCAGCTTCCGCCTCCCGGCTGCTGCAAGCCGGGCGCCCTGGGCTCTTCGTCGCCGACGAGCGCGTAGAGCACGCCCCCGTCGAGCGCCATCCACTTCCACACCGGCCCGTCGACGAGCTTCGCCGGGGCGACGATCTCATCGATCAGCTTGCCGGTCGCCGCGTCGATCCGCTGGCAGGACGTGTCGTCGGCCAGATACAGCACTTCCGGCGTGGCGATCAGCGTGTTGCGGTGGAGCATGAAGCCCGGCGACAGCTTCCGCGTCCAGAGAACAGTCCCGTTGTAGGCGCTGAACGCGGTCAGCGTGTCGACCATCCCGGTCGTGAGCGCCATCGCGGAGCGGTTGCCGAACGCCTTGAACATCCGCCCGCCCGCGGTGACGGTGACCTCGGGCATCGGGCAGAAGTATGGCTCGGCGAGGAATTTGGTGAGATAAGGGGCCGCAACGGTCCGGTCAGCCGAGAGCGGGTTGTTGTCCGGCCCGTGATAGGGGTGCGTCCAGTCGTCCTGTCCCGCCAGGGCGGGAGCGGTGAGGGCCTGCGGCTCGCCGAGGAATGCGGTTCCGCCGGGCCGCAGGACGCGGAGGACTTCGTGGCGGTTCAGCCGCGCGCGGGCGGGGGCGGTTCGCAACTGGCCCGCGTCGAGGAGCAGATCGACGAGGCCGTCGCCCAGGTGCAGGCGGTCGAAGCTCCCGCGTCCGACGGTGATTCGCGTGCCGAGCAATCCCGCCTCGTCCGCCCGCCGGGCGATCGCCTGCTGCTGGGCCTCGGTCTCGACCTGCACGTAGATCGTGAGCGAGCTGCGCTTCGCGACGTCGAGGGCGTATGTCCCATCCTCGTCGCCGACGATCAGGCACAGCCCGCGATCCAGCTCGTCGAGACCGGGCGCCGGTGGCATCGGGGGAGGCGTCGCCGCCGCGGCGAAGCCCCCGGCGAACAGCACGAACGAGGCGGCCAGCCTGGTGATCCGCGCGTGATACGTCGCCATGATCGACTCCCGAGTGCGTGGATGGAGGACCGTGCATCGATGGATCGATGAGGGAGGATGGGTGTCGCGGACGGTGCGCGAGCGGCGGGGTTGCAAGTTCCGCCGATTCTCGACTCTCGCCCGTCAACCCGTCAACCCTCAACCCTCAACCCTCAACCAAACCTCGCCCGCGACAGGAATCCTACCGGCAGATCGGTCTTCCCGTCGAGCGCCATCTCCGCCAGCGCCTGTCCCAGCACGCCGGTGAACTTGAAGCCGTGGCCGGAGAAGCCGGCGCCGAACACGACGTTCTCCCGTCCGGGGAGCCGGTCGATGAGGAAGTGCCCGTCCGGGGAGTTCGTATACATGCAGATCGAGTGCCGCACCGGCCGGGGATCGACGTCGGGGGCCGAGAGCTTGAGGAACTCGGCCACCCGCTCGACGTCCTCGGGGTGCAGGTCGCGGTCGATGGCGAGGGGATCCGCCACGAGCGCCCCGTCCGTGTGCTCGGCCGCTTTGACGGTCTGCCCATCGATCGACGGGATCGCGTAGAACTCGCCGAACCCCGGGAGCTCATAGAACCACGCGGGGCTTGGGCGGGCCGCGTCGTACAGGTCATTGGCTACCGGACACCACAGGAACGGCTTGCGGCGGACTTCCAGCTTCACGACCAGGTCGGACAGGAGCTGCGCGGCCCACGGGCCGGCGGTGACGACGAGGCTCGCCGCTTCATACTCGTCGCGGTCGGTCGTGACGCGGACGGTCCGGCCGTCGGATTCCCAGCCGGTGACGGTCTCGCCGGTGTGCAGCACCCCGCCGGCGGCCTGCCCGCGCTCGACGTGCGTCCGCACGCAGTTCTCGACTTCGAGATAACCGGCGATCGACTCGAGCACCGCGACCATCCCCTCGGGAAACCGCAGGCCGGGCACGCGGTCGCCGAGGTCCGCCGGCTCAAGCTCCTCGATGTCGAGCCCGTACTTCTCCGCGGCGAACTTCGCCCCCTGGATCGTGACGCCATCCGGCGGACCGGCCAGCAGCAGCCCGCACTGGTGAAAGAGGGTCCGGCCGCTCTCGGCTTCCAGCTCGGCCCACAGGTCGTAGGCGCGGTGCAGGAGGGGAACGTAGTCCGGGTGCTCGAAGTACGCCTTGCGGATGACGCGCGTCTCGCCGTGCGAGCTGCCGCGGTCGTGGGCGACGCCGAACCGCTCGATCCCGAGCACCCGCGCCCCGCGTCGGGCGAGATGGTAGAAGGCGCCGCTGCCGAACCCGCCGACGCCGATCACGATCGAATCGAACCGCGCCGCCATGGGAATTCGGAGTTCGGAGTTGGGAGTTCGGAATCCTGGATGAGACCGTGAGAAACCATCTTACCCGATGCCGCCAAGGTCCGCACTCCCCACTCCCCACTAGGAATTCGGAGTTCGGAATTCGGAGTTCGGAATCCCGGATGAGACCGTGAGAAACAGTTTTGGCCGATGCCGCCAGGTTCCGCACTCCGCACTCCCCACTCCCGCACTCCGCACTCGTCACTACACCCGCGTGGCGCGTTCCTCGAAGCCTTCCGGCTCGATCTGGATCGTGACGTGATCGATGCCGAACCGCTCGTGGAGCATCTTCCGCAGATCGGTCAGCACGTGGTGATGCTCCCGCTCGTCGCCGATGACGACGTGGGCCGACAGCGAATCGAGCCCGCTGGTGATCGTCCACACGTGCAGGTCGTGGACGCCGAGCACGCCGGGCGTTTGCTTGAGCGCCGCGAAGACGTCGTCCACGTCGATCCCGCGCGGGGCGCTTTCCATCAACACGGAGACCGCTTCCGCCAGCAAGCGCCACGAGGCGTAAATCACCAGCACCGCGATCAGCACCGAGGCGAGCGGGTCGGCCCACCGCCAGCCGAACGCCCAGATCAGCCCGCCGGCGGCGATCGCCCCGACGCTCCCCAGCGCGTCGGAGAGGACGTGCAGCCACGCCCCTCGAATGTTGAGGCTCTCGCGCCGGCCGCCGTGCAGGATGAACAGCCCGGCGAGATTCACCAGCAGCCCGCCGACGGCGATCGCCATCATCAGCGGCCCCCGCACTTCGGGCGGGTCGCGGAAGCGCTCGTAAGCCTCGACGAAGATGAACAGCGACACGGCGACGAGGGCCGCCCCGTTCACGAGCGCCGCCAGGATCTCGGCCCGATAGTGGCCGTACGTTCGATGCGCGGGGGACGGCCGGTCCGCGATCCACACGGCGAATAAGCTCAGCGCCAGCGCCCCCACGTCGGACAGCATGTGCCCCGCGTCGGCCAGCAGGGCGAGCGAATTGGTGAGGATCCCCCCGACGACCTCGGCGACCATGTAGCCCGCGGCGAGGGCGAGCGTGAGCGCCAGCCGCCGGCGGTTCCCCGCCGCGCGGCCGCAGTGCCCGTGCTGATGGTCGTGCCCGCCGTGCATGGCGCCGTGTCCCGGACCGAGGCCGCGTGCGTGACGCATTGTTGCGCCGAGCGACGATCCTTGCAACGGCGTTCGGCCGCGACTTATAGTTGATGCGGAGTTCGAGTCGCCGCGAACGGCGGTTGTCGCCAAGATCTTCCAACGGCCGTTCAGCACGGGACGTAGTTTCGGGCGGAGCAGGTCCGTCGGCGACCCGCCTGCGAAGCGTCCCGTCTCCGGTTCCGTCTCTCCCTTCATCGAATCCTCACGCCTCGCCGGTACGCTGCCGGGGCGGACATTCCGAGCCAAGGGCCGTTCATGTCGCCGACTGCCGTCATCGAGACCCGGAACCTCACGAAGATCTATCGCGACTTCTGGGGCCGCAAGAAGGTCCGGGCCCTGAACTCGCTCACGCTCGACGTGCGGCAGGGAGAGGTGTTCGGGCTGCTGGGGCCGAACGGGTCCGGGAAGACGACGACGATGAAGCTCCTGCTGGGGCTGCTGTTCCCGACCGAGGGGGACATCCGCGTCCTCGGCCGCCCCGCGACCGACGTCGCCAAGAACGAAAAGATCGGGTATCTCCCGGAAGAGTCGTACCTGTACCGCTTCCTGAACGCCGAGGAGACGCTCGATTTCTACGGCCGGCTGTTCGACCTCTCGGGCCCCGAGCGCCGCAAGCGGTCGCGGGAACTGATCGAGATGGTCGGCCTGCAGCACGCCAAGCGGAGGCAGCTCAAGGAATATTCCAAGGGCATGACCCGCCGCATCGGACTCGCCCAGGCGCTCATCAACGACCCCGAACTGGTGCTGCTCGACGAGCCGACGAGCGGCCTCGACCCGATCGGCACCCGCGAGATGAAGGACCTCATCCTCCGCCTCAAAGCGCGGGGGAAGACCGTCGTCATGTGCAGCCACCTGCTGGCGGACGTCCAAGACGTGTGCGACCGGATCGCGATCCTGTACGGCGGCGAGCTCAAGGTCATGGGCCGCGTGGACGACCTGCTCAAGTCGCAGGGGGAAACGCAGCTCGTGACGAACCAGCTCTCGGACGCCGCCATCGAAGACGTCCGCCAGGCGCTCGCGAAGCACGGGGCGCAGTTGCTGAAGGTGGATCATCCGACGGCGAGCCTCGAGGAGCTGTTCCTGCAAACGGTGAAGGACAGCCGCGAGCGGCCGGGACGGCGGTTCCTGCCGGGAGAAACGCCGCCGGAGGCGGAGGGCAACGGCCGGGCGGCCGCCGGCGCGCCGCAGCAGAACCAGATCCACGCTCCATAGTCCGGAAGATACACTGGCCCGACGCGCCAGCGAGGGACGAAACGGTTACCCTCGCTTGGGCGTCGGGCTGGTGTGCCGCGTCTTGCGTCGTTTTCGTTGACCTGAGTGGCTTCCACGGGAATGAACCCGCGGTCCTTTCGCAAAGGCGGCAGGCGTCGATGGAGTCGAATCCGCAGTCGTACGACGTCCTCGAGGCCCTCCAGCACTGGGGGGCGATCGTCGGGGTGTGCCTCGTCTTCGTGCTCGTCCTGAGCGTGCTGGTGTCGCTGTTGGTGGCGAAGGGCCGGGGACCGCAGCGCGTCGGGCGGCAGATCCTCGACGGGTTCCGCGACTTCGCCGACCTCTCCCCGCGGCGGAACTGGGCGCTGGCCATGTTGACCTTCCGCGAGGCGCTGCGGCGGAAGGCGCTGGCCGTGTTCGGCGTGTTCGCCGTGCTGTTCATGTTCGCGGGCTGGTTCCTGGCGAACGCCAACCCGCGGCCCGAATTGCAGGTCGGCGTCTACATCACGTTCGTGTTGACGACGATCGGCTGGCTGATCCTCCCCGTGCTCCTGCTCCTCTCCTGCTGGAGCATTCCGGAGGACATGCGGGCCCGCTCGCTGCACACGGTCGTGACGAAGCCCGCCCGCCGGATCGAGATCGTGCTGGGGCGGATGCTCGGCTTCGGCATGCTGGGGACGCTGCTGGTCCTCGCGATGGGCGCCGTGAGCTACGTCTGGATCGTCCGCAATTTCCCCGCCCCGGCGTTCGACAAGGTGCTCGCCGCCGCCGACGGGACCGAGTATCCGGTCGCGGCGCGGCTCACGCACCGCGTGAACGTGCGGGTGACCGATCCCCGCAGCGGGGAAACGACGCGGTTCGAAGGCCCCGACGACCTGCACGTCGTGCAGGAGGTGGCCGCCGCGTTTCCCGACATCGCTTCCGCGCTCTCCGGCGAACTGGCCGGGCTGCGGGCGACGCGGCCGGTCCTGCTCAGCCGTGTCCCGCAATATGGCGAGATCGCCTTCCTCGACCGCGAAGGGAACCCGTCGGCGCGGGGCGTGAGCGTCGGGGACGAATGGAAAAAACGCAGCTACGTCGAAGGGGGGAGCCGCTCCCGCGCGATCTGGACGTTCAAGGACCTCGATCCGCGGCCCCTGGGGGACACGCTCCAGTTCGATGCCGAGTTCGAAGCCTTCCGGACCCACAAGGGAGAGGAAGTGACCGATCCGGGGGGCATCCAGCGATTTCGCGGCCTCCTGGTCCAGTTCACGTTCCTCAAGGACCTGCAACGGCAGGTGTCGGACGCGGTCGCGTCGCCCGGCGGCCGCTTCGAAAGCTTGCGCCGCCACGTGCGGGAGGGAGACTTCCGCCGCGCGGGAACCGAACTCCGCTCGCTGGCCGACGGGATCCAGAAGCGGCAACTCAACCTCTCCGATGGAGAGCACGACAAGCTCCGCGCGGGATACGGCCGGTTGGCGAAACTGCTCGAACCGTTCCGGCCCCGACCCGGATCGCCGGGAGATCGTCCGGACGGAGCGGGGGCGCAGGCCGATGCGACCGAGGCGTGGGAGCGGTTGCCGGAACTCGTCGAAGCCGCCCGCGGCGCGGAGCGGGCGGCCGCCGCCCGCGACGCCGCCGCGCTGGCCGCCGCGTTGCAGCGGTTGGGCGGGCTGTTCGAGTCGGAGGAGGACCGGCTGCAGCGGGAGTTGGTCGATCTGCGCGTGCCCTATCCCCCGTTCGAGATGACGGAATACAGTCGCCGGGACCACGTCGTCGTCCCCCGCAGGCTGCCGAACCTCGCGGGTTCGCGGTCGGGCGTCGGAGCGCAAAAGGCCGTGGTCGATCTGTACGACGAGCTGACGCACGGCGGAGAGCTGCGGGTCGAGGTGGCGTGTCTCGACGCGGGGCAGTATCTCGGCGTCTCCCAACGGGACCTCTACATCCGCACGCCGGACCGCCCGTTTTTCAGCGGGTTCTCCAAGGCGGTGGCGGTCGATTGGCTCAAGCTGATGCTCGTGGTGATCTTCGGCGTGACCGCCGGGTGCTTTCTCAAGGGGCCGGTCGCCGCGCTGCTCACGTTCACGCTCGTGCTGTTGGGAAATTTCTTTCACAAGTTCATGGGAGAGTTGGTCGTCGGCATCAGGCTCCCCACTGGCGAGATCAAGCGCACCGGCCCGGTCGAGTCGGCGATCAACATCGTGACGCACTCGAACCCGCAGGTTCCGCTGGAGGAGGGCTGGATGAAGAGCATCGTCGACGTGATCGACCCGGTGCTGCTCAAGGGGGTCGAAGGACTGCTCTATCTGGTTCCCGACTTGAGCCGGTACTCCGTCGCGGACCGCGTCGCCAACGGGTTCGACGTGTCGTGGTCCACGGGGTTGCTGCCGGCCCTCATGACGACCCTGGCGTATTTCATCCCGCTGCTGCTGGTGGGCTACTACAGCCTGAAGCTCCGGGAACTGGAGGCGAAATGAACGGTCTGACGTCGCGCCAGCGGAAGCTGGTCTACCTCGGGGGGATCGCGACCCTGTTGATCCCGATCATCTGGCTGGGGATGCCGGCGGGCGGCCCGGCGGGCGCCTCGGGCGACGGCATGGTCGGGCAACTGGCGCAGCTCCGCCAGGAGTACGACTTGGGCGAGGCGACGCTGGGAGACGTCGATCCCTCCTCCGCCACGATGAACCTCGTGCTCCTGGGGATGCGGGGCATCGCCGCCAACGCCCTGTGGCAGAACGCCAACGAGCAGCAGAAGACCAAGGAGTGGGCCAAGCTCCGGGCGACCGTCGATTCGATCATCCTCCTCCAGCCGCACTTCAGCCAGGTCTGGGACTTCCAGGGCTGGAACCTCGCCTACAACGTCTCCGCGGTGCACGACCGCGTCGAGGACCGCTGGTACTGGATCAAGGAGGGGTGCAAGTTCACCCAGAAAGGGACCGAACGCAACGCGCGCAGCGCCCGGCTGTATTCGAGCATCGGCAGGGTCGTGGGGTGGAAGGTCGGGGAGTCCGACGAATGGAAGACGTACCGGCAATACTTCCTCCGCGATCCCGACACGCAGCGGTTCGCGAACGGTCCCGATCCCGGCATCGCCCACGTCGACGGCGAGATCTTCACCGACAACTATCTCGCCGCCCGACGCTGGTACGAGAAAGGCAACGACGTGCAGCGGGAGCATCCCCAGCAGCGGCTGGATGCATCGGTGGTCCACTTCCGGCACCAGCCGTCGCGGGCCCAGGAGAGGTCCGCCTGGGCGCTCCAACGGGACGGGATCTTCGGCGAGCGGACCCGCCAGGCATGGGACGAAGCGCATCGCCTGTGGACCGAAGTTTATGGCCGCGAATCCTTCAAGACCGCCCGGGGCGAGGTCGTGCTGAACGCCACCGAGGCCGATATCCTCCGCCTCGCCCGGCAGGAGCAGGTCGATCCGGAGATCAAGCGGCAGGTGATCGATATCTTTCGGGCGGACACGAACTACGACTACTGGCGGGTCAAGTTTCTGCTCGAAAGCCAGGCGGAGACGCAGGAGGCCCATCGCTTGCTGTATCAGGCCAAGCGGATGTTCCGCGAAGAGCCGGGGCGCCTGTCCGTCACGCTCGTCCGCCGCACCGGCAAGACCTGCGATGCCGCCCGCGACGAGAAGCTGAGCGATCGGGAGCGGGAAGTCCTCGCGCGCCTGTGCGACTCGGACCGGCCCGTGCACCGGGACGAGTTCGCCTCCGCGGCCGACCTGTCCGATGAGACGCTGACCAAACTCGAGGAGCAGGGACTGCTGCAGACGGTCTCCGAGATCCAGGTGAAGCTCGAAGACGCGATGGCGAAGTACGAGCAGTTCCTGGGGCAGTCTCCGCTCGTCGCCGAAGACGTGGACGCGATCGAAGACGGGCTGCTCGCGGTCCTCTATTGGCGGAAGGCCCACCAGTTGCACAACCGCCCGGTCCCGACGACCGGCTATCCGCTCGAGGAACTGTGGAAAACGAAGCCGGATTATCTCGTCGGCGCGCAGCGTTTGTTCCTCCGCGAGATGCAAATCGGAAAGTGAACCGCAGCGTGCGGAGCGACCGGGGTTTCGTCGCATTTCGCCGGACAGGTCGTTGACAAATCCGCGGAATTCCCGCTAAACTCGGCCCCTGACCAGCGATGGCTTCGGCTTGTCCGAACGAAACCTATTGTGCCACAGGGACTTGCGACGACCAACCGCCCCCCCGAGGCCGCCAGGTTTCCGGCGGCTGTCGAAGCCGAGTCCGTCGGCGGTTCCGGCGGCCGGGCTTTCCCGCCGGCCCATGCTCCCGTTCCGGGCCGTTCCCGGAAGACCAGTATCACGGAGACGAGTCTTAGGATGAGATTGTTCAACCGTGCCGTCATGCGTCGCAATATTCGGCTGGGGGGACTGACGGGACTGGCCGCGCTCGCCGCGGCGGCGCCCGCGCTCGGGGCGGAAGGGGCCACGTTGGAATCGGTCGGCCAGGCGCCGGTCGTCGTCGGCTGGCTGGTGGCGGTGGCCGCGTCGCTGGTCGCGCTCGGCTTCGCCTACCGGTTCTTCAACTGGATGGTCGCCCAGGACGAAGGCGACGCGACGATGGTCCGCATCGCCGAGTACGTCCGCCAGGGCGCGCGGGCCTACCTCAACCGGCAGTACATGGTGGTGACGATCTTCTTCATCGTCGTCGCCCTGTTGCTGGGGCTCGTCGCTTTTGGACTGGGGCAGCAGTCCCGCTGGGTGCCGTTCGCCTTCCTCACCGGCGGGTTCTTCTCCGGCCTGGCCGGCTGGTTCGGGATGAAGACCGCGACCTTGGCGAGCTCGCGGACCGCGCAGGCGGCGAAGACCTCGTTGAACTCCGCGCTGCAGGTCGCGTTTCGCAGCGGGGCCGTGATGGGGCTGGTCGTCGTGGGTCTCGGCCTGCTCGACATCTGCCTGTGGTTCGGCGTCCTCAACTGGCTCGTGCCGATGTTCGGCTTCCCCCCCATGGACCTGGAAGCGATCACCGTCACCATGCTCTGCTTCGGCATGGGGGCCAGCAGCCAGGCCCTGTTCGCCCGCGTCGGCGGCGGCATCTTCACCAAGGCGGCCGACGTCGGGGCCGACCTGGTCGGCAAGGTGGAAGCCGGCATCCCCGAGGACGATCCCCGCAACCCCGCCACCATCGCCGACAACGTGGGAGACAACGTGGGAGACGTCGCCGGCATGGGGGCCGATCTCTACGAGTCCTACTGCGGGTCGATCCTCGCCAGCGCCGCGCTCGGCGTGGCGGCGTTCGCCGGCGTCCCCAAGATGCAGTTCATGATGCTCCTGTTGCCGATGGTCCTCGCCGGCGTGGGCATCCTGCTGTCGATCGGCGGGATCTTCCTGGTCCGCACGGAGGAAGGGGCCACGCAGCGGAACCTGCTCAAGGCGCTGGCCCGCGGGATCGACGGCAGCAGCCTGGGGGTGTTCGTCGCCTCCGCCCTGCTCGTGTGGCTGGTGCTCGTCGTGCCGTCCCAGGCCGACGATGTCCGGCAGCAGATCATCGACAAGGGTCTGCCTTACGGCAACTCCCTGTTCGGCGTGTTCGGCGCGATCGTGACGGGGCTCGTCGCCGGGATCATCATCGGCAAGTGGACCGAGTATTCGACCAGCCAGGAATACAACCCGACCAAGCGGATCGCCGACCAGTCGATCGGCGGACCGGCGACCGTGATCATCGCCGGCGTGGCCGAAGGCTTCTACAGCGTGTGGGTCCCGATCATGGTCGTGGGGGCCGGCATCCTGCTGGCGTTCGGGTTCTGCACCGGCTTCGATTTCGCCACGCCGCAACTGTTCGCCCTGGGGCTGTACGGCGTGGCGATCGCCGCGGTCGGCATGCTCTCGACGCTGGGGATCACGCTCGCCACCGACGCCTACGGGCCGATCGCCGACAACGCCGGCGGCAACGCCGAGATGAGCCACCAGGAGCCGATCGTCCGCCAGCGGACCGACGCCCTCGACAGCCTGGGCAATACGACCGCGGCCACGGGCAAGGGTTTCGCCATCGGCTCGGCGGCCCTCACGGCGCTCGCGCTGCTCGCGGCCTACGTCGAGGAAGTCCGCGTCGGGTTCGACCGCTGGGTCGACAGCCCGCACATCATCGGCCAACTCGTCGATTCCGACGGCCTGGCGACCGCCCACGTGGTCGTCGTGAACCCCAACCTGCTGGCGTTCCGCACGAAGTCGGCCGAAGCCGGCAAGCCGAACCCGCCCGAGGCCTACCTCGTCTTTCCCCGGGCGGGCGAGGCGAAGCTGTCGGACATGAAGACGCTCGCCGATCCGAACAACGTCGGCAAATCGGTGACCGTCGATCTGCGGAACCTGCTCGACGACGAGCGCGTCGTGAAGAACCGCGAGGCGACCATTCCCGATTACGTCCGCTACTACAACGTGACGATCATGAACCCCAAGGTGCTCGTCGGCCTGTTCATGGGCGTGATGCTCGCCTTCGTGTTCTGCGCGTTGACGATGAAGGCGGTGGGCCGCGCCGCGAACAAGATGGTCGAAGAGGTCCGCCGCCAGTTCCGCGAAATCGCCGGGATCATGGAGGGGACGGCCACACCGGATTATGCCGCGTGCGTGGCCATCAGCACCGCCGCCGCGCAGAAGGAAATGGTCGTCCCCGCGCTGTTGGGCCTCGTGGCGCCGGTCGCCGTCGGGTTGGTGCTCGGCGTGGGGGGCGTGATGGGGATGCTCGCCGGCGGGCTGACCAGCGGGTTCGCGGTCGCGATCATGATGGCCAACGCCGGCGGCGCCTGGGACAACGCCAAGAAGTACATCGAGTCCGGCGCGCATGGCGGGAAAGGGACCGCGGCCCACAAGGCGACCGTCGTCGGCGACACGGTCGGCGACCCGTTCAAGGACACCAGCGGGCCGAGCTTGAACATCCTCATCAAACTGATGAGCATGGTGTCGGTGGTCTTCGCCGGGTTCATCGTCCAATACGCCCTCAATTTCTGAGGCCGGCCCGACGCGACCGCCGGCCAGAGTCGGGAGTTGGGAGTGCGGAATTCTCCACTCCGCATTCCCCACTCCCCATTCCGCACTCCGCGCTCCAAATTCCCCACTCCGCATTCGGGAGCGTCCCATCAGCACCGAGCCGATTTCCTCCCCACGTCGAACAGCCGGCCGGTCCCGCGCCTGCCTGTGCGCCAAGATCGCCGACGACCATCGCGGCCGCGACACGGTCGTCCTCGACCTGACCGCGATCACCCCCATCGTCGACTACTTCGTCATCTCGACCGGCACCAGCGGCCGGCAGATGCTCGCCATCGCCGACGAGGCCGACCAGGCGCTCAAGGCCCGCGGGCAAAAGCGGATCGGCCGCGAGGGACTCGAAGGCGGCTCGTGGATCTTGCTCGATTACGGCGACGTCGTGCTGCACATTTTCTCGGAAGACAGCCGCGCCGCCTACGACTTGGAGCGCCTCTGGGCCGACGCGGAGCGAGTGGACTGGCGGGCGGAACTCGGGCTGCCGCAACCATGAACATCCTCGCCCACCTCCGACAGCGCTTCGCCGCCGCTCTCCGCGCGATCGGCGTCGATGATCCCGCCGAGTTCGCGGCGATGGTCAAGCCGGCGCAGGATCCCCGCTTCGGCGACTTCCAGGCGAACTGCGCCATGCCGCTCGGCAAGCGGCTCGGCAAGCCGCCCCGCGAGGTCGCCGCCGAACTCGTCGCCCGGCTCGACGTGGCCGACCTGTGCGGGCCGCTCGATCCTGCCGCGGCGATCGCCGGGCCGGGCTTCATCAACCTGCGGCTCAGGGACGACTGGCTCGAACAGCGGGTCGACCAGCTTTGCGGCGACGCGCGGCTCGGCGTGGTCCGCGCCGCGAATCCGCGGAAGATCGTCGTCGATTACTCCGCACCGAACGTCGCCAAGCCGATGCACGTGGGGCACCTGCGGAGCACCGTCATCGGCGACGCCATCGGCCGCGTCCTCCGCTTCCTGGGGCACACGGTCGTCGGCGACAACCACATCGGCGACTGGGGCACGCAGTTCGGGATGATCCTGTTCGGCTACAAGCACTTCCGCGACGACGAGGCGTATCGCGAGCATCCGGTCGACGAGCTCGCCCGCCTGTACCGACTCGTCAACACGCTGAGCGACTACCACGAGACGCGGGCGGCGCTTCCCGAGATGCGGCGGCGGCTCGAACAGCGCCGCGAGGACCTCGCCGCCGCCGAAGCGCTCGGGACACCGGCCGACAAGGCGGCGAAGAAGGCGCTCCAGGACCTCCGCGACGCGGTCGCCGAGCAGAGTCAGGAGATCGCCGACGCGGAGCGGAAGATCGCCGGGATCGACGACGAGCCGCTGCTCAAGCCGCTCGCCGACGCGCACCCGGACATCGCGGAGCAGGCCCGGCAGGAGACGGCCCGGCTGCACGCCGGCGACCCGCAGAACCTCGCGCTCTGGAACGAATTCGTGCCGCAATGCCTGCAGGCGATCCAGTCGGTCTACGACCGGCTCGACGTCCGTTTCGACACGACGCTCGGCGAAAGCCATTTCCAGCCGATGCTCGCCGCGGTCGTCGACGACCTGCTGGCGCCGGGGATCGCCCGCGAGAGCGACGGGGCGATCTGCGTATTCATCGATGGGCACGAGGCCCCGTTCATCGTCCGCAAGAGCGACGGCGCCTTCACTTACGCGACGACCGACCTCGCGACGATCCGTTACCGCGTCGAGGAACTCGGCGCGGACGAAATCCTGTACGTCGTCGACGCCCGGCAGAGCGAGCACTTCCAGCTCCTGTTCGCGACGGCGCGGAAGTGGGGATACGACCGCACCCTCTTCCGCCACGTCAGCTTCGGCACGGTGCTCGGCGACGACCGGCGCCCCTTCAAGACCCGCTCGGGCGACATCGTCGGACTGGAAAGCCTGATCGACGAGGCGATCTCCCGCGCCCGCGCGATCGTCGACGCCAACGACGACGCCAAGCCGGACGGCCCCGAACTCGACGGCGCGACCCGCGGGGAAGTCGCCGAGGCGGTCGGCGTGGGAGGCGTCAAGCACGCCGACCTGCGACACAACCGCGACAGCGACTACGTCTTCGACTGGGACAAGATGCTCGCCATGACCGGCAATACGGCGACGTACATGCAATACGCCTACGCCCGGATCCGCGGCATCTTCCGCAAGGGAGGACTCGACGCCGACGCGCTGCGCGACTCCGGGGAGCGCGTGCGGCTGACGCAGCCGGCCGAGCGGGCCTTGTCGCTGCAACTCGCCCGCTTCGCCGAGGCCGTCGAGGACGTGGTGGTGGACCATCGTCCGAACGTGCTGACGGATTACCTGTTCGCCACGGCGAACGCCTTCAGCACGTTCTACGAGGAATGCCACGTCCTGAAGGCCGAGGACGAGGCGACGCGCCGCAGCCGGCTGCTGGTGTGCGACCTCGCCGCCCGCGTGCTCGAGCGCGGCCTGGCGCTGCTCGGGATTCGGGCCTGCGAGCGGATGTAGTCTTACCGCTCGTGGTTCTCGAGCGGCTTGCCGAAGATCATCCGCCCGGCGCTGCTCTGCAGCACGCTCGTGACGACCAGATCGACCTCCTGGCCGATGCGGTGGCTCGCCTGCTCGCAGACGACCATCGTCCCGTCGTCGAGGTAGCCCACCCCCTGCCCGGGAGACTCGCCGGACTTCATGACGCTGATCCGCAGCCGCTCGCCGGGAAGATAGCGCGGCTTGAGCGAATTGGCCACGTCGTTCAGGTTGATCACGTCGACCCCCTGCACGCTGGCGATCTTGTTGAGGTTGTAGTCGCTGGTGATGATCCGGCCGCTGAGCTGCTTCGCCAGTTCGACGAGCTGCTGGTCCACCGGGGCGTCGCTCGCCGCTCCGCGGTGGTCCTCGTGCATGCGGATGTCCGCCCGCGGGCTGTGCTGCAGCTTCGCGAGCACGTCGAGACCGCGGCGGCCGCGCGTGCGGCGGTGCTTGTCGCCGCTGTCGGTGATGCTCTGCAGTTCGTGCAGCACGAACTGGGGGACGATGATCTCCGAGTCGAGGATCTTGGTTTCGATCACGTCCGCGATCCGACCGTCGATGAGGGCCGAGGTGTCGAGGATCAACGGCTTCCCTCCCTTGAGCTCCCGCGAGAACTCGACGTAGGGGATGATGAACCGGAAATCGTGCTTCGTCTGCAGCAGCAGCGAAATGCACAGGTACGGCAGGACCAGCAGGCTCAGGATCAGCACCACGTTGTGGAACCGCGGGGGGAGAATCGGATCCACCGCCAGCTTCAGCAGCCAGCTCAGCAGAATCCCCACCAGCAGGCCGAAATAGACCGCCGTGATGACTTCGATCCGCTTCCGAGGGATCAGAAAGTCCGCCAGGGCGAAGAACTGCGCGATTCCCAGCAGCACCAGCCAGGTCAGGAACGGATAGTTGCCGATGATCGGCTGGTCCTGGCCGATGTACGCGACGAACGCCCCCGCGCACACGACCGAGTAAATGATGTAGAGGATGATCCGCAACATGGTCATCGTCAATCACTACTTCCAAGTTCACGACCGCGCGTCATGCCCGCGAAGGCGGGCATCCAGCGGCGGCGCGGACGACGGGCTGGATTCCCGCCTGCGCGGGAATGACGGAGTCGCGATCTTGGAACTTCTGTCATTCGAAAAAGGTTCGTCCGGATCGGGCCGCGCGCTGGGAATCGCGCGCGGATCCCCGACCCGGATCGTCTGTTCTTTCGTTCCCGAATCGCCCACCCATGATACGGGCCGCCGGGAGACGATGCCAGCACCCGTACCGCGTTTCACGGATCGGGTGGGCAATTCTTTCGGGCGGCCCTCCGCCGGCAGACGCCGACGGCTCGCTTTCACCCAGTCCACCGGTTTCAATGCGGTCTGTCAGGATCCGTTCCTCGATCGCAGGTGAACGGTCAACAGTTCGTGGAGCGCCGCGAGCGACTGCGGGATGACGTTCACGTCGGCCAGGACCGGCATGAAGTTCGTGTCGCCCGACCATCGCGGCACGACGTGCCAGTGCAGGTGCCCCGGCAGGCCCGCCCCGGCGGCGCGGCCCAGATTCAGCCCCACGTTGAATCCGTCCGGCCCCAACACCTTCTGCAGGGCCGATACGAGCTGCGTCACCTGCCGCATGCATCCGAGCAGTTCGGCGTCGTCCAATTCGTCAAGTCCCGCCTTGTGGGCCGTCGGGGCGATCAGCAGGTGACCGTTGTTGTACGGGAACCGGTTCAGCACCGCGAGCGAGCGCTCTCCGCGCAGCACGACGAGGTTGGACGCGTCGTCCTGCTCGTCGCGATAACGGCACAGGAAGCAGCCGTCCTCTGCCTTCGGCCTCTTCGCCGACACGATGTACGGCAGCCGCCACGGCGCCCACAATTGTTCCTGCGGCACGAAATCACCTCGGGGCTGAACTGTGCGGTTCGAGGGTCGAGCTGCCGGCGGCCCCCGGCACGTACAGCCGTTGCCCCGGCTGAATCACGACGGGCGGTATTCTAGACGATTCGGTTTTTCTGACAACACGGCTTCGTCCGCAAGCATCCGGTCCGCGGATTGCAAGCTCGAATCCTTCGAAAATCGCGAGTGTCGGAAAGTGGTCGTCGAAGACCTTTCGTCCGCCTCCGCGCAGCCCGTATAATGCCGTCGTCGGACGCGCGGTTGCCCGTCAGGTTGCTTCAAGGATCGTCTTGCGATGCACGTCGGTTTCGCCAGGCCGCAGGTTGCGGAGCTCGTGTTCCAGCTCTACGGGCGCTCGGTCCACCCCGAGTTGTTCGGCACCCGCGCCGCCGTCCGCGTGCAGCGCGACGATTTCTCCGCGTCGCTGCGGCTCTGCGACGAAGGGCACGCGATCGGCTTCCGGTTCGGCAGCTTCACCGTGACGGAGGTCGCCACGACGCGGCTGCACGCGCTGCCCAGGCGGAAGCGGTTGCTCGAACGCAAGCTCCACGGGTTCCGCGACGTGGCCCACGCCTTCGACTGCGGCATCCGCTATTGGACCAGCTATCAGGTCGAGCGGCTCGATCCGGACGTGTTCCTCAACGTGCACGAGGAACTGTCGGTCGACTGCGGCCGGGCGACCGTGGCCCACCGCTTCGGTCCCGGAAACCGCTTGGCGCCGGCGCCGTTGAGCCTGATGCGGTGCGAGGCGACCGGCGACAGCCTGCTGGTGCACGCATTCCACACGTTCCCCGACGAATGCGCCGTGGTGCGGGCCCAGTCGCTGTTCGAGATCTCCGGATGATCGAACGCGACGAACACAGCATCGCCCGGGCCCGCGACGCGATCCGCGCGGCGGGCCTCCGCTGCACCGCCCCGCGCGTGGCGGTCCTGCTGGAGCTCGGCCGCGCCGGCCGTCCGCTCGCCCACGGCGAACTCGCGGACCTCCTCGTCCCGCAAGGCTTCGACAAGGCGACGGTGTTCCGCAACCTGACCGACCTCACCGAAGCGGGACTGCTGGCGCGGACGGAGCTGGGGGACCACGTGTGGCGGTTCGAGGTCCGCGGCCCGGACGACCCCGACCGGGGCACGCACCCGCACTTCGTCTGCGTCGATTGCGGCCGCGTCACCTGCCTGACCGACGTCACCTTCGACGCCGCCACCCGCAAGCGGGCGGCGCAGCTCGGAGAAGTCACCGAGGTGCTGCTCAAGGGTCGCTGCACGGACTGCGGTTGAGCGCGGGATCAAGCCGCGAAGTCGAAGAAGTCGAAGACGGGGGCTTCGATCGTCCGGTCGGGCTTTCGCTTCTCATTGCAGCGGCACGTCGAGCGTGTGCCGCGGCGCGTGAACGGCATGATCGTGCGGGTGCGTCTGCTCGATCGCGTACGCGATCCCGATCCCCAGCAGCAGCAGCGCCGAGAGCCGCAGCCGGTCGTGCGAGTGCCATTCCATCTCCGGCAGCAGGTCCCCCAGCGAAATGCACAGGAACACTCCGCCGGAGAACGCCAGCGCGGCCCCCACGAGCGCGTCGCGGTGCTCGGCCAGCCCGCCCACGCCGAGGAAGAACAGCCCCGCCCCGAGCGGGCACATCAGCGCGAAGCCCGCGTTCACGACGTTCCGCCAGCCGCTCGACCAGCCCCCCGCGGCCATCAGCGACGTGATCGACACCGCGTCGAGCGGTTTGTGCAGCAGGATCGCGAGGAACGTCTGCAGTCCGAACAGCGACCAGACCGCGCCGCGCCCCACGTCCGCCTGCATGCTCGCGCCGAGCGCCAGCCCATCGATGAGCGTGTGCAACGCGAGCCCGAACGCGACCCCCATCCAGCTCAGCCGGTGGGCCGCGCCGGGAGCGTGATGATGATGATGCGGGTCGTGAACGTCCTCGTCGGCGATCTCCGCCGGACCATGCTGGTGAAAATGGAAAGCCCGGATCAGGAAAAACATCAGCAGCAGCCCGCCCGCCGCCCAATGCATCGTCCGCTCGACCGAGCCGAGGTAATGCGCCGCGTGAGGCAGCATGTGAAACAGTCCGATCCCCAGCATCAGCCCGCCGACGACGCTCATCATCTCCTGCATCCGGCCGTGCGTCAGCCGGATCATCCCCGGCAGCCACCCTCCCGCGAGCGAGGCGAGCACGATCATTCCGCAGTACACGGCGAGCAGCAGGTAGAGCGTGGGCATCGGGAGCGTTCTGGGTGCGAAGCGGGCGATCGGCCGCGACCGACAAGGGGCACGGAGGGCGTCGATGATACGTTATTGCAACGGAATTGCAAGAAGCCCGCGCCATTGCAACCCTCCCCTTTCACCTGCTCGATTAGACCGGATTCGATATGATGGGCGCACCCTCGGGCGCGAAAATCGGTTCCCGCCCGGGACACGATGACAGTCTGCGTGGAGGGAGAGTGCCTTTGAACCGCTTGTGGATTACGCTGGCGGCGTTCGCGTCCTTGGCTTCGGCGGCTCATTACGCCGCCGCCGACGAGAAGGTCGATTTCAGCCGCGACATCCGGCCGCTCCTTTCCGACCGCTGCTTCCAGTGCCACGGGCCGGGCGAAACGGACCGGCAGGCCGGGCTGCGGCTCGACCTCCGCGACGGGGCGACCGGCGAACTCGAGTCGGGCGAGCGGGCGATCGTTCCCGGCCAGGCGGCCGAGAGCGAAATGTATCGGCGAATCGCCGCCGAGGACGAATTCACCCGGATGCCGCCCCCCGATTCGGGAAAGTCGCTCTCGAAGGACGAGATCGATCTGCTCCGCCGCTGGATCGACCAGGGGGCGGAGTACCAGGGGCACTGGGCGTTCGTGCCGCCCCGCCGTCCTGAGCTGCCGCCGGTGCGGAACGAGAATTGGTCGCGAAACGCGATCGACCGGTTCGTTCTCGCCCGGTTGGAGAAAGAGGGGCTGTCGCCGTCTCCCGAAGCGGACCGGCGGACGCTCATCCGCCGCGTGACGTTCGACCTGACCGGGCTGCCTCCCACGCCCGGGGAAATCGAGCGGTTCCTCGCGGACCACTCGCCCGACGCCTACGAACAGCTCGTCGATCGCCTGCTGAAATCGCCCCACTACGGCGAGCACATGGCCCGCTACTGGCTGGACGCGGTCCGTTACGGCGACACGCACGGGCTGCACCTCGACAACTACCGCGAGATCTGGCCCTACCGCGACTGGGTGATCCGCGCCTTCAACGACGACATGCCCTTCGACCGCTTCACGGTCGAGCAACTCGCCGGCGACCTGTTGCCGGACGCGACGGTCGACCAGCTCGTGGCGAGCGGCTTCAACCGCTGCAACGTGACGACGAATGAAGGCGGCTCGATCGAGGAGGAGTTCTACGTCCGCAACGTGATCGACCGCGTTGAGGCGGCCTCCACCGTGTTCCTGGGACTCACCGCCGGCTGCGCCGTCTGCCACGACCACAAGTTCGACCCGTTCACCCAGAAAGACTTCTACGGGCTATTCGCGTTCTTCAACAGCATCGACGGCAAGGAACTCGATGGGAACAAAAAGGACCACGAGCCGGTGGTCCGCGTGCCGCAGCCCGAGCACGAACGGCAACTCGCCGCGCTCGACGCGAAGACCTTCGAAATCCTCGGCTTGATGCGGGTCCGCGCGGCGAGCGCGGACGCCGACTTCGAGAACTGGCTCGCCGAGGCGGAAGCGCGGGCCGGCAAGGGCCGCGACGTCGCGCAAGGCCTCCTCGCGCACTTCCCGCTCGACGAGGCCGACGGAAAACCGCCCGCCGACGCGCTCGATCCGAACCGGCGGGGAACACTTCACGGCAAGGTCGCGCGGGTCGAGGGGCAGGTCGGGCGGGCGCTCCGCTTCGACGGCGGGCACGTCGAGCTGGGCGACGTCGGCCGTTTCGAGAAAGACCAGCCCTTCGGCTACGGCGGCTGGATCCGCACTCCCGGCAACGTCACCGGGTCGCCGATCGCCCGCATGGACGAATCCGGCGGCCACCGTGGATGGGACCTGTATCTCGTCGGGCGGAAGGTGGCGATGCACCTCATCCACCGCTGGCCCGACGACGCGATCAAGGTCACCACCCAGCAGGACGTGCTCGAACCGGACAAGTGGCACCACGTCTTCGTCGCCTACGACGGCTCCGCGCGGGCGACCGGCGTGACGGTCTACGTGGACGGCAAGCCCCGCGACGTGGACGTCAACAACGACGCGCTCCAGAACTCGACCATCACCGACACGCCGCTCCTGCTCGGGAAGCGCAGCCGCAACGCTCCGTTCACCGGCGGGGCGGTGGACGACGTGCGGATCTTCGAGCGGCAGCTCTCGGCGGAGGAAGTCGCCGCCGTAGCGGGATCGAGTCCCCTCGAGCCGATCCTCGCCCTGCCCGCGGCCGAGCGGACCTCCGAGCAGCGGCAGGGGCTTCGCGATTATTTCCTGCAGAACGTGGACGAGCCGTACCGCATGCTGCTGGCGGAGCGCGGGCGGATCGAAGCCGACCAGACGAAAGTCCGCGAGGCGATGCCGACCACGATGATCTTCCGCGAGCGGAAGGAGCCGCAGCCGGCCTACGTGCTCATCCGCGGCGAGTACGACAAGCGGGGCGAGCTGGTCGCGCGGACGACCCCCGCAATGCTCCCGCCGATGGGCGAAGACCTGCCGCGCGACCGGCTCGGACTGGCCAAGTGGCTGCTCGACCCGGAGCATCCGCTGACCGCCCGCGTGACGGTCAACCGCTTCTGGCAGCAGTGCTTCGGGACCGGGATCGTCAAGACGAGCGAAGACTTCGGCTCCCAGGGGGAATGGCCCAGCCATCCGCAACTCCTCGACTGGCTCGCCGTCGACTTCCGCGAGAGCGGCTGGGACGTCAAACGGCTGATGAAGACGATCGTCATGTCGGCGACTTACCGGCAGAGCTCGAAGGTCGCGCCGGCGCTGCTGGCGAAGGACCCGCGAAACCGCCTGCTGGCGCGGGGGCCGCGGTTCCGCCTCGACGCCGAGATGCTCCGCGACCAGGCGCTCGCCGCGAGCGGCCTGCTCGTGCGGGAGATCGGCGGGCCGAGCGTCAAGCCTCCGCAGCCGGAGGGGCTGTGGGAGGCGGTCGGCTACACCACGTCGAACACCGCGAAATTCAAGCAGGACGAAGGGGACAAGCTCTATCGCCGCAGCGTGTACACGTTCTGGAAGCGGACGTCGGCCCCGCCGCCGATGACGGCGTTCGACGCCCCCTCCCGCGAGGCGTGTACGGTCCGCCGCGAGCGGACGAACACGCCGCTGCAAGCGCTGGTGCTGATGAACGAAGTGCAATTCGTCGAGTCGGCCCGCCGCCTCGCGCGGCGGACGATGCAGGAAGGGGGCGCAACGCCCGAAGAGCGCATCGCGTGGATGTTCGAACTCGTCACCGGCCGGCCGGCAGCTTCCGACGAAAGCGCGATCCTGCTGGCGGCGTTGCAGGGCAATCTCGAAGAGTATCGCTCGAACCCCGACGCCGCCGCGAAACTGGTCCAAGTCGGCGACTCGCAACCGGACGCCGCGCTCCCGCGGGAAGATCTCGCCGCCTGGACGCTGCTCGCCAACGCGGTGCTGAACCTGGACGAAGTCGTGACGAAGAGGTGACGCGAAAGCGGACACGATAAGGACACGAAAACAGCTACGTCCCCTTTTCCGCCCCTTTTCGAGGTGCGACTCCAATTCAAGGAGTTCACCAGGCTGAACATCGGGAGCGCTTGGTATGTCATCTCTGACCCGTTGCCCGGGCGGTGGCGATTCCACTTGAGGTGGGTCAAGAAGAGCGAAGCTGCGGAAGGGGCGGACCTCAACGGAGACGGGGACATGATGGACGAAGTGTGGGTGAACAACGCATCGGAGGTGGCGCACGACAATGACAAGTGGGTTGATCCAGGGTAGCATGCACTGCTCTCACGCTAGTGAGCACACGCCCCCTTCGGTAGACTCGAGAAGGTTCAACCGATCCGCACTGCTGTGGATCATTATCCCTGCGCGAGGACTAACAGCAATCATGACTACTACCTGCCGTTGGACGACGTCCTTGATCGCTCTCGCTCTCGCTCACGTGGTGCTTGGAGAGGATGAAGTGAGTTCCGTGACGCAGGCGATTGAGCACATGCTCCGCGATGACCGTGTCACGGAGGCCGAGACGAAGAGCCTGTTGAGGCACGGCCCGCCCGTGATCCGACGACTCGGCACATTCTCCGAGTCACAAGCAGCGCAGGAGCTTCGGAAGTCGATCGAACTGCGATACGAGGCCGTCAAGAGCGGTGCCTACGAGGATGCGCACCATGCCATCAACTACTTTCGCGACGCCGGCGCCGACCAGTTCGTCGTACTCGGCTTGCGTCACCCGAGCGCTCGCATTCGATCCGAGGCGATTGTAGCGATCGAAAAGATCGCCACGCCGCGCGTGTTCGGTGACTTGATCGATGGATATGACTTCCTCAGGAAGCATGAGCTCAGGTTGGACGACGGGGAGGAAATCGCTGCATCGCGCATGGATGGACTGCGACTGTTGGCGGTCATGAAGCATGTGCTCGACGAGCTAGACGTACAGACGCCAGATCCAATGCAGGAGAGCGATGCGTTTCTGGAATCCTGTAGGAGCTGGTGGCGCGAGAGGCAGGGACATCGTTCATAAGCGAAGTGGCTTGTGCACATCAATTCGCCGGGTGCCACTGGCTTGCCAGTGCTTTGTCGTTGGCCCCTTGCTCTTTCCCTCGCGAATTGTGCTTGATGATGCCCTCGAATGCGGCATGATGGGCTGCGGATCGTCCCCTCGATCGGGAGGACTTCGCGTGCCCGGCCCGCCGCCGGAGTTGTTCGAGTCCGCCGCCGATGGAGGCCGCTGAGACAGGAGTCGCGCTGGAATGTACAAGGTTCCCCATCGTCCGAACCTCGACGAGGCCACGTCCTCGATCGAAAAAGCACTGGCAAGCCAGTGGCACCCGAGCGGCCAGCCGGCACAGCCGCTGGATCAACAGCCGGCCAATCCCCCGGCGTCGGAAGCGGCGCTCGACGACGACATCCTCGATCCGCCCCGCCCGCCGGCCGCCATGGATCAACTTCTGCTCGACGACGAGCGTCGCCGCCCCGATGACCACTTCGTTGCCTTCTTCGCCGCGCACGGCGACCCACAAGTGTTCGACCCCCCGCCCGGCCATCCCCTCGATCAACTCCCGCCCCCGCTCGACCGTCAGGCCCGCGACCCCGGCGGCCGAAAGCTGGTCGAGGACATCCAGCAATCCGCGCCCCGCATCGTCCGCCTCGACGGCACGCAACACAATCGACCCGCCGGCTCGCGCCGGTACGACGAATGCCTGAGACGGTGTCATGGGCATGGCGAAAATCCTCCGCGGCGCTCGAATCGCATTCTGATGCCAACAAACGGAACCGTCCCGAATGGCACGAAGTTAAGCGGCATCTCATTGTGACGGCAGGGTTTGGCGGAGTTC
>JBBDNU010000153.1:0-77270 GCA_040877365.1 Planctomycetales bacterium
GGATTCCCGCCTGCGCGGGAATGACGGAGTCGCGTTCTTGGAAGTACTGTCACTCATCCGTCACGCACCCCTCCGACGCGCTCTTCACGGTGCGGATGTAGCGGGCGAGCGTGCCGCGCGTGAACTTGTGGGGCGGCTGCTTCCACGCCGATTTGCGGCGAGCGAGTTCTTCATCGCCAAGGGCGACGTCGATGCGGCGGGTTTCGGCGTCGATCGTGATCCGGTCGCCGTCTTGGACAAGCGCGATCGGGCCGCCTTCCTGCGCCTCGGGCGCGATGTGCCCCACGATGAACCCGTGCGAGCCGCCGGAGAAGCGGCCGTCGGTCAACAGCGCGACGTCGTTCCCCAGCCCGGCCCCCATGATCGCCGAGGTCGGGGTGAGCATCTCCGGCATGCCGGGGCCTCCCTTGGGGCCTTCGTAGCGGATGATGATCGCGTCTCCCTTCTGGATCAGCTTCCGCTCGAGCGCGTGGAGCATGTCCTGCTCGGAGTCGTACACGCGCGCCGGACCGCAGAATTTCAAGCCTTCCTTGCCGGTGATCTTCGCCACCGAGCCTTCGGGCGCGAGGTTGCCGCGGAGGATCGTGATGTGCCCCGTCGGCTTCAGCGGTTTTTCGATGGAGTGGATGATCCCCTGCCCTTCCGCGAGCGGCGGCGCTTCCCGCACGTTCTCCGCCAGCGTTTTCCCCGTGACGGTCACGCAGTCGCCGTTCAGGAAACCCTTTTCCAGCAGATAACGCAGCACGGCGGGGATGCCGCCGACTTTCTGCAGATCCTCCATCACGTACTTGCCGCTCGGCTTGAGATCGGCGAGATACGGCACGCGGTCGCTCGTCCGCTGGAAGTCGTCGATGGAAAGTTCCACGCCGACCGCGCGGGCCATCGCGATCAGGTGCAGCACGGCGTTCGTCGAGCCGCCAAGCGCCATCACGACCGTCATCGCGTTCTCGAAAGCGGGGCGGGTCATGATGTCCCGCGGCTTGAGATCCATTTCGAGCAGCAGCTTGATCGCCGCGCCCGCGCGAAAGCATTCGTCGAGCTTGGCGGGGTCTTCCGCCGGCGTGGAGGAGCTGTAAGGAAGCGACATGCCGAGCGCCTCGATGGCGGAGGCCATCGTGTTGGCCGTGTACATGCCGCCGCACGCCCCCGCGCCGGGGCAGCTTTTCTGCGTGATCGCCTTCCGCGTCTCGTCGTCGATGCTGCCGGCGAGGTATTCGCCGTAGGACTGGAAGGCGGAGACGATGTCGAGCTTCTTGTCCTTCAGGCAGCCGGCGCGGATCGTGCCGCCGTAGACCATCAGCGCGGGGCGGTTGAGCCGGCCCATGGCGATCAGGCAGCCGGGCATGTTCTTGTCGCAGCCGGGGACCGAGACGTTGGCGTCGTACCACTGGGCGGACATCACGGTCTCGATCGAATCGGCGATCAGGTCGCGCGATTGCAGCGAGAAGCACATCCCGCGGGTCCCCATCGAGATCCCGTCGCTGACGCCGATCGTGTTGAACCGCATTCCGACCAGCCCCGCCGCCTGCACGCCTTCCTTCACGCGAGCGGCGAGCTTGTCGAGATGCATGTTGCAGGTGTTCCCCTCGTACCACATGCTGGCGATGCCGACCTGCGGCTTGCGGAGATCCTCTTCGGAGAGGCCCGTGCCGTAGAGCATCGCCTGCGACGCCCCCTGCGAGCGGGGCTGCGTGACCTGGGAGCTGTACTTGTTGAGTGGAGTGGGCATGTGGCTAATCCGAAATCTCGCGCATGCGGGCGGAATTGCGATCGAACTGGAGCGCCCAGACTTCGCTCCGCCCGTCGTGGAGCAGCGCCACGCCGAGCTTCGGGTCGTAGTGCAGGGCGGCGGTCCAGCGGTCGGCACGGGGACTCCCTTCGAGCGCCACCGTATAGTATTTGCGCGCGGCGGGGTCGAACGCGACGTTGACCTCCTTGCCATCCGGCCCCTTGAACTGCTGCATGAGCAGGATCAGGTCCGCCTCGGGGAGATACGCCTGCTCGCGCCACAAGGCCCACTCGCCGAGCCGCTTCGGCCGCCGCACGTCGAGCTTCTCGACGGTTCCCGTCTTGAAGTCGTACTTGTAGATGTCGCCGGTGGCGTACCACAGGCAATCTCGCTTCGAATCGTACACGAGACCGTTGCCGTCGCACCACACGCGCTCGCCGGTCGACTTCCACGGCAGCTTCTTCCACGCCTTCTCCTTCGCGTCGAAGCGGAACAGGCCGCGATCGGAGAGGGCGACGACGCCGTGCGGCGTGCTGGCGAGCAGCGTGTGCATCACGCCGCGGTGCTCGAGGCCGGGATAGGGATCGACGTCCCACTGCCGCGACGCCACGTCGTAGGCGCGGTCGAGGTAGAACATCTTGCCCGACGGCGGATCGTACGCGTAGGCCTGATAAGCGTGGACCGGAATCTGCGGGCGGTCTTGGAACGAGAGGGCCGCCTTCACGTAGAACCCGCCGGTCGGCTCGGTGGCGAGATCGGGGGGATAGCCGATCGTCCAGCGGTTCGCCCGAACGCTGTAATGCGCGACGTCGGTCCCCATGTAGGTGACGTGCCCGCCCCCCCACCACAGGAACTGCTGCCGGTCGGGATCGTAGGCGGTCGTGTTCCAGGCGCGATGATCGACCGGCTTGGGCGGCTTGAGCGGCGTCCAGACATTGGGCTTGAGGCCGTCGTAAAACTTGCGAACGGCGGTGGGATCGGGAGCGGCGTCCTTCTCCCATTCGGCCGGCTGTTGCGCAAAGCTCATCGTCAACGGCTGGACGCCGCGTTCCTTCGTTCCTTCCGCATCCACCTGGGACGGATCGATTCGGCAGGCCCAAGTCGTGCGGCCGGCGGTGAAGGTGTCGACCATTACGAGCACGTCGTCGGGCGTGACGGCCCCGGCCCACGGGCTTCCGGCCCCGGCGTAGTTCCCGCCGACGCCGCCGCGCGGGGCGTTCGCCGGTTCGCCGCGCTCGGATTCCGGGAGGCTCGTCAGCAGGCTCCACTCGTTCCTGTCGATGTCGTAGATCCAGACCTCGAAGGGAATGCTCTTGTAGCCGCCGTCGATTGTATATCCCCCCGCGAGCGCGATTTTGCCGCTCTTGGGGAGATAGGCGAGCGCATGGCCGCCGCGCGGCGAGGGGGCGCGCGGCGAGGGGGAGAGCTTCGGAAATCGCTGCTCCCAGGTCCGGGTTTTGCAGTCGTAGATCCACGTGTCGGCGTAGCAGCGATCGAGCCCGTTGCCGCCGAAGAGGACGATCTTGCCGCGCTGCGGATCGACGGCGAGTTGGGAATGGGCGCGGCCGGGCGGATCGGGGGCGCCAAAGACCACTTCCGTCTCGGCTGCCCTGTCGTATGCTGCCTTGGCGTGGGCGATGATCTCCGCAGTCATTGGTGGATCGAGCTTCGCCGCGGCATCCAGCTCAGACGCGAACCCCCGAAGACGGAACTGCTCGGTGAGCGAACCGTCTGCTCCGAGTAGGTTCGCCGCTTTCACTGCAGCATCCGCCAAGTCAGCCCTCGCTTCGGCCTCAGTCTCAGTGACGAAGTATCGGCTGCGGCACGCGGAGACGAGCGCCCACGCCGCCCGCCGAGCAGTCTGCGTCCGTTCGTGGCGATCCATCAATTCCTTCGCCGGTTCGATCCGCCGCCACTCGTTCTTCGCGATGTCGAACACGTGCGTTCCGGGCGTGCCGCCGCGTTCTTCGCTCGCGCCGCCGATCGAGAGGATTTCCTTATTGATGGAGTCGTAGGCCATGTTCCCCCAGACCATCGGGAAGCGGCCCTTCGAAAACGGTTTCGCGTCGGTCTTCGTCCAGGCGCGGGTTTGCGGGTCGTAGGCGAGCGTTTCGTTCCAGAGGTGGGCGAACAGCTTCTTCGAATCGCTGTCGTAGGCCCACTGGAAATGGGCGCGGGTGTCGGTGCCGTAGGCGGAGCCGAACGTCGCGAGCCGCGTCACGCCGTCCTTGTCTTCGAGGACGAGGCTCTTGAGGCCGTCGCTGCCGATGACCGGGGCGTCGGTCGGGCCGCTGTTCGGCTTGTAGCGCGCGCCGTCGGGATAGGCGTTGCTCCACGTGCGGGTGGCGACGTCGAAATGCTCGACCTCGAAGTGCCGCTTCGCATTCGCCGAGCCGCCGCCGGGCGTGCCACCCGCGAGGATGAACTTCTTGAGATGCGGTTCGTAGAAGAACATCGGCGAGTTCCGCCCGCCGGTCTCCTCCTCGACGAGCTTGACCCATTCATTCGCCGGCAGCCGGGCCGCGTCCGGCTTCTCTTCCGCGTCAGCCACCGGCCCGCAGGTCAGGGCGAATGCGAGCGACAGCGCGCCTGGGAGCCCGACAGTTCTCATGCTGATCCCCATGATCGTCCTCCGGTCGGCAATTGCGAGTCCCATCAGAATATCAGGCAAGTGGCAAGATTTCTTCCAACTCAGGAAGAACGGCGCCGGCACTTGGAAGGCCTCTCGATTGACAACCGGTTTTCCCGACAAGGACAATGACTCGATCAGCAACAGGAGATCATGCGGATGTCGAACAAGGATCTGGTGATCGAGGCGGTCCGCGAGTTGCCGGACGAAGCTTCCATCGAGGATATCCTCGAGAAGATCGCCATTCTGGCAGCCATTCGGCGCGGTGAGGCGGCGGCCGACGCCGGCCGCGTGATTCCTCACGATGAAGTCAGGAAGAACGCTGCCTCATGGACTATGAAGTAGTCTGGACCGAGCCGGCGATGGCCGACCTGCGCGCCATCAGCGATTACATCGCCGAACGCAATCCGGCCGCCGCGGTACGAACCATCGCCGCGATTCTGGAGCGAGTGGACTTGCTGCAGAGGGTTCCATTCATGGGACCAATCTATCCGCGCGGGTCGCAGGGCCGGGTTCGCGAGATCGTTTCCGGCAAGTATCGCATCTTCTATCGCGTGATCGAGGACTCGAGCCGGGTGGAGATCCTGACGGTGTGGCACGGGGCGCGAAGAGAGCCGACACTGCCGGAGTGAAAGTCGTCTGAAACAGCTCGAGACGACTCCCCCTTGTTCGGATGCACTTCGAGCGGCTGGTTGTTATCCTAATGATACTGCCTGCCGCGCGCGCTGCCCTCATTCGATGACAGCCACATCCGAACGGATGGCGCGCCGGGCGACTCGCCGTGTCTCCTTGAACCGCACGAGGCGTCTCATGCCCGCCCCTTGGACGAGTTGGGCCGATTCCGGTTGGCAGTCGAAGTCGGAGACGCTGTCGCTGGCGGTGCCGGTCGGACTGGCGATCCTCGACGGCCTTTCCGAGTGTCGCAGTGCCGCGACGCTATTGAAAGGTCGTCTCCCCGAGATTGCCGCCGAGTTCGGAGCCCAATGGGCGGCCGTCGTCGAGCGGTCGCCCGATTGGACCGTCCTCGCGCAAGCCGGGCGGCAGGGGATCGGAGACCTTCCGACATGGTTCCTCGAGGAGGCGCTCGACCGCGACGCGGCGGGTCTGACGAAGCTCGCCGCGCCGGACGGCTGGTCGCTCGTCGCCGCTCCCTTTCCCGGGAGGACGTCCCCGCCGCGGCTGCTCGCGCTCGCGGGACGCGGCATGACCGTCGAAGCCGTCCCCGCCGCGCTGGTCGTGGCCCGCGTACTGGCGCGCGGCATGGAGGTGTGCGCGGACCGCGAGCGGAACGATCGGCGGCTCGACCGCTTCAAGGGGACGCTGGCGATCGCCGCCTCGATCGCCGGCGTCCACGAGACGCAGCCGCTGCTCGAGCGGATCGCCGAGGAGGCGACGCGGCTGCTCGATTGCGACCGGGCGAGCATCTTCATCCGCGACAAGAGGCGTGGGCAGCTCGTGGCCTGTCCCGCCCTCGGGGTCGCGGGGAACACGCTTCGCCTGCCGGACGACGCAGGCATCGTGGGGAACGTGATCCGTTCCGGCCAGACGGTCCGCGTCGACGCCGCCTACCAGGACCCGCGGTTCAACCCGGCGGTGGACAAGCAAAGCGGCTACACGACCCGGAACCTGCTCTGCGTGGCGCTGCGGAACGGCAACGGCGAAATCATCGGCGCCTTCGAGGTGATCAACCGGCACGCCGGGCCGTTCCGCGAAGAGGACGAAGAGACGCTCGAGCTGCTCGCGGGGCAGGCGGCGATCGCGATCCAGAACACGCGCGAGCGCGAGCAGCTCGTCCGCAGCCGCGAGCAGTTGGCCGAGCAGGTGACGCGCGGCGTGCGGATCATCGGCGAAAGCCCGGCGATCGTCGCCTTGCGGAAGACGATCGAGCGGCTGGCCGGGACCGATCTGCCGGTGCTCGTGCTGGGGGAGAGCGGCACGGGAAAGGAAGTCGTCAGCCAGGCGCTGCACTATCAGGGAGCGCGGGCCGAACACCCCTTCATCGCCGTGAACTGCGCCGCGATTCCGGAAACGCTCCTGGAAAGCGAGCTGTTCGGTCACGAGAAGGGGGCCTTCACCGACGCCCGCGAGATGCGGCCGGGCAAGTTCGAGTTGGCGGAAGGGGGGACGCTGTTCCTCGACGAGATCGGCGACATGAGCCTCGGCGGGCAGGCGAAGCTGCTGCGGGTGCTCGAGCAGAAGGTCATCACCCGCGTCGGCGGGTCGCAGGCGATCCCGATCGACGTCCGCGTGATCGCCGCGACGAACTCGGTCCTGTCGGACCGGGTCCGTGAGAAGCAGTTCCGCGAGGACCTGTTCTACCGGCTGAGCGTGGTCACGCTCGATCTGCCGCCGTTGCGGAAGCGGCCGCAGGACATCCTGCCGCTGGCGGAACATTTCCTGGCGCAGTTTTCGACGCAGGCCAACCGTCCGCCGCTGGAGATTTCGGACGAGGCGCGGCGGCGGCTCTTGGCGCACGAGTGGCCGGGGAACGTCCGCGAGCTGCGGAACCTGATGGAGCGGATCGCGTTCCTCGCGCCGGGGGAGCGGGTCGAGGCGGACGACCTGGCGTTCATCCTCAGTCCGGCGGCGCCGTCGCCGTTCGAGCCGTCGCTCGACCTCGGGCTGATGGAAGCGACCCAGCGGTTCCAGACGGAGTTCATCCGCCGCGCCGTGCAGCGGGTGGGTGGGAACATGAGCGAGGCCGCCCGCCTGATGGGCCTGCACCGCTCGAACCTGTACCGCAAGCTGCGGCAGCTGGGAATGCCCGCGCCGGAGGAGGCGCGGGAGTGAGCGATCACGGAGTCTGTTCGAACTCAGACCCGGAGGGCATGACGCGCACTGACGCCCGTCATTCGCGTGAGGGCGGGGAATCGGACTTGCCGTGCCAGCGGAAGTCTTGCGACTTCCGCTACCGCTTCGCACCCTTCTACTCCGGCTTCTCCCCCCCTCGCGCCGGCCGCGCCGCGAAGTACAGCAACTGCAACAGCAGGAACAGGAACACCGGCAGGAAGACGAGCGCACGCAGGACGTTCTTCACCAGCGGCGGGAACCGGAAGCCCGCGTCGACGACCGCCAGCAGGATCACGCCGACCAGCGTGAGGAACAGCACCCCACACCCCATCGCCGTCATCTGCGTCTTGAACACCGTCTGTTCGGAGTGCGTGCCTGAATAGAGGTCGATCGTCCGCCGCCGGCGGAGCGAGTCGCGTGCGGCGTCGACGGTTTCGCCGGCGCGGATCAGGTCTTCCCAGATGGCGTCGGTCGTCTCCCGCGGGCGGAGGCCGCGGAAGGCAGCCAACACTTGCGCCGCGTGTCCGACCTCCGAGAGCGGGCCCGCCGGTTGCAGCTCGCCCTGGATCGTCAGCCGCGCGGCGGGCGCGGCGGCGGATTTTTCCAGGACCGCCGCGCCGGCATCGCCGGCGATGGTCAGTCTCCAACCGGGCGCGGCGGCGACGGGTCGGATGGTCCACGTGGCTTCCGGCGCGCCCTTCCCGGCGAGCGTGACGAGCGCCCGCAGGCATCCCTCGGCGGTCTCGCCGGTGCGGAGGGCCGTGACCTGCGAGTAATGTCCGGCGAGAAACCGCAGCAGGTCGGCGTCGTTCACGAGCGCCCCGTCGATCTCCTCGACCGAGAGCCGGGGAGGATCCTGCCGGGTCGAGATCACGAGCCGCTCCATCTCGAGCGCTCGCGGCGGCCCGATCCGCCCCTCCGCGAGCGCCTCGCGCAATCGCCGCACGCCCGCGTCTTCTCGATGGGGAAAATACGGCATGAGGACCGCCCGCGCGTCCGCCTGCTGCAGCGCGAGCTCGTACATCCACGACGTGTCCTGCGCGGGGTGTGGCACGACGAGCAGTGGCCTTCCCGCGGCAAACAGGTGCTTGGCCGCCGTCCGCGTCGCGTCATCGCCGCCGGCGACGATCACCGCGTCGACCGCGCCGGGCGCGAGCAGATCGGCCCAGTCGTCGAGCCGCCGCACTCCCGGCGCCGCTTCGAACACGGCGGCCGGCAGCGACTCGCCGTACGCGCTCGCGAGGCGGCAGGCGGTGTCCGCGGCGATCGCCTGGAGGAGAGGGAGCGCCGCGGGCTGATGACCGAGCAGGGCGAAATTCATGGGAATCGCGCGGCATTCTTTCCCGAAGGGACGCGAGGATGTCGCATCGCGACAAGGACTGTCGTAGCGAATCGGGCGCGCCTGCTCAAGCGTCGTCGGAGACCCTCGAGAAGTCTGCTGGTCGATCCGGCCGTTGAAATCGTCGCCGGCGGCGGCGTAGACTGAACGCGCGCCTCGAAACAGCGCCCCGAATCGCTCTTGCGGGCCGGCGGCAAAACCGCTATCAACCCGCCTCTCTCTCGAACCCTTCCTTTCCCCATGTCGTTTCGTCCCGGAGCGCAGGGATACCCGCTCGATCGGCGGGGCCGGATCGCGCTGCTCGTGTGGAGCCTGTGCCTCGTCGCCGGATTCGGCGTGGCCTGGTCCATCGATCCCGACCCCCGCGGGTTCGGGACGCACGAGCGGCTCGGCCTGCCTCCCTGCTCGTTCCAGACGATGTTCGCCATTCCCTGTCCGAGTTGCGGCATGACCACCAGTTTCTCGAATTTCGTGCGCGGCCGGTTCGTCGCCGCCTGCGAGGCGAACCTGGCGGGCTTCCTGCTCGCGGCGGCCTGCGCGATCCAGGTGCCGTGGGCGTGGTGGAGCGTGCGCCGCGGTCGGCTGTGGCAGGTCTCGCGGCCCGATCGGGCGGTGTTGTGGCTGCTGACGGTGGTGTGCGCGGTCGCCCTCTTGCAATGGCTGGTCCGACTGATGGCGGGTAACGAGTAACGAGTTGCGAGTAACGAGTAACGAGTAACGAGCGATTCTCGTCACTCGCAACGCGTCACTCGTCACTTCCTGGAGCGTGTCATGGATGACCGCAGGCGACGATTCGCGGCCGGGCTGCTGGCCATATGCCTCCTGGCCGCCTCGCAGACGGGCTGCGCCCTGTTCGTGATGGCCGGCAAGATGTTCTTCGGCGATCCCGTCATGCCCTCGGCCTTCGAGAAGCGGACGAAGGTGAACCTCGCCAAGTCGGGCAAGAAGGTGCTCGTGATCTGCACCACGCCCCAGATCGTCAAGTCCGAGCTTCCCGCCGTCGACCACGACCTGATGGACGGCGTCTCCCGCCGGTTGCGGTGGCACGGCATCTCCGTCGTCGACCGCGATCAAGTGAGATCCTGGCTCGACGACAACGGCGGCGACTGGGGACCGCCCGAAGAGATCGCCAACCGCTGCGACGCGGACTACATCGTCCACATCGACCTCGAAAGCTTCGCCTTCCAGGACCGCAACAGCCCCGGTCTGATGCAGGGCCGGGTGACCGGCGTCGTGCGGGCCTACGAAGTCGAGACGATCGACGGCGGCAAGGTCGCCACCGAAGTCTTCGAAGAGGCGATCCAGTCGACCTATCCGCAGCACAACCCGGTGTCGCAGGACCAGATATCGCCGCGGGCGTTCCAGCAGAAGTTCATGGACCGCCTCACGACGCAACTGGGGCAGATGCTGCACTCCTACCAGTACAGCGAAACCATCGAGTAAGGGGAAGGACCCGTCATGGACCGCCAGACATCGAATCGGGACGACATCCGCACGGGCCGCCGCAGCTTTCTCCGCGGGACGCTCGCCGCCGCGCTGCTCCCGCTGGCCGCCGGCTGCCAGTACGTCGTGCTCGGGGGTTATCTCCTCGGCGGACGGCCGTCCTACGAGCCCCGCTTCGACGCCGAGACGAAGCGGTCGATGACCGACAAGGACGTCACCGTCGCGGTCGTCTGCTACTTGCCCAAGGAGCACAAGTGGGATTTCCCCGGCATCGACGACGAAATCACGAAGCACGTCTGCCATCGGCTGAAGGACCACCAGATCCAGGTGATCCGGCCCGAACACGTCCGCGCCTGGCTCGACGAGCACCCCGACTGGGACCGCCCGGAGGAGATCGGCGAAGCGTTCGGCGCGACGTACGTGATCTATCTCGACGTGCTCGACTTCAGCCTGTACGAAGCCGGCCGCTCGAACCTCTACCGCGGGCGGTCCGAGGTCGCCGTGAAGGTGACCGCGATGGACCCGCGCCACAAGGGGGAAGGAGAGGAAATTTACACCGCGAACCTCATCTCGAAGTATCCGCTGGAAATTCCCCGCGACACGCACGACGTGACCTACGAGCGGTTCAAGCTCGAATACCTCGCCCGGCTGAGCGAAGAGATCGGCCGCAACTTCTATGAGCACTACGCCGGCGACGACATGTCGGACGCGACCTGAGCTGGGAGTGACGAGTCGCGAGTGACGAGTGACGAGCCGGCGGCGGTCCATCTTGCCGTGCGACTCGGGAGGCGGGCAGGATCGCCTCCCGGTTTGACCGATGGATCGAGGTGCCGCATCGAAGGATCCGGCTTGCGTCCGCGGCACCAGACACCTAGACTCATTCGTGATGGTTCGCACGTTTCACATTCTGCTGCTCGTCGCGGCGGTCGCCACGTGCCCGTTCCGGTGCCTCGCTCAGCCAAGGGCCGCAGGCGCGGAGGCAGGCAGTCCGCGAGGCTGCGCGTGCTGCCCTCACGAGCGGGAACAATCGCCGGCGACGCCGCAACCAGTCGATGACTGCGGTTGCCCCGATTGTCTCTGCCGCGGCGCGATCGTGGAGGAGGCGGCCGGCCTGCTGGATGCCCGTCAGGACGTCCCGGATTTCACGTTCGTCCCGGTGCAGGTTGCCGGCGATCTCCACTGGCCGGCCCGTCGCGTCGAGGCGTCGCCGTCGCCGTTGTTCCTCATGAGTTCCGGTTGGCTGGTTCGCGTGGCGATCCAGTCGTTCCTGCTCTGAGTTCCGCGTGGCCGGGACTGCGTTCCGGCGGCGTCTGATCCGGCGTTTGGTCGACTCCCGTCCGCGGAGTCGCGTCGAGCCGGCTTGACGCGCTCGACGACGCACGTCATCCACGGCCACTCTCCTGCGTCGAGCCGGATCGCCGGCCCGCATCGACTCTTCGATGTCTCGCGCCTCTTGGAAGGTAACGACGGTTGATGTTCCAGTTTCGCCCGCTGCCCTGGGAATACGGGGTCCGCAACCTGCTGCGGCGGCCGTCGCGGAGCGCGCTGACATTGGGAGCGCTGGCGACCGTGGTGCTGCTCGTGTTCGTCGTCGTGGGATTCATTCGCGGACTGGAAAGGTCTCTCGCCGTGAGCGGCGATCCCTCGGTGATGCTGGTTTACTCGCTGGCGGCGGAGGAGAGCATCGAGAACTCATCGATCGCCGCGCGGACCAGCGGACTCATTTCCGCGAGTCTCGATGGAATTCAGAAGCGATTCGGCGTGACGCACGTCTCGCCGGAGCTGTATCTCGGCACCCGCGTGGCCGCCGGCGATCAGCAGCACGGCGCCCTGGGACTGGTCCGCGGCGTCACGGACGCCGTACCGCTCGTGCGGCGGCAGGTCCGGCTGGTCGATGGAACATGGCCCGGACCGGGGGAGGTTCTCGTGGGAAATCTGGCCCCGGCGAAACTCGGCTACGACCCCGAGGAATTGGCGGTGGGAAATACAGTCGCGTTCGAGGGCCGGACCTGGCCGATCAGCGGGCGGTTCGTGGCCGGCGGCTCGGCGCTGGAATCGGAAATCTGGTGCCGCCTGCCCGACTTCCAGCAGGCGCTCAAGCGGCAGGATCTCAGCGTCGTCGCTCTGCTGCTGAAGGACGGGGCGGCCCCCGCCGAGGTGGAACTGTTCTGTGCGCGACATCGAGACCTGGGACTCAGGGCGGTCGGTGAAACTGCTTACTACGATTCGTTGCAGAAACACTATCTGCCCGTGCGGATGGTGGCGTGGCTGGTGGTGTTTCTCGTGGCCGGGGCCGGGGTCTTCGCGGGGCTGAACATGATGTACGGCGCGGTCGCCGGGCGCATCCGCGAGGTCGCCACGCTCCAGGCGGTCGGCTATCGCCGGCGGGCGATCCTGTTGAGCCTGATTCAAGAGGGGGCGCTGCTCTCCGCGGCGGCCTCGCTGCTGGCCGGGGTGGCCGCCCTCTGGCTGCTCAACGGCATGGCGGTCCGGTTCACGATGGGAGCATTCACGCTGCGCGTCGACAGTGCGGCGTTGTTGATCGGTTGCGGCACGGGGCTGCTGCTGGGAGTCCTGGGGGCGATCCCGCCCGCGATCAAGGCGCTCCGCCTCCCCGTGGCGGAAAGTCTGAAAGCGATTTGACGTGAGCGTCCTGCTTTCGGGACAGGTTTCGAAACCCATTTTCGACGAAGGAGTGCGGAAGATGAGCGTGAAATCGTGGGGAATGATGTTGCTGACGGCGACGGCGGCGATCGGCTGCGGCGAGGCGGACCGCCAGACCGCGACGACGCCGGCCAATGGTTCCGGATCTCCGGATGCCGCCTACGTGTTGACGGCCGAACCGACCGGTTCACTCGGCGTGGGCGAGGTGCGGAGCTCCGCTGCCGAGGACGTGACGGTCGTCGGCCGCATCGGCGGTTCGGCGCAACCGTTCGTCAACGGACTGGCGGTGTTCACGATCGTCGATCCGGCGGTCCCGTACTGCGCGGACGACGAAGGTTGCCCCACGCCCTGGGATTACTGCTGCGCGCAGAACCAGGTCAAGGAGAACATCGCCACGGTGGAGATCGTCGATGACCGGGGTCAGCCGGTGGCGAAGGACGCGAAAGCGCTGCTGGGGGTGAAAGAACTGTCCACGGTCGTGGTGCACGGCAAGGCCCGCCGCGACGAGCAAGGCAATCTGACCGTGCTGGCCAGCAAGGTGTACGTGAAAAAATGACGGACTCTCATGACGACTGAACTCGACCTGCGACAATTGGCGATCGATCGCCGAGAGCCGCCGAAAGCGAAGCGGCGACGCCGGCGCCTCGTCTCCCGATACGTGCTGCCGGGAGGCATCGTGCTCGGCTTTCTGGGGATGCTCGGCTGGGCGGCCCGCGATCGGTTTCTGCCGATCAAGTCGGTGACGGTGGTGCCGGTCGTCGTCGCGCGGGCCGAGGTGCGGCGGGGGGGCGCCCCGCTGTTCCAGGCGGCCGGCTGGATCGAGCCGCGACCGACTCCGGTCCTCGTCTCGGCGCTGGCGGAAGGGGTCGTCCGGGAACTGCTGGTCGTCGAGGGCCAGGAGGTTCAGGCAGGGGAGCCGATCGCACGGCTGATCGACGTCGACGCCCGGCTGGCTCTCCAACAGGCGGAGTCCGACCTGGCCCTCCGCGCGGCGGAACTGGCCAGCGCCCAAGCCGACCTGCAGGCCGGACGATTGCGCCTGGAGCACCCCGTCCACCTGGAAGCGGCGCTGGCCGAGGCGGAATCGCGGCTCGCAAGGACCGAGACGGAACTGGCCGGAATCCCGTTCCTGATCCAAGCGGGGGCGGCGCGGGTGGCTTACGCTCGTCAAAACCTGGAAGGGAAACGGTCCGCAGGCTCGGCCGTCGCCGGGCGGCTGATTCAGCAGGCCCAAAGCGAGTACGACGGCGCCCTGGCCGAACTGAAGGAACTCGAACAGCGGCAGCCTCGTTTGCAGCGCGAAGTCGACGCGCTGCAGCGCAAGCAGCGGGCGCTCGCCGAACAGTTGCGACTGCTGATCGAGGAGAATCGGACGGTCGCCGATGGCCAGGCGCGAGTGCAGGCCGCCGAGGCCCGCCTGCGCCAGGCCCGGTTGGCGGTGGACAAGGCGCAGCTCCAATTGGAGCGGATGGTCGTCGAAGCTCCCACCTCCGGAAAAGTGCTGCAACTGATCGCCCGACCGGGCACGCGCGTGATGGGACTGGCGCCGGCTTCCGGCCAGGATGCGACCAGCGTCGTGAGTCTCTACGACCCGCACGTGCTCCAGGTGCGGGCCGACGTCCGCCTCGAAGACGTTCCCCTGCTGCAACCCGGCCAGCCGGTGCGGATCGAGACGGCCTCGTCCAGGGAGCCGCTCACGGGCAAGGTATTGTTCGCGACCTCTTCCGCCAACATTCAGAAGAACACCTTGGAAGTGAAGGTCGCCATCGACTCGCCGCCGGCAACCGTCCGGCCGGAGATGCTCGTGACGGCGACGTTCTTCGCGCCGTCTCGGCCGGAGAGCGATCCCGGCGGTTCCGAGCAGCAGCGGCTCCTGATTCCGCGGCGGCTCGCCGAGTCCGCCGGAGAGGGACACACGGTCTGGATCGCCGATGCGAGCGGCCTCGCGCGTCGACGAAGTGTGCGGCTCGGGAAAGCCGGCACCGAGGAACTGGTGGAAGTCGTCGAAGGGCTCAGCCCGACCGACAAACTGATTTCCGGCGGCCGCGAAGGCCTGACCGACGGCGACCGGATTGCGATCGCCGGTGAAGACGCCTCGCTCGGACTGACCGCCCTGCGCGGCGGGTGAATCCTCGAACCACGAAGCATGACCGGGAGACGATCATGGCGCTCGTCGAAATCCGCAACCTGACGAAGAGCTTTCGCAAGGGAGACGAAGTCATCACGCCGCTCGACGATGTCGATCTGGACATCGAGCAGGGGGACTTCGTTTCGCTGATGGGCCCCAGCGGCACGGGCAAGAGCACGCTCCTGAACCTCGTGGCCGGCATCGATCGTCCCGATTCGGGCACGATCACTGTCGCCGGAACGGAAGTGACCCGGCTGTCCCGCGGCCGGCTCGCGGACTGGCGGGCGGCGCACATCGGTTACATCTTCCAGACCCACAACCTCATTCCCGTGCTCACGGCCTACGAGAACGTGGAGCTTCCGACCCTGCTGTTGCCGATGTCGGGCGCCGAGCGCCGGAAGCGGGTCGAGGTCGCCTTGGAGGCCGTGAGCCTTACCGACCGGGCCGATCACTACCCGCGGCAACTCTCCGGGGGACAGGAACAGCGGGTCGGCATCGCGCGGTCGATCGTCGCCAATCCCACGGTCGTCGTGGCCGACGAGCCGACCGGCAGCCTCGATGCCGAGACCAGCGAACAGATCCAGGTGCTGCTCGGCCGGCTCAACCGGGAATTGAACATGACGATGCTGATGGTGACCCACGACGAGCAGGTGGCCGCGATCGCCGGCCGGCAACTGCGGCTGGACCGGGGGCGCGTCATCGATGCGAACTCGTCGTCCAACGGTCAGAAGCAGCGGCTGCTCGCCGAACGCGGGTAGGAAAGGGAAATCGGCATGTTTCGATTCGCTCCATACGTTTTCAAGTGCCTCTGGCGGCACCGCGCGCGGACGCTGCTGACGGTCAGCGGCTCGGCCGTGGCGCTGTTCGTGTTCTGCTTCGTCGGCTCGGTGCAGGACGGGCTCGAGCGCTTGACCGAAAACGAGGACGCCCAGCGGACGCTGATCGTGTTCCAGGAAAACCGCTTCTGCCCCACCAGCAGCCGCCTGCCGGAAGATTACGCCGGCCGAATCCAGAAGCTCTCCGGCGTGAAGGACGTCATGCCCGTGCAGGTGTGGACGAACAACTGCCGGGCCAGCCTCGACGTGATCGTCTTCAACGGCGCTGCGGCCCAGAAGCTCCAGACCGCGCGCGACCTGAAACTGACGGCCGGGAACTGGGCCGGCTTCGAATCGCGCCGGGACGCGGCCCTGGTGGGCCGGAACGTCGCCCAACGGCGGAGCTTGTCCGTCGGCGACCAATTTTCGATCGGCGAGTTGTCCGTGAAGGTGGTGGGCATCTTCCAGTCGCCGGTTCCCGCCGAGGAGAACCTGATCTACACGAACCTGCAGTTCCTGCAATACACGCAAGGGTTGGATTCGGCGGGCGTGGTGACGCAGCACGAAGTGCATCTGACGGACGACGCCGATCCGGACGCGGTGGCCCGCGCCATCGACGAAGCGCTGCGGGCCGGCCCGGTGGCGACCACGACCCGCCGCAAGGGGGCCTTTCAAGCGAGCACGCTGGCCGACCTGGTCGATCTGATCGGCTTTGCCCACTGGCTGGGTTACGCTTGCGTGGGCCTGGTCCTGTCGCTCGTGGCCACGACCACCGTGATGGCGGTGCAGGACCGCATTCGCGAGCACGCGGTGTTGCAGACGCTGGGATTGCGGCCGGCGCGCATCTTCCGGCTGGTGATCGCCGAGAGCCTGCTGATGTGCCTGGTCGGCGGATCGATCGGGACCGGTCTGGCCCTGGCCGTACTCGGCTGGAGCGGGATGTCCGTGGGGGCCGAAGGAGCGACGATCGCCTTTCGGCCGTCCCTGGAGCTGGGCGTGGCCGGAATGCTCGTCTCGCTCGTCGTCGGAGCGCTCGCGGGCGTCGTCCCCGCCTGGCAGGCGGCCCGCGCGCAGATCGTCGCGGCCTTGAGGCAGGGATAGCCGCCTTGTCCAAGATCGAGTTGATGGGGTTGCCCATAGCGGAATTCGCAAGAATTCGACTCGACGCGTCGGAATTCTTGCGAATTCCGCTACCCGCCATTTCGAGACGACCTCTCGAAGCTCGCCCTGGGGCCGGGAAGTTCGGCATTGCCGTTGGCCGCGAGTGCTCGTATCATTTCGCAATGGCCCCGATTTCATAGATCTTGACCATGGATCGCTGGTTGAAACGATCGGCTGTGCTTGGTTTGTCGGCCGCGGTGGCGATGGCGGCCGTCATGCCGCCCGCCGTCGGGCATTCGCATGCGGACGGAGATCGGCCGCACGATCATCGGATTGCTGGAGCGGGGCACAGCCATCCCCGGGCTGCCACGGCGAAGCACCACCATCGACACGAGGATGGTCGCGAACACTCGCATGCTCCGGAGGAGCAAGGCGGGACCGTCGAGGCCCCGACCGTTCCACATCGGCACGCCTGGTTCCTGTTCGTGGATTGGACCGTCCCGGCGCGCGGCTCGCACGATCCCGCGCCATTCGGCCCGGAGTGGTCCGAGGTGATTCAGCTCGCCCGCCTCTGGGAGCCGGGTGCGGTGCTCGCAGGCGCGGGGGCGGATGTGTCGCGGCTTGCGCAGCCTTCTGCCCTCGCTGGCCGAATTCCGGATCCAGCGATCGAGGAGGCCCGGCATCGTGGCGACTGGGCCCGCGAGTCCATTCCTCTGTGTGACGCTGCGCGCCATGCGTGCGCCGGTGTGCTGCTGATCTAAGCGGCAGCTTCGCGTCACTGCTTCGCTCCGCTGCGTCCACATCGCGGCGCAGCGTCCCCGCGACTTCTCCGTCCGGCGTTGCGCTCGAACGCAGCGCCACCTCGCGCTTTCCGCTTTCCCTTCATGAGGAGATGAGCCATGTTGACCCGCATTCCGATGATTGCCTGGCTTCTGCCGATGGCCGCCGGGGCGGCGTTCCTGGCCGGTTGCGGAGACGATTCCGCGACGACCGGCGACGGCAAGAACGCGACGACGAACTCGACGACGACGGGCACGCCCGACGAGCATGCCGACCCGCACGACGTGCCGATGACCGAGGCCGAGATCGAGCAGTTGCGGCAGGAGACCGCGACCTGGGACGCCGCGATCCAGCACGTCCAGACGTTTCGGGACACGATCCGGACGGAGACGACCGGCGGCGTCCCGGCCAAGGCGCACCGGTCGCTCGACAAGCTGGATTACGTGTTGCGGTGGCTGCCGGAGATCGCCCAGCAGAGCCAGGTCCCCAGGGACCAGTGGCAGACGGTCGGCGAAAACGCGCAGCAGCTCCGCGACCTGTTCGACCGCGTCCACACCAACATCGACGCAGGCAAGAAGCCGGACTACGAGGCCGTCGCCGAGGAGATCGACCGGAACATCGCCGCATTGGCGAAGATCGAAGCGAAGCCGGCCGCCCCGTCGAACTGACGGCAGCAAGTTCCACCCATAGTCATGCTGAACGGGAGGCAGGGAATCATGTCTCATCGACACGCGCGCAAGGAGGGCACGAATCGCGTGCCCGCCGAATTCATCCGGACCGCGCTCGCGGCAGCCGTCGCGGGGGCGATGCTGCTGTTGCCCGCCTCCCGTTCGGCGTCGGGCCACGAGGGGCACGCGGCCCTCCCCTCGACCGGCGCGACCGTCGACGGGGATCAACTGCTGCTGTCGCCCTCGGCGATCCGGGCGGTTGGAATGGAAACTGCCAAGATCGGACTCCGCGAGGTGCGGGAGGAACTGCGCGTCAACGCCCGGTTGGAACTGCCCTGGAACCAGCAGGCGAAGGTGGCCACGCAGTTGTCGGGAAAAGTCGCCCAGGTGCTCGTGAAGCCGGGCGAAACGGTCCGGGCGGGACAGGAGTTGGCGCAAATCGAGAGCCTCGACTTGGAGTCGATCCAGTCGGAACTGCTCGAATCGGCCGCCCGAGCCGAATTGCTGCGCCGCCTCGTCGAGCAGCGCGCCGCTCTCGCCGAGCGCGGCGGGATTCCTGGCAAAGCCCTGCTCGAGACGCAGGCCGAGCTGAGAGAGATCACGGCCCGGCAGCGGATCGCGTGGCTCAAGCTGCAAGGCTACGGCATCGACGGCGGACGAATCGATGAAGTCCTTCGCAGCGGCCGGCCGGTCGATTCGGTCCTCGTCACGTCCCCGATCGCAGGCGTCGTCCGGCATGCCGACGTGCGGCCCGGGCAACTCGTCGAGGCCAGTGAGCACCTGTTCGACATCGTCGACTCGTCGCGGCTGTACGCGGTCGGTGATGTGCCGGAGACCGATGCGCATCGGCTCGCGGTGGGATTGCCGGTCACGATCGAGCTGGCGGGCCTCCCCGGCCGCGCATGGGACGGACGCGTCGAGCGAATCGCACCGAAGCTGAGCGCGCCGCATCGCATGCTGCAAGTCGTCGCTTCGGTCGAAAACCCGGAGGGGCGCCTGCGGCCGGGCATGTTCGGCCGAATGACGGTTCGCGTCTTCGCGGCCGCCGATCAGATCGTCTGCCCGCTGACGGCGCTCGTCGAGACGGGTTCGGGGACGTTCGTGTTGCGTCGGGACGGCGAGGGGAAGTACCGCCGGCAGCCGGTGCGGGTGTCGCTGCGCTCGCATGACATCGCCGTGGTCGAGTCCGGCCTCTTCCCCGGCCAGGAAGTCGTCGTGCGGGGGACGCACCTGTTGGCGGCCATGTTCGATCGTCCGACGTCCGCCACGGGCGACGGGGCGAAGTCCGCGGCCGGCGACGCCCGGATTGCGGGACCGATCCGACCTTCGGCGGACGCCCCCTTCGACCTTGCGATCGCCGCCCGCGCCGCGGTCGAACTGCCGACGTCGCAGACTGCGTCCGTCACTTCGCTGATCGAGGGGCGTGTCGCCGAGATCCTCGTCGAGCCTGGACAGCAGGTCGCCGCGGGGGACGTCGTGGCCCGGCTGGCGAGCCAGGAACTGCGGAACATGCAGCTCGAACTACTGGAAACGCAGGCCAAGCTCGACTGGGGCCGGAACCAGGTGGAGCGGCTGCGGCCGCTGGCCGAAACCGGGATGGCCGCGGCGCGGGAACTGTGGGAGCGCGAGACCGAAGCGCAGATGCTGACCCACCGGGTCGAGAGCCTGTCCCGCAAGCTCCGCCTCGTCGGACTGACGGAAGCGCAGGTGGACGCCGTTCGCCGCACCGATCTCGATGCTCCGGCCAATGCAGTTGCGGACGGGATGTCGATCGTCGACGCCGTCCCGGTTCGCGCCCCGCTCGACGGCCGGATCACCGAGTTCGACCTCGTGCTGGGGCAACTCGTCCACTCGCACGACCGGCTGTTCGAGATCCAGGATCTGAAAACCGTGTGGGTGCGGGCCTGGTTCTTCGAGCGGGACGCCGTCCGCGTCCAGCCGGGACAGACGGCGATCTTGACGTTTCCCGCCGATCCCGGACTGCGGGTCGAGGGCCGGGTGCTCCGCAGCGGTCCGATGCTCGACTCGGCCGAGCGCGTCCTGCCCGTCTGGATCGAAGTCTCCAACCCGCAGGAGTTCCTCAAGGAGAGGATGCTGGCCAAAGTCGTCGTGCAGGTTCCGCGTGTGAACCCCGGATTGCTCGTGACCACGCCGGATGAAGCCGGCAACGACGAATAGCGCCTCCTCGAAGTGGACCGCAGCCGATGCTCAACCGCGTCATCGCCTTCTCGCTCAAGAACCGGGTGTTCATCCTCGCCGGGGTCGTGGTGCTCGTGCTGTTCGGGGGCTACCAGGCCGCGCAACTTTCGATCGACGTCTTCCCCGACCTGAACCGCCCCACGGTCACGATCATGACCGAGTCCCACGGTCTGGCCCCGGAAGAGGTCGAGACGCTGGTGACGTTCCCGATCGAATCGGCGATGAATGGGGCCCACGGCGTCCAGCGGGTCCGCTCGTCGTCCGGCATCGGCATCTCGATCGTGTACGTCGAGTTCGACTGGGGGACCGACATCCACCGCGCCCGCCAGATCGTCTCCGAACGCCTGCAACTGACCGTCGCCCAGCTTCCCGAGGACGTGACCCCCGCCATGACGCCCATCACGTCGATCATGGGGGAGATCATGCTGATCGGCGTGCAGCCGGCGGGGGAGACGACGCAGCTCGAAACGCGGACGATCGCCGACTGGGTGATCCGTCGCCGTCTGCTCGGGGTGAGCGGCGTGGCGCAGGTCACCGTAATGGGAGGCGAGCTGAAGCAGTACCAGGTGCTCACCTCGCCCGAGCGGCTGGCCGCCTACGACGTCACGATCGACGAGCTGTCGAGGGCCGTGGAGCAGTCGAACGCGGTCTCGGGCGGCGGGTTCCTGCTCGACCAGGAGCGCGAGAAGCTGATCCGCATCGTGGGCCGGGCGACCAGCCTGGACGACATCCGCAACACGGTCGTCAAGCTGGGCGAGGCCGTGCCGATTACGATCGCCCAGGTGGCCGACGTCCGCTTCGCCGGGCCGGTGAAGCGCGGGGACGGCAGCATCGGCGGCGAGCCGGCCGTGATCCTCTCGGTCCAGAAGCAGCCCGGGGCCGACACGATCGAGTTGACGGAGACGATCCTGGCCGAGCTGGATCGCATCCAGAAACAGCAGCCGGGAGTGAAGATCGCCTCGAACATCTTCAAGCAGGCCGATTTCATCCGCGTGGCGATCCGCAACGTCGAGGAAGCGATCCGCGACGGGGCGATCTGGGTGGTGGTCGTGCTGTTCCTCTTCCTGTGGAACTTCCGCACGAGCGCGATCACACTCACCGCGATCCCGCTATCGGTGCTGATCACCGCGCTCGTGTTCCGCTGGTTCGGCCTGTCGATCAATACGATGACTCTCGGCGGGCTGGCCGTCGCGGTGGGGGAGCTCGTCGACGACTCGATCGTCGACATCGAGAACATCTACCGCCGCCTGAAGGAGAACCGGCACAAGCCGCGGCCGGACAACCCGCTCAAGGTGATCTTCCTGGCGTCGGCCGAAATCCGGAACAGCATCGTGTACGCCACGCTGATCGTGGTGCTGGTCGTGTTCCCCCTGTTCTCGTTGGCCGGTCTCGAAGGGCGGATGTTCGCACCCCTGGGATTGTCGTACCTGATCACGCTCCTGGCGTCGCTGGCCGTGTCGCTGACGGTGACGCCGGTGCTGGCCTCGTTCCTGCTGCCGAAGGCCCGCTTCCTCGAGCAGGAGAGGGATTCCCTGCTGGTCCGCGGGCTGAAGTGGGCCGACACGCACCTGCTGCGGTTCGTCCTTCGCCACAGCCTGGCGGTCCTGGCGGCGGTCGTCCTGATCGTCGCCGCTTCGGTCGCGAGCATCTTCTGGATGGGGGGCGAGTTCCTGCCCGACTTCAACGAGGGGACGCTCACGATCGGGATGACGACCCCCGCCGGCACCAACCTGGCGGAGTCGAACCGGCTCGCGACCCGCGTCGAACGGATCCTGATGGAAGTCCCCGAGGTCACGCACGTCTCGCGGCGGACCGGCCGCGCGGAGCTGGACGAGCATGCCGAAAACGTGAACTTCTCCGAAGTCGATGTCGGCCTCCTCGACCCCGAAGTCCCGAAGCCCGGCTTTCACAATGCGGTGCTGCGGGCGATTCCCGGATTGCACGGTTTCGGCGTGGAGGCGGCCGGCCGGCCGCGGGAGGTCGTGCTGGAGGACATCCGCGAGCGCCTGGCGGCCTTTCCGCGCACGGTCGTGTTCAACGTGGGGCAGCCCATTTCGCACCGGCTCGATCACATCATGTCGGGCATCCGGGCCCAGATCGCCGTGAAGATCTTCGGCGAGGACCTGCACCTGCTCCGCGAGCAGGCTGAAACGGTCCGCGAGCTGATGGCGGAGGTCCCCGGCGTCGTCGATCTCCAGGTCGAGCAGCAGGTCGAGATCGAGCAGGTCCGCGTGACCGTGCTTCGCGACGAAGCGGTCCGTTACGGCCTCTCTCCCGCGACGGTCGCCGAGGCGCTCGAGACCGCCTTCCAGGGGCGGACGGTCTCCCAAGTGCTGGAGGGGCAGCGGACTTTCGACCTCGTCGTCTGGTTCGACGCGGAGTCGCGGGGCGACATCGACGCGATCCGCAACACGATGCTCAACACCCCCTCCGGCGCGCGGGTGAAGCTGGGGACCGTCGCCGCCATCGAGGAGCGGAGCGGTCCCAACACGATCAACCGCGAATCCGTGATGCGGCGGATCGTCGTGCAGTGCAACACCGCCGATCGTGACCTCGTCAGCGTCGTCGAGGAGATCCAGTCGGCGGTGAACGAGCGGGTGATCGCGGCCGGGAAGCTGCCGGAGGGCTACTTCATCGAGCACGGCGGGCAGTTCGAGGCGCAGCGCGACGCGAATTTCCGGCTGCTGGTGCTGGCGTCGTTCTCCTTGGCCGGGATCTTCCTGCTGCTCTACAAGTGCCTCGGCTCGTGGCGGGCGGCCCTGCAGGTGATGGTCAACATTCCGCTGGCCGCGATCGGCTCGGTGATCGCGCTCCTCTTGGCGAGCTGGCCGGGGACTGCGGCCTTCGCCGGTCTGGCCTGGTGGGAATGGCTGGGCGTCTGGCTGCGGGGGACGACGCTCTCGGTGGCGCACTGGGTGGGCTTCATCACGCTGATCGGCATCGTCAGCCGCAACGGCATTATGATGATCTCCCACTACCTGCACCTCATGAAGTTCGAGGGGGAGCAGTTCACCGAGCGGATGATCATCCGCGGCAGCCTGGAGCGGCTGGTCCCCGTGCTGATGACGGCCCTGACGACGATCATCGGGCTGATCCCGCTGGCGCTGGGCGCGGACCAGACGGGCAAGGAGATCCTGCACCCGCTGGCGATCGTCGTCATCGGCGGACTGCTGAGTTCGACGCTGCTCGACCAGATCGTGACGCCGGCCCTGTTCTGGCGGTTCGGCCGCAGGATTTCCGCCGAGCAGGGACTCGGCGAAGGGGGCGCGGCGGTCGAGGAATCCGACCTGCACCGGCTCGCCGCCAAATTCGACTGATGCGATCGACAATCCCTTCTCCGGCCAGTGACCGGGAGCGAACTGATGTGGCAGACCATTCTTCGCGGCGTGATCGCGGCCCTCGTCGTGATCGGCGTGACGGAACTCGGCAAGCGCTTGCCCCGGGCGGGCGCGCTCCTGCTCACGCTGCCGCTGGTGAGCGTCATCGCATTCGTTTCCGCCTGGACGAAATACCGCGACCTGCCGCCGATCGCCCGCCTGGCGCGGGAAACGCTGGTGCTCGTCCCGCTCGGCCTGCCGTTCTTCCTGCCGCTGGCGTTCGCGGAGCGCTGGGGACTCGGCTTCTGGACGGCGTGCGGGCTGGGCCTCGTGCTGGCGTCGGCGACGATCGCCCTCTGGTTCTGGCTGGGACCGCCGGATCTGTGAGCCGCCATTTCGACGCGGCGCGATAGCGGGCGTTCGCCTCGGTCCAGTCGATGTGCTCCATGAACTTCTCGACGTATTCCGCCTTGCGATTGTGGTAGTCGATGTAGAAGGCGTGCTCGTAGGTGTCGATCACGACCAGCGGCGCGGCCATCCACAGCACGCCCTGCGCGTGCTCGTCGCTGACCACGTTGTAGAGCTTGCCGTTGACCGGATGCAGGACGAGCATCGCCCAACCCGCCGCCTCCTTCGCCGAGGCGGTGAAGTCCGCCCCCCACTTCTCCAGCGATCCGAATCGCTGCTCGATCGCCCGGCGGAGGTCCTGCTGCGGATCGGGAGCTTCCGCGGCCATCCCGTCGAAGTACAGTTCGTGCAGGACGACGCTGTTCCCCCGGCTGTTGATCGTCCGCTTGAGCGCCCCGAAGGCCGCCGCGTCGAGCGGCGTGCCGCTTTGGACGCTCTCTTCCAGCCGCTTGTCGGCGGCCAGATAGCCGTTGAGCGCCCCGCCGTAGTGCGCCGTGTGGTGCGGGGCGATCTGGGCGGCGCTCAGGAAGCCGGGGATCGACTGCTGCTTGAGCGGCTTCGGCTTTCCCGTCACGAGGCCGCTGCCCGAACGAGACGGACCGCGATCTCCGGGTTCGTCTCCGGCCGCCGCCAGCCCGGAGACCAGAAGGTTGCCCGCCGCCGCGCCGGACGACAGCAACACGAAATCGCGACGCGAGATTCCGCTCATGACGGTCTCCTTTCAGCGGCCTTTCTGACAAGCATGACGCCACACGAGAATTCATCGACACCAGCCGCGGGTTCGTTCGCACATGCCGCCAGTATACCCGCGACGGTGCCGACCGGCGCCTTTCCCGCGAGGGCCCCTCGGCTGGGGCCCCGGAGCATCCATACGTCCTCGGGAGTGTGCCGGATTCGCTCGCGCCTCAGTTCCCGCTGCGGCGCATCGCGGCCCGGGCGCGGAGCCCGCCTTCCTCGAAAGTCAGTCCGAAATCGAACGACTCCACGTCCCGCAGCAGTTGCGGCAGGCCCGGGCCGGGCTGCGGCGCGCCGGGATGGCCGAAGGCGGTCGACTCCATCGTCCGGAACTCTTCGTTCCAGATGTAGCTTCCGCCGCCGGGGCAGGTGAGCTTCGTCTGCCAGAAGCGGAGGTGGACCGCGAGCGGATCCTGCTGCGGATAGCGGCGCTTCCACTCGTTGAGGATCGCCAGGTTCGCCCACGAGCGGTTCTGCATCTCGCGGCGATAGGTGTTGCCTTCCAGAGGCCCGGTCAGTTCGATGAACTTCCGGTCGAAGGTCACTCCCACGCTGTCGCCGAGCCACGCCCGCGGCTCGGCCGGCGGTTCGGAGGCGTCGGGTTGCGCGGCGGCGGCGACCGGCCCCGCTTGGGCCTGCTTGCGTCGCTCCGCCTCGCGGTCGAGCGACCGCTTGAGCAGCTCCTCGTCGAGCGTCACGACGAGCGACGCGGGGGTGGGGGCGTAATAGATCGCCCAGTTCCTCGCGCCGAACAGCGGATCGCGCACTTCGCCGGCGGAGCTGATCTTCACGTACGAGAAGTCGCCGTGCTCGATCGTCTCCCACCGCGTGAGGTTCGGGGCCGATTGCATCACCGTCGTGCGCACGCCCGCCAGGAACACGGCAAGCTTGAGACTGTCGGAGACTTCGGCCCGCAGGGCGATTGGTATCCGGTGAACATTGTCCTCGAGGAACCGCCTTTTGTCCTCGGCGTCGGCTTCCTCCTTCCAGAAAGGGGAGTCGTCGAGGTAGATGGAAACCGAGTCCCCCAGCCAGGAAAGCGGGTTGATCTTCACGTCGGAAAGGTTTCCCTTCACCATGTCGCCCACCCAGTTGACCATCGGCGACTTCCTGTCGATCGCCAGGACCGCGTGGACGAGCGAGCCGGCGTGCCGGTCTCCCGACCGCACCCCGATCTTCGAGCCTCCCGCGATGTCCACGAGCCAACGGTAATCGGTGTTGTCGATCAGCGGCATCACCGTCACGTCGGCCGCCAGCCGGTCCGGTCGCGCGTCGATGCTGACGGCGATCGGGTCGAAGTAGTTGCTCCAGTTCTGCTGATAGCCCCGCCGCCAGCGCTCGTAGGTCTGCGCCTCGGCCGGCGTGACGCGCGTGAACTCGAGCTCGCTGATCGGCGTGAGGAACTCGAGCGTGTTGTAGGTGGCCGAAGTCACGCCGGCAGGGGCGAGGTGCACCGAACCCAGGTCGGGCACGTGCAGCTTCGTATCGAGCAACTGCCGGTCGGGCTTGCCCCGCACGAGTTCGTCGAGATGCGCCGCCTGCAACTGGGCGAGCACCGCCGCGGCCCGCGTCCGCCGGGAGGTGGCGATCCGCCACTTCGGCCCGCACCACTTGCGAATGGCGGCGTCGGTGATGACCAGGAAGCCGGTCTCGTCCTTCCGGTCGCGCGGATAGCGGGTGCGGAAGAAGTGGTATTCGGGGAGCTTCGCCAGCGAGTTCGCTTCCGTCTGCGACGCCGTCACGATCGAGTGCATCTGCGCCAGCGAGTTCGTGACGGCGATGCACCCCGGCAGCTCGAACACGTAGGAGCTGACCGAGCGGTCCGCGCTCGCGACCCCTTGATACGCCACCCCTGCGATTTCACCCTGCACCCGCTGCGCCTGGCGGTGTTTTTGCGCCGCGGCCTGCTGGCGGGCCACGATGTACTCCATGAGCGGCCGGGGCGTCTTCGGCTCGAACAGCACGGCGAGATCGGTCCCCGTGCGGAGGTACGGATCGGACCCGGTGACCGCCACGCTCTGGACCACTTGGTTCCCCAGCAGCCGCGAGATCGCGCTCACCGACAGGCACAACTGCTCCTGGTACCGCTCCTTGACGCGGGCGTCCTCGACGCGGGACTGGACGAGGTTGAGCACCGGCGTCCCCCCCGCGTCCGCTTCGTCGATCAGCTTGACCATCGCATTGAACGTGGGGAAGAACAACGCGTACTGATCGTGCGGAACGACCTTCGCCAGCGGGTCGAGCTCCGGCTCTTTCCCCTTCAGCCGCGACGCCCAGTCGAACTCGCGGACGGTGATCCCTTGCAACGATGCCAGCTCGACGGTCGGGTGGTCGGCGGCGGTCTCGGGGAGCAGCCGGTCGAGCTGCAGGTTCTCGCTCACCGCCCGGCCGCCGGAGAGAAGCTGGAACGTGGCCTCGAAATGGTCGCTCGTGCGCGGCGTGCCGGTGTTCGCCGCGGTCAGGCCGAGCACGGCTTCCAAGCTCTTCCCTTCGAGCGCCGCGCGGGCGGCGCGCTGCTCGTGGCGGAACCACGCCGCGCCGGGACTGGCCTGTTCGAGCAGCGCCGCGTAGTGCGCCTCCTTCATCTGGTGGAACTGCCGGCGGACGAGCGGAGCGGTCTTCTGCCCGGTTTTCTGCGCCGGGACCGTGAAGCGGACCTTCGTCATGCCGGCCGGTTCGCGCGTGGGGATATACAACGTCCCGACGACGTCCTTCTCCGCCGGAGCGCGGATGACGATGGGAGGGACCGACCGCGGCGCGGGATCCCGCGGCCCGTCGGCGTCGCCGTCAGCGGGGGCCGGCGCGGGGGCAGGCTCGCCGCGGTCGATTTGTCGCAGTTCCCATGCCTGCTGTTCCCAGTGCGGGACGCTCGCCCAGCCTCCGAGTGAGGCGGAGATGTAGATCTCCCCTTCGCCGTCGAGCACCGCGTAGGTCCGCGTCCAGGGATGACTCCACCGATCGGCGGCGACGTGAAACGGCTCCGGCAGCTTTCCTTCGATGATCTGCAACTGATTCGGGCGGAGCGCGTAGAAGGCGTCCTCCGCGGCCTCTTCCGCGAGAACGGGCGACGCGAGGACCAGCAGCGACGCCGCGGCCCACAGGGGCCGCATCCAGCGGTTGCGCGACGACATGGCGAATCTCCTTGCGGGAACGTGACTTCGATCGATCCGGCACACACCGCCCGACGGGCGCACTCGGCCATCGATCACGCAGGCGGCGGCCGGAGAGCGGATATCACGCGCAAATTCGGGAAATTCGGAAAGTCGTCGTCCGCCCTACGGGGATCGACGGGCTGCTGCGGATCTTGTACATATCACTTGGTCTTTGCCATGCACTCCGGACCCGAGGAGCCGACGATGCATATCGCACGCCCTGCGGCGCGGCTGTCCGCCTTCCTCGCATGCATGCTGATCGCCGTGATTCCAGAGGGCGCAGAGGCCACCAGCTATCAGCTGACGCACTCCGAGTTGGCCGCGGAGTCGGTCGTCGTTCTCGCGGAGTGGGTCGACGGGGAACCGCCGCGGACCGTGATCGACAAGCGGCCGGGGTGCGACGACGTAGTGGAAGAGTCCGTCGGCCGCGCGACGTTCCGGATCGTCCGCACGCGCGAAGGAGCGAGCGACGTCGCCGTGGGGCAGGAGATTGCTTACCCCCGTCATGTCGATGCGAAGAAGGGTGACCGCTTCCTGTTGGTGCGAGACACGATCGACGATCCTCGCGTGCCATATTGGTCCGCCTCGGGCGGACTGTCGGATGCCGGCTTTGATTACATCGCGAAACTCCCCGCCCTGGACGAACCGGCTGCCAGGCGCCTCGAATACTTCGTGCGGTTCCTCGAATTCAACGATCCCCAGGTCGCCGCGGATGCATTCACCGAATTCGAGAGGGCGTCGTACGCTGATATCGTGGCAATCACCGACAAACTGCCGCGACACAAGCTCCGCAAGTGGGTCGCGGCGATGGACCCGCGGAAGGACCGCCAACTGGAGTTGTACGGCGGCCTGTGCGGCGACGCGAGCGACGCCGAGCTGCTGCGGAAGCGGATCGTGGATGAGCCTCGCGCCTCCGACAAAGCGGATTTCCGCGTGGGAATCGGGGGAATGATGGACGGCTACCTGCTGCTCGCCGGCGAAAAAGGTCTGGCGGTGCTGGAGCGCGAGTTCCTCTCGAATCGCCACGTTCACCTTTCCGAGACCTACGCCGCGATGCAGGCGGTCCACTTCATGTGGGAGCATGGCGGCGGAAAGATCGGCAAGGAGAGGCTCCGCGAGTCGATGCGGCTATTGCTGGATCATCCCGATCTGGTCGATTTCGCCATCGCTTATTTGACGCGCTGGAAGGATTGGAGCGTGCGGGACCATGTGCTGAAGCTGTACGGCGCCGCCGAATTCGACATCCCGCCGGTGAAGCGGGCAATCATCCGCTATTTCCTCCTGTGCGCGCGCGACGTGTCGGCCGACGCGAAAACCAATCCGCCGCACGTGGCCGAGGCGAAACGGCGCCTCGAAGATTTCCGCCGCCGCGATCCGCAGTTGGTGGCCGACGTCGAGCGGTTACTCGATCTCGAATGATTCCTGTCGAACGTCCGGCCGTTCGCGAGAGGAAGCGGTCGCTGCGATGACGTCCCCGGCCGAAGTTCCACGGGGTCGCGCTCGATCGGGCGCGTTCGTGCGGCGGATCGACCGGCCTTGACGCTGGATCCGACCCGACGAGGATCCTCGCCCGTCCATGAGCATCAAGCCCGACTTTTTCCGATATCTCGAGCGAGTAGGGTGCGTCAACGCTCTGCGCAGACGCACCGCGGAGATGGCCGGGATTGGTGCGTCCGCGCAAAGCCTTGACGCACCCTACGGCTACAACACCCTCGTCACCCCCGGCACCGCCACCGGATACTCTCCCGCGGCGTTCGGCAGGACCGGCGGGAGGGCGTTCCAGTCGTAGCTCTGCGGCATGATGCTCAACTCGCTGGCGAGCGCGTCCGCCAACTGCACTTCCTTGCCGGAGTACGTCGCCATCCGGCCGAAGATCGCCGTCATCGTCGAGAGGGCGCCGTTCTCCCCTTCGTTGTAGGGACGGTCGCTGCGGATGGCGGCGAACAGGTCGTCGTGCTCGGTCTGGTACGGGTCGTTCTTCGGGCCGCGGTAGCGCCACGCGACTCCCCTCCCTTCCAGGGAGGGGTTGGGGGAGGGTCCGCCTGCGGCGTTCGTTCCGGCCACCCTCCCCCTGCCCCCTCCCTGAGAGGGAGGGGAATAGATCGCCGAGCCGCTGATGTCCGCCGTGCCTTTCGTGCCCTGCGCGTGCTCCGAGACGCTGTTCCAGCAGCCGCGGATGTGCCGGCACTGGCTGTACATCCGCGTGCCGTCGGCATAGACGTATTCGACCGCGTGATGGTCGAAGATGTCGCCGTAGCGGGCGTCGGTGCGGACTTCGCGGCCCCCCATGCCGTAGGCGGTGACGGGATAGCTCCCCTTGAGCCAGTTGCCCACGTCGAGGTTGTGGATGTGCTGCTCGACGATGTGATCGCCGCAGAGCCAGTTGTAGTAGTACCAGTTGCGCATCTGGTACTCCATCTCGGTCTTCGTCTGCTCGCGGGTGCGGCGGGGCTCCCACACCCCGCTGCCGTTCCAGTAGCAGCGGAGGGCGACGATCTCGCCGATCGCCCCGTCGTGGAGCTGCTTCATCGTCTCGAGGTAGCTGTTCTGATGGTGCCGCTGCAAGCCGACGCCGACCTTGAGGTTCTTCTCCTTGGCGACCTTCACCGCCTCGAGGAACTTCCGCACGCCGGGGGCGTCGGTAGCGACCGGCTTCTCGGCGAAGACGTGCTTGCCGGCCCGGACGGCGGCCTCGAAATGGATCGGCCGGAACCCGGGGGGCGTGGCGAGGATCACCAAGTCGACGCCGCTGGCGATCACCCCCTGATAGGCGTCGAACCCGGAGAAAACGTGCTCGTCGATCACCTGCACCCGCTCGGCGGCCCGCTCGCCGAGCGCCCCCTGGATCCGCCGCAGCGCCCCGCGGGCCTGGTCCTCGAAGGCGTCCCCCACCGCGACGAGTTTGACGGGACCATCGGTGGAAAGCGCCTGCACGGCCGCCCCGCTCCCGCGGCCGCCGCAGCCGATCAGCCCGACCTTGATCGTCGAGTCCTGCCCGGCATAGGCCCGCGCCGGCAGCGCGAGGCCGCCGAGCAACCCGGCCCCGACGGCGGCCTTGGTGGAGGTCGAGAGGAACTCGCGGCGGGAGGGACGAGCGGCGGGCGAATCGGACATCGCGGCTTCCTTCGTGCGGGAGGGACGTTACGCGAGCAAACGCACCCGCCGACGATAAACGCCCCGCGGAGGAAAGGCAACGGCGAAGTCGATTCGCCGATCCGCCCTTGTGACGCGCGGACGGACGATGGACGACTGGAGAGAGGCCAGGTTTCGATGGACTCGCCATCGGCGCGGCGACGGGCGAAGTCCGGGCATGGCCGCGGTCGACCGGGGCTACTTCTTCTTGTACCGGTAAGCCCAGATCGTGCCGCCGTCCCCGCTGTCGCCGGCGAAGTGGCAGTAGAACGCGTTCGTCGCGGGGTCGAAGCCGCCGTGGCTGCCGTCGCGCGTGGCGCCGATGACTTCGGCGGGCAACGGCAGCGGATCCTCCCAAGTGTTCGTTTCCGGATGGTAGGCGTATACCGAGGGCTGCGAGCCTTGGCCCCCCTTCCAGCGAAGGATCACGAGACGGTCGTTGGCGGCATCGAACTGGAAGATCGACTCGTAGGCGGTCGAAGGGGAAGGGGCGGGGCCTTTCGTCTGCGGCCGGCTCCACTCGTTCTTCCGCATGTCGTAGATCAGGAAGCCGTTGCCGGCGTTCCCTTCCCCGCGGGCGTGATAGTAGGCGCGGTCCCGTTTGGGATCGTAGGCGACGCAGTGGTCGATGCCGGTGGGGGGCGTCCCCTGTGGCTTCGCATCGACCCAGGTCCGCTTGTCCTGATCGAGGAACCAGACGCCGTCCGTCCCGCCGTACCAGAACTGCCTTTTGCTATCGACATAGGTCATCACGTTCGCGCCATAAGGCTGGCCGCCCGGAGCGAGATCGACGGGATAGACCTCCCATTTCCCGGTCGCCACATCGTAGAAAAACGGCGAGAGCGGTTTCGTCCCCTTGCCGCGGCGCTGCTCCTGGAACAGCCGGTTCGCCTCGGCGAACACGCCCCGCTCGCCGATGGTGAAGTAATTGGCGAACTGGCCGCCGAATGTGAGGAACTTCTTGCGTTCGGGGTCGTAGCCGAGGTAACCGTAAGCGTGGATCAACAGCGGCGGGACCGGCTCGCCCTCCGCGTCGACGAGGACGCCGTCGCCGTTGACCGTCAGTTCCTTGTCGCGGATCCGTCGCGTGATGGCCCGCGTGTCGATGCCGGGATACACGCAAATCCAGCGATGGGCGTTGATGTCATAGAAGAAAAGGTCGTTCATGTAGTGCCCATCGGGCTTGACGAACGCGTGGACCCCTTCGGCGAAGATGAACATGCCGCCGAGGTTCGACGCGACCGGTTGAGTGGAGCTCCACGAGCGGCCGCGGGCGGCGCCCCACTTGGGATCGGCGGCGGGGGCGCCGAGCGCGACCCACTCGTTGCTCCCCAGCGCCTTGATCTTCGCCATGTGCGGCCCGGGTGGCGAAGGCAGCTCCGCCAGAGGCCCTTTGGCGGTCGATCGCGGCTCGTGCGCGCCGGCCTCTTGTGCGGAGGCGGAACCGCCGCCCAGCAACGCGACGCTCAAGAGCCATGCCGGGATCAGGCGCGTGGCGACGCGGGCGGTTGCGAACTCGGCGATGCGCATGGCTGTTGCTCCTTTTCGAGGCGGGTTTGGATTGTTCGTGGTTGCAGATCTCTCTCTGTGCTGCGAGGAAGAGAACTATGACAAGATCTACTATGTGGATTCGGACCGCGGCCGGCGGTCTGCTGCTCCGCAGCACGAGCAGCGGGGAACGATGGTGCGTTTTCCTCCGCGCGGAGAAAGCGTTCGATCCTTCGTCGAGGGAAACTCCACGTGATGCTCGACCTCGCCCAGCCACGCATCCCCACGGACGCACTCCAGATCGAAGCAGGCGCCGCCGTTCATCCACTTGCCTCTTGACCAAATTCAGCAGCCGAGACCCCGACGGCGCCGAGTCGGGCGGAATGCAGATACGGGGTTTCCAAGTCGTCGAGGCGAGTGTCGGGGAAATCGGCCGCGACGGAAATCCGGAGCTTCCAACCGTCGTGAGGGGCCGAGATCACGATTTCGCTGAATTCCGGCGTTTCCCAGTGCGCGGCACCGACGTAGATCGACTCGATCCACAGTTCGCGTTGAAGTCGCTCCAGATCAGCGGCTTCCCACCGAACCGACACCACCGGACTGATCGTCAACCGCGACTTCGCGACGTGCATGTCGAGTGCTCCGCCCCCTTCGGTGTATCCAAGTTCCCAACAGTCGCGCTCCAGCACGATCGCGACCTTCTTTCCGCGGCGCGTTACCGCCTCCGGTAAGAACCGGGCGTCGTGCAGATAGCTGCAGAGGAACTGCACGTCGTGAACGAAATTCGGATCGCAGCGCGCCCGGAAGCGCAGCGGGCGGACTTTATCGCGACGGAAGAGGGCGGAATAGTCGGGGAGGTTCAATAGCAGGATAGTCCGTCTAGCGTTGGACGGAACGCACCGGCCGGCGGACGCCGGCCGCTCGCTTTCACTTGGCGTTGTTCTCGGTGCGGGAACGTGGGGCAGGCTTTCCAGCCTGCCGGGATTCACTCGCGGGGCCGCGATCACGGGGGCGGCAGACAAGGATGTCTGCCCCACTTCACTTGGCGTTGGTCTTCGTCCGCGCGTGCTGGGGGATCACCGGGTCGAGCTTGAGCTTGGCGCGCTCTTCCGCCGTCGGGGGGACGAGCGGGCGGACGATCCGGAAGCCGACGAAGTCGGCGTCGGTGTGGTACCACACGCTCTTCGGAAGCTGCGGATCCTGCACCTTCCACGATTCGTCCGACTTCTCGCGGGCGGCGCTGCGCAGTTTGTCCGCGTCGTCGAACCACGAGCCGCCGCGGGCCACGTGCGGATACTCCTTCGTCGCCACGCACAGCGGGTTGAGCGACGCGCCGTTCTTGCCGCAGAGCTGGTAAAATCCGGGATCGTGCTGGTCGAGGCACCACTCGGCGACATTGCCGTGCATGTCGTAGAGGCCCCACGGGTTCGGCTTCTTCAGGCCGACCTTCTGGTACTTCTCGCCGCTGTTGTCGTAATGCCAGGCGTAGTCGTCGAGCTTGCCGGGACCGTCGCCGAAGGAATACGCGCCGGTCGTGCCGGCCCGGCAGGCGTATTCCCATTCCGCCTCGGTCGGCAAGCGGTAGAAATGCCCCGTCTTCGCGGAAAGCCATTGGCAATAGACCTGCGCGGCGAGGTGCGTCATGCAGATCGCGGGATAGCCATCGTGACCCATCCCGAAGGTCATGTCGGTGTAAGGGGCGGTGGGGCGGGTGACGGCGTCCGCGAGCTTGTCGAGATCGGACGATTCCGCCCCGACGAGCATGCGCCGCTGGATGTCGAGGTCGAAATTCCAGACGTCGTACTCGTCCCAGGTGACCTCATGCTTGCCCATCCAGAAGGGGGCGATGCGCACCTTGTGCTGCGGCCGCTCGTCGTCCGCGCCGTTCGCTTCGTCGGCCGGGCTGCCCATCAGGAACTCGCCGCCGGGAATCGGGACCATCTCGAAGGACACGTCGGTCCCGGCGATCCGCTGCCGATACGGCTTCATCGCGGACTCGCTCTCCGCGACCGCGGCCTCTGGAGCGTCCACGGCATCGGCCGCGATCGCCGCCCGCGCAGAAACCACGATGCAACTCGCGACGAGGCAGAGAACGAGCGTCGTGGCGGAACGAAATCGTGCAAACGAGATCATGCTGGAATTCGTTCGACGCGAAGGCGCGAAGACGCACAGGAGCGCAAAGCAGGCAGAAAGCATTTCAGATCATCTTTCTGTTGGAAATGTACCGACCACGGATGAACACGGATATTCCTTCTTCATCAGTGCCCATCAGTGGAATCCGTGGTTTCCGACCGTTTGCGTCTTTGGGTCTTTGCGTCGAGAATGGATGAAGTCGGTGGATGGTCCGGAGCGAAATCGAAAGGTCGAGCGATGAGGATGATGGCGTGTCTGCTGCTGGCGGGAGCGTGCGGTGCGTTGCCGTGTGATGCGGAACCGGCCGACGCCCCGGTTGTCGAACCGGCCGCGGAGCCGGAACTCCAGCGGTTCGAGTACTTGAAGCCGCACATGGGGGTGGCGTTCGTCATTCGATTGTACGCCGCCGACGAAGCGGCGGCAAACCAGGCCGCCGAGGCCGCTTTCGCCCGGATCGCGGAACTGGACGGCATCCTCAGCGACTACGATCCCGACAGCGAGCTGATGCGATTGTGCCGCGACTCCGGACCCGGCAAACCGGTCCAGGTGAGCGAGGAGCTGGCGTACGTCCTGTCGCGGGCGCTGACGCTGGCGGAGCGGACGGACGGGGCGTTCGACGTGACGGTGGGACCGGTGGTGCGGCTGTGGCGCCGCGCGCGCCGCCGCCGCGAAATGCCCGACGCTGCCGCGCTCGCCGAGGCCCGCGCGCTCGTCGGCTGGAAGAACGTCAGGCTCGTGGGGCAGGCTTTCCAGCCTGCCGTCGGGGAAAGCTCGGGCAACCGCGCCAGGCAGACAAGCCACACAAGGCAGACAGTAATGTCTGCCCCACGGGTCGAGCTGCTCAAACCAGGGATGCGGCTCGACCTGGGAGGGATCGCCAAGGGCTACGCCGGGGACGAGGCGCTCCGCGTGCTTCGCGCGCACGGCATTGGCCGCGCCCTCATCGACGGCGGCGGCGACATCGTCGTGGGAGATCCGCCTCCCGGCCGCGAGGGCTGGCGGATCGGCGTTGCCCCGCTCGAGAAGCCGGATGGCCCCCCGAGCCGGCATCTCATCCTCGCCAACCAGTCGGTCGCCACGTCGGGGGACGCCTTTCAACACGTCGAGATCGCCGGCACGCGATACTCGCACATCGTCGATCCGAAGACGGGCCTCGGCCTCACGAGCCGCTCGAGCGTGACGGTGATCGCCCCGGCCGGCATCGACGCCGACGCCCTCGCCTCCGCGGTGAGCGTGCTCGGGCCGGAAAAGGGCATCGCGCTCATCGACGCCACGCCCGGCGCGGCGGCGCTCGTCGTCCAGGTGGAAGAGGGAAAGCCGCGGACGTTCGCGTCGAAGAAGCTGTCGCGGTTCGAGGAATCGACGGATGAGGAAAACGGGCGATGAACGCCGTATAATGCGCCAAGCCTGCAATACCATTCGAGGAGTCGCGACATGAATGTCAACGTCGAACCGGAGCTGGAGGACTTCGTTCGCGAACTGCTCAGCGACGGCACGTTTCGTGACGAATCCGAAGTCGTCAACGCCGCATTGCGGCTTCTTGGGAGGCGCGCCGGACTTCGTGAGGAACTGGCAACCGCACTGGCACAGTGCGAGCGCGGAGAGCTGATCGAAGAGGACGTGCTGTTCGCGGAGCTGCGCAAGCGCGTCTTAAGCCGTGGGGTCGATCGGGAAGCCTGATGGTGCCCGATCGTCGCTCTCATCGCGGGCAGCATCCCGAGGACGCGGCGGCCTTCGCGCCCGCCGCACGGCCCGCGCTGCGGCGGGCGGCGGGCGATCTGTGCTGGCTGCTCGACCGCGGGTACGCTATCCCCTCGTCGCTGAAGCTCGTCGGCGACCGTTTCGGCCTCACGCAGCGGCAGCGGATCGCCGTCAATCGCTGCGCCTGTTCCGGGAAACAACTGGAACGCCGCCTCGCGACGCGCGTCGAACCGGCGACGCTCGCGAACAGTTACGTGCTCATCGACGGCTACAACCTGCTGACGACGATCGAGGCGGCGCTGGCCGGCGGAATCGTGCTCGCCGGCCGCGACGGTTGCTATCGCGACATGGCGAGCATGCACGGCAGCTACCGCAAGGTGGCCGAAACGCTCCCGGCGATCCGGCTCATCGGCGAGGTTCTCGCGGAAGTCCGCCCGCGGGAGTGCCGCTGGCTGCTCGACCGTCCCGTGTCGAACAGCGGCCGGCTCAAGACCCTGCTGCGCGAATCGGCAGTCGAGGCCGGTTGGAATTGGGCGATCGACCTCGTCGCCGATCCCGACGCGCTGCTTGCGAGCGCCGCCGACCCGATCGTCGTCACCGCGGACAGCGGGATCCTCGACCGTTGCGGCGCGTGGTTGAACCTCGCGCGGCTTGCAATCGACGCGCGAATTCCGGACGCTGTGGTCGTCGATCTGGCGCCCGATCCTCCAGGGACCCGCCACTCCGCCGGAGAATGACCATGGCCTCGTCCGATTTCCATCGCGATTCCACGCTCGCGCGCGTCGCGTTGCGAGTCACCGTCGCGCTCGCCGCGACGCTTGCGGTTTCGCGGCCCTCGATCGCCGCCGACGACTCCAGGATCGAACCCGCGCTCGGGCCCGATCCGGCGGTGACGAAGCTCATCGACGGCCTGGGCGCGAAGTCGTCCGTCGAGCTGCCCCCCATTCGCACGGTGGGCGAGTGGAACGCCGTCACGAAGGAATACGGCATGGAGCGGACCGGCCCGCAGGGACGCGACTACACCATCAAGGCGGTGTGGATGCCGGACCGCCGGCGGGCCTTCTTCTGCGGGGCGAACCACGGCTCCCCGCACCGCCTGAACGACGCCTGGGAGTACGACCTTCCCGCGAACACGTGGGTGATGCTGTTCGCCCCCGATCCGAACAACGCCCGCGGAGTGATGGAGGTCGTCGAGAAGGAGATTCCCCCCTTCGACCCGCCGCAGAAGAAGGAAGGTGAGAAGCCGCCCCCGGGCGGGACCGGGCCGCAGCCCGCGAAGAAGGTGCTCATTGTCCAGACCAAGCGCGGCGGGCCAACGCACTACGGCCACACGTGGTGGGGGCTGGCCTACGATCCCAAAATGAAGGCGGCGCTGTGGATGAACGCCGCGATCGGCGAAAGTCCGCAGGCGTACGTGGCGCAACAAAAGCTGCCGGGCGAGGTCTACGGCGGCCCGCCGCTATGGGCGTTCGATCCGGCGCAGAAGAAGTGGGACCACGTGCTGACCCACGAGCCGCGACCGAAGTCCGGCGTGGGGGCGATGGAGTATGTTCCGGAACTCGGCGGCGTGTTCTGGTATCAGGCCAACTGGTTCGCCGAGGGAATGTGGGTCTACCACCCGTCACAGAACGCCTGGAAGAACCTCGAACCCAACGGCGGCGAGAACCTGTACTTCCACAAGGAGACGCCGAAGGCCTCGGCCGTGATGGCCTACGACCGCGATCGAAAGACCGTGGTCGCCATTCTGGGACGGACGACGCACCACTACGACGTCGCGAAAAATGCGTGGTCGCTCGTGCTCGATGAGAGCGATCAGGTCGAAGCCACGTTCAACGCCCGCGAGTCCGTCACGCCGTTTCATTACGATCCGATCGGCAAGGTCTGCCTGCTGTATTCCCCGACCACCCCCGATTCCGTCTGGTCCTACAGCGCCGGCGAGAAGAAGTGGACGCGAAACCGCGTCGCGGGCGCCGCCGGCCCACGCGGCGGAAAATTCATCGCCTACTTCGATGAGGCCCGCAACGCGCTCGTGGTCAACACTGGGGCGAACACCTGGCTGTATCGGCACGAGCCTCAACGAGTTTCGCCGACAGGCGCGCCGCGCGACCGCGGCGAATGATTCAGACTCGCTCTGCGACAGCGACGTTTTCCTCTCCCGTCACCATGAAGCGGCCGATCCGCCGGCGGGAGACTTTGCCGCCGACTGATCGGCGCGGATGTCGGCCGCGGTCCAATGAACCCGGCTTGCCAGGACCAACGAGATGAGACTTCGCATCCTGTTCGTGTTGATTTCGGCGATGGTTCCAGCCGCGGACGGTCGCTCGGCGGAACGTCCGCACGATTTCGCCCGCTGGGAGCGCGCGATCGCGCGGTTCGAAGAGCAGGATCGCATCTCCGCGCCTCCGAAAGAGGGCGTGGTGTTCGTCGGGAGCTCGAGCGTTCGCCTGTGGGATCTGGCGAGGTCTTTCCCGGACCATGCGACGATCAACCGCGGCTTCGGCGGTTCGGAGATCGTCGACTCGACGCATTTCGCCGAGCGGCTGATCGTCCCGCACGAGCCGCGGGTCGTCGTCCTTTACGCCGGAGACAACGACTTGGCACGTGGGCGGCTCGCGGAAGAGGTCGCGGGAGACTTTCGCGAGTTCGTCCGCGCGGTGCGGGCGCGGCTCCCGAAGTCGAGGATCGTGTTCATCGGCATCAAGCCGAGCATCGCCCGCTGGAAACAGTGGGAGACGATGCAGCGGACGAACCAGTTGATCCGGTCCGATTGCGCGAAGGACGAGTCGCTGGCGTTCGTCGACGTCGCGCCCGCGATGCTCGGGGACGACGGCTTGCCGCGGCCGGAGTTGTTCGCCAGCGACGGCCTGCACCTGAGCGGAATGGGCTATGCGGTGTGGGCCGAACGGGTCGGCCCGCATCTCGGCCGGCCGGTGCAGGCGCCCGCGCCCCGCCCGAGCGAGGGCGTCGATTGACGGCGACGCCGTCGTCGCGGAGCCGCTACGTCCGGTCGCGCTCGGGAGTTCGCGGTTCGGCGGTCGCGGCGGCCATCGCGCGCGGCTCGCCATTCGTCTCGACCGGGGGCGAGGACTTACGGAAGCCCGCCAGCAGCCAGCGCATCAGCGGATAGGTCGCGGCGGCGCTCGCCGTCGCGACCACGAGCGACCCGATCAACAGCGGCCAGCCGAGCTCGAGCGTCAGCCCGCCGACCGTGCGGCACCATTCGCGGAACCCATCGTACTCGAGGATCTCGCCGAACCGCTCCCGCGTGACGTTCCCCTCGACGAACAGCGTCCCCACCTTGTAGTCCATCCAGTACAGCGGGACCATCGTCAGCGGGTTCGAGATGTACACGGTCAACAGCGCGGCGACCCGGTTGAACCGGAAGAACGGCCCGAGCAGGAGCGCGGCGACCATCACCAGAATCATCTGGATGCCCACGGTCGGCGTCATGCCGATGAACATCCCGATCGTCGTGCCGAGCGCGATCGAGTGCGGCGTGTCGTCGAGCATCAACACCTGGCGGAGCACGGCGCGGGGGCTGCTCCACCACTGGTGCGGCTTGGCCGGCTGAGGAACAGGATGGTCCATGCGCGACGGCCCCCGGGGGAGAGTGCGATCCGCCCGGATTGTCGCCGCGCGGCGAATCCGACGCAATCGCGAGTTCCCGCCGCGGCGTCCTGCGCGGCATGCTCGGTCCTTCGATTCGAGCGGATTCGGGCGCATTGGAGATCGTGCATTGATGGTTCATCAATCGAAGGGACGGAACTTGCCATCGGCTGACGGGGCGACACCGGGTCGCGGCTGACTAACCGCGACCCGCGGTGAGCGCCAGCACTCCCAGGATCGCCAGCCAGACCGCGCCCAGGGCGTGCCAGAACCATGCGCAGCAGACCACCCCCCAGTAGTATTCGTGGTCGTAGCGGTCCGCGAACGCCTGCAGCGTCACGAACACCAGGAACAGCAGCGCCAGCGTGAAGTGCAGGCCGTGCAGCGCCGCGGCCGTGAACACGAACTCGATCGCGCTGGTGGCGGCGTGTTCGGGATCTCCTTGCCGCAGCAGGTTCCACAGGCCGTAGCTCTGCACGCCGACGAACAGCACCCCCGCCGCCAGCCCGGCGACGAGCGTGCGGCGGAAGCGCGGCTGCCGCTCCCGCCGCACGTGATGCACCGCGCGGTGCAGCGCGGCGCTCCCCCCGAACAAGAGCAGCGTGCTCAACTGGAAGGCAATGGGCATCCGGCTGGCGGTGTCGGCCGGTCCCGCCAGGCGGATGATCAGCACCGCCAGCCCCGCCGCCAGCGCCAGCACCGCCGCGGCCACACCGATGAACCGCGCGGCGAAGGCCGCCCGCACCTGCCGATCGTCGTCGAGCACGGAAGGCATGACGTCTCAGGAATGAATCGCCCGGCCGTCCACGGCCAGCGCCGCCTCGCGGAACGCCTCGGCCAGCGTGGGATGCGCGTGGCAGGTGCGGGCAATGTCCTCGGCCGAAGCGCCGAACTCCATCGCGGTCGCCGCCTCCGCGATCAAATCTCCCGCCCGCGGCCCGATGATGTGCACGCCGAGCACGCGGTCGGTCTGCCTGTCGGCGAGCACCTTCACGAAGCCCTCCGTCTCGCCGAGGGCCCGCGCCCGGCCGTTGGCGCGGAACGCGAAGGCGCCTGTGCGGTACTCGACGCCGGATTCCTGAAGTTGCTCCTCGGTACGGCCGACGGCGGCGATCTCCGGGTGCGTGTAGACGACGGAGGGGATCGCGTCGTAGTTGACGTGGCCATGCCCGGTGACGATCCGCTCGACGCAGGCGACTCCCTCGTCTTCCGCCTTGTGGGCCAGCATCGGCCCGCGGATCACGTCGCCGATCGCGTAGATCCCCTCGGCCGACGCGCGGAACGCCTCGTCCACCTCGATCCGCCCCTTGCCGTCGGTCTTCACGCCGACCTCTTCCAGGCCGAGGCCGTCCGTGTGCGGCGCGCGGCCGACGGCGACCAGCACGCGGTCGCATTCGAGCGGCTCCTGCCCCTCGCATTCGACGACGCACTTCTTCTGGCGGGCCTCCGCGGCGGTCACGCGGCTCCTCAAGCGGAACTCGAGCCCCTGCTTCTCGAACAGTTTTTTCGCCTCGGCGGCGACCTCAGCGTCGGTGCCGGGAAGGATGCGGTCGAGATACTCGAGCACCGTGACCTTCGCCCCGAGCCTCCGCCAGACGGTCCCCATCTCCAGCCCGATGTAACCGCCGCCGATCACGACGAGATGCCGCGGGACTTCTTCGTAGGACAGCGCCTCGGTGCTCGTGCCGATGCGGTCGCCGTCCAGCTCGACGCCGGGGAGGCTCGCGGCGCGGCTGCCGGTGGCGATGAGGATGTGCCGGGCATCGAGCTGCTGCTCGCCCTCCTTGCCGGCAACGATCACGCGGCCGGGCTTCGCGATTCGCGCGGTCCCTTCATAGCGGGCGACCTTGTTCTTCTTGAACAGCGATTCGATGCCTTTAGTGAGCGTCTGCACGACGCGGTCCTTGCGGGCGAGCATCTGCGCGAGGTCGAGGGCGGCCGATTCGATTTCGATCCCATGCTCGGCGAGGCCGTCTTGCGCGCGTTCCCACAGCTCGCTCGATTCGAGGAGCGCCTTGCTGGGGATACAGCCGATCCGCAGGCACGTCCCGCCGAGGGCCGGGGCCTTCTCGACGCAGGCGACGTCGAGGCCGAGCTGGACGGCGCGGATGGCGGCGACGTACCCGCCCGGTCCGGCGCCGATGACGATCAGATCGTGTTGCGGCATGGCGAAGTTCGTGGCGGATGTCGTCGAACAGCAGGTCCGCTTTCCTCCAGCAGGTTATCACCCCGTCCCCGGAGGATGAAGTCCGTCCGATCCACAATCGGTCGAACGGCCTCCAGTGGCGGCCGCCGCGGCACAATCCCGTCCTCCGCGCCGCCTGTCGGGCGATCTTCGATGGGAGCGGAGAGATCGGGTCACGCGGACCGCGGGAGGCAGGTCCGTTCCGCCCGGAACGGACCTGCGCGGGGAAGCGTTGCGCCACAGCGCGCGGCTCCCGTAAGAACATGGCCCATGGGCCGGCTCCTCTCCGAGCACCCCCGCCGGAGACACGAACCCGCCGAAACGAAATCCCCGGCGGGCGGAACCTACTGCGAACGCCGGATTGCGGGTAGAGTGGATCCCATGTCGGGGATCATCGCGCTCACCACCGATTTCGGGACGGCGGACAGCTACGTCGCCCAGATGAAGGGGGTCATTCTGGGAGTGGCGCCGGACGCGCGGATCGTCGACGTGACGCACGCCGTGCCGCCGCAGGATGTCGCGACCGCCGCGCTCCTCCTCGCCGAATGCGCACCGGCGTTTCCCGCGGGAACGGTGCACCTGGTCGTGGTCGATCCCGGCGTGGGAACGGATCGGCGGATGGTGGCCGCCGAGATCGGCGACTGGCGGTTCGTCGCCCCGGACAACGGCGTCCTCACCGCGGTCGCGCGGCGCCACGAAGTGCGGCGCGTCGTCGAAGCGACCGTCCATCGCTGGTGGCGAGCTGACGTTTCCTCGACCTTCCACGGGCGCGACGTGATGGCCCCGATCGCCGCGCACTGGGCGGCGGGGATCGACGCCGCCGAGTTCGGCCCGCCCATTGCCGACGGGCTGCGGGAGCTGTCGCTCGAGGAGCCGAGGCGGTCGGGCGCAGCGATCATCGGCAAGGTGGTGCGGTGCGATGCGTTCGGCAATCTGATCACCAACGTTCCCGGCTGGTGGCTCGCGGAGGACGGCCCGCGGATGTTCGTCACGGTCTGCGGACGGACGTCGTCCGGTCCGCGAAGGACGTACGCCGAGGGGGCGCCGGGCGAACTCCTGGCGCTCGTGGGGAGCCACGGCTTTATCGAGATCGCGGTGAACCAGGGGGACGCGCGGGGCGAACTCGGCGCGCGGATCGGGACGGAGGTCCGCATCGAGCGCGCGGGAGACGGCGGATGATCGGCCCCCCCGCGGGATTGTTCGTCACCGGGACCGACACCGGCGTGGGGAAGACCTACCTGACGGCCCTCGTCGTCCGCGCGCTGCGCGAGGCGGGCGTGCGGGTCGGGGCGTGCAAGCCCGCGTGCAGCGGCGCGACGATGGACTCGGCGGGCAAGCCGCTCTGGGAAGACATCGCCGCGCTCTCTGACGCGCTCGGCGGCGAATTCTCCGATGAGCTGATCTGCCCGCAACGGTTCCTCGCGCCGCTCGCTCCGCCGGTGGCGGCGCGCGTGGAGGGGAAGTCGGTGGATGCGCGGCTGCTCCGCGACTGCGTCGCCCGGTGGGGCGAGCGCGTCGACGTGCTGCTCGTGGAAGGAGTCGGGGGGCTCCTGTGCCCGCTGACCGAGCGGGAGACGGTCGCGGACCTCGCGGCCGATCTCGGGTATCCGCTCGTGATCGTCGGCCGCCTCGGTCTGGGGACGATCAACCACACGCTGCTGACGGTGGAAGCGGCCCGCGCGCGGACGCTGCCGATCGCGGGCATCGTGCTCAGCGAAACCGCGCCGCCGCCGCGCCACGGGACAGCGCCCTCCGCGGAGGAAACCAATCCCGCGGAGATCGCCGCCCGCACCGACGTGCCGGTGCTCGGCGTGGTGCTCTACGGCGGCCGCGAGTTGCGTCGGCAGGGTGCGCCGGTCAGAATGGACTGGCGCGCAGTTGCGGCCGGACGCTGAGTCCGGCCCGTCTCACCTGGGATGATCTGCATTGTGATTCGTGCCGAGCGGAGTGGCTGATGGCATTCGAAGTGACCTGTGGGAACTGCGGCGGACGGCTGCTGATCGACACCCCGGGCGTGACCGTCGCCTGCCCGCACTGCGATGCGCACATCACCGCGGACGACCCAGCGGCAACCCCCGCCGCACCAATCGAGAATGCCGTATTCCCGAACCTGGCGGCCATGCAAATGTCCGCACAGTCGCCGGCGGCCGGCGGAAGTTCGTTCCGCGCGGCGTCCGCGCCGCCCGTTGCCGGATCTTCGCCGTCAAGCGAGGCGCGAGCGAACGACGAGCCGCATGCCGGTCCGCCCCCCGCCGATGCCACCACCGCGGTCGAGTTTCCCGACTTCAGTTCGCTGCACGCGCACGATGATCCGCCGGCCGCGGGATTTCCGAGCTTCGGCGATGCGGAGGCCGACTTCCCGCCGCGCCAGGCCGCGCCGCAAGCAGCGCCGTCGACCGCCGCCGCGTGCGCGTCGACCGTGAAGCCGCCGGCCGCGAACGGGCAGGACCACGCCCGGGGCGCGCGCCGCGCGGCGCCCACGGTCCCGCTGGGGTGGTTCATCATCGTCGCCGGGCTGGCCAGCGCGCTGTTGCTGGCGTGCATCGCGCTCTATTTTCAACTGGCGACGGCGCGGCCTCATCACCTCGAAAGCCTGCCCGACGTCGCGCCGAAGATGACTCCGAACGGGCAGGTGATGCGCGAACTGTACGATCACATGCCCGAACTTCCGCGCGGGCATACGCTGTCGCTCACGGAGCAGCAGAGCGCCCGCTTCGGCAACCTGCGGATCCAGCCGCTCCGCGTCACGCGCGAGCCGCTCGAGTTCGTGCACTACCACGGCGACGCAACCGAGTTCACACCGCAGCCGGTGCTCAAGCTGTGGCTGCGTCTGGAGAACGTCTCGGACGATCAGGCGTTCGTGCCGCTGGACGCGGACCTGCTGTGGGGGCCTTCACAGATCGTCGAGGGGCAACGCCGCGGGAACACGTTCGTCAGCCGCGTCTCGGAGAAGTCGAAGCCGGGCCGCCACGTGCTGGCCTACCACCATTCGCCCACGATGGACTTCCAGCCGAAGGACCTGCCGCTCGGCCGCAAGCTGGGACCGGGGCAGGAGATGGAGATTTACGTCCCTTCGGAGGAGGGGATCGACAAGCTGAGCGGCCCGCTCGTGTGGCGGCTGCACCTGCGGAAGGGTCACGGCCCGAACGGCCGCGGCGTGACGACGCTCGTCGAGATCGCGTTCGACTCATCCGAGATCCGGTGATGCTCACACGCCGTCGCGCGTGTCCTCCGGGTTGGCCCGCGCCCAGATGCGATACCACAGATAAGCGGGCACGCCCAGCGCCGTCAGCACCAGGCCGGTGATCGCCTCGCGCGGGTTCCCGAGGAACACGTGGTACAGGAACCATCCGTAGAACGCGAGGTACAGCAGCGGGACCAGCGGATAGCCGTGCGTGCGATAGGGGCGCTCCCACTCGGGCCGGCGGACGCGGAGCACGATCACCGCGGCGACCGTCGCCATGTAGAACAGGCTCGCCGAGAAGACGATGAAATTGGACAGGATCGTGAAAACCTCCTCCATGCCCTTCAGCGACCCCGCCTTCGCGCGTAAGTGGAACGGCGATGCCACGTAAGCCGCCGTGCCGACCACGATCGCGACGGACATCGCCGCTTGCACGACGATCGCCACGACCGGCGTGCGATAAACGGCGTGGACGCGTCCCAGTCCGCGGAAGAAGACGTCGTCCCTTCCCATGGCGAACGAGATCCGCGGGCCGTTGAGCATGTTGCTGTTGATCGCCCCCAGCGTGCTGCACATGATGACCGCCGAGACCGCCGCCACGGCGAACCGCGTCAGTCCGCCGCTCGTGTCCGAAGTCAGCTTGCGGACCATTTCCTGGGCGGCGTTGGTGTCGGCCCGGCTGATTTCTTCCATCGTGAGCACGCCGTGATAGGCGCAGTTCGCCCCGACGTACAGCACGATCAGCAGCCCCAGGCCCCCGAACATCGCCAGCGGAATGTTCCGCCCCGGGTCGCGGATCTCTTCGGCGACGGGCGTCACGCCGTGCCAGCCGTTGTAGGCCCACATCACGCCGAGCATCGCCGCGGCGAACTGCGTGGCCCAGTTCGCCCCTTTGGGCAGCGGGAGCGTGGATGAGAAGTTGCCCGCCGACACGCCGTCCCCTCCGAACAGCGAGACCGCGAAGGGCAGCACGGCGATCAGACCGAGGAACCCCGCCTTGACCAGCGTGGTCAATGCCTGCACGCGGCCTCCCCAGATCACGCCGATCACGTTCACCCACGCCATTCCCAGAATCAGCACCAGCGCGAGCGCCATGCCGGCGACGATGTCGAACTCCATGTCGATCGCCACGCCGAACGCCAGGATGAACGCCACGGAGAGCACGCCGACCGACGCGGGGCGGCCGAACACGAACTCGGTCCAGCCGGAGAGGAACGCCACCGGCCTCCCGTATGCCTCGCGAAGGTAGACGTACAGCCCGCCCGCGCGAGGCAGCATCGCCGCCAACTCGGCGAAGCACAGCGCCCCCAGCGCGCAGATCACGCCCCCCACGACCCAGGTGGCGATGATCAGCGGAAAGTTGCCGAGGCTGTTGGCGATTGCGCCGGGCTTGTAGAAAATGCCGGAGCCGATCACGTTCCCCACGACCAGCGCGATCGCCATTCCGAGTCCGAGCGCCCGGAGCAGCCCCGGCCGGCTCTCGACGCCGGGGGCGAGCGGGTCGGGCAGCGCGCGGGACGCCTGGCCGGGCGCCGGCGGTGTTCCGCGCGTGCCTGTTCGCTGATCCATGTGCGTTGCTCGTTCGGCCGTTGTTTCAGCGTGCGGAGTCCGTCACGCTCCGCAGCCCTGCGCGCTCGATGATCGATGCCCGTCGCTACTCGTCCGGTCGCTTCGGTTTCGCCTCCGCCGGCGGCACGGCCTGCGCGGCCGGGGCCGCCGCGGACCATTCGCGCCGCGTCGCCTCGATCCGCTCGTCATAAATCTCGGCCCCGCAACCCGCGGCGCAGACCGCCGCGAGAAGCCACGGCGCCCGCCGCCGCGACGCAGCGCGAACGGTTCGGCCACGGGCGCGGATGCGGCTCATCGGCGGCTTGTTGTGCGGGGAGATGGGCGGAGCGAGGCACCGATTGTCGGCCCGCCGTCGCCGCACGTCAATCGCGACCGGCCTTGACCGCAGAAGTCGTTATCTTCTATAGGTCCCCCGCTTTGCCTCCACGTTTTTCCCGGTCTCGAGCCGGTGAGGAGTTGCGTCCCGGATGTGGTCGCCGTTTCCGATCCTCCAGCGGTACATCGCCTGGGAGTTGGTGCGCGTCTTCCTCGGATTGGTGACGGCGCTGACGATCCTGCTGGTGTTCGTGGGGGTCGTCGGCGAGGCGAAGGAGAACGGCCTGGGACCGCTGCAGATTCTTCAGATCCTGCCGTATCTCGTCCCCAGCCTGCTCCCCTTCACGATTCCCGCCACGCTGCTGTTGACCGTGTGCATCGTCTACGGGCGGATGGCCGGAAGCCTGGAGGTGACGGCGGCCAAGGCGGCCGGGATCAACGTGCTGTCGCTGTTGTGGCCCGCCTTCCTCCTCAGCGGCGTGTTGAGCCTGTGCTCGATGCTCCTGGCCGACCAGATGATCCCGTGGGCGGTCGCCAACATTCAGCGGACGATCACGGCCGCCATGGAGGACATTCTGCTCGACACGCTGCGGACGAAGCACCAGATGACGGACAACACGCGCGGGATCGCCATCACGGTGATGGGGGTCGAGGACCGCACGCTGATCATGCCGACCTTCCGCTACGCGCCGGCCGGGAACCCGCCCGTCACGGTCCAGGCGCAGGAAGCGACGCTGGAGTTCGACAGCGACCACAGCCACGTCATCCTGCACCTCGTGCGGGGGCACGTGGACATCCCCGGACAGCGGCGGGTGTGGTTCGAGCGCGAGGACCGCCCGTTTCCGATGCCCAGCGACATCGCCCAGCCCAAGGCCCGCCATATGCCGATCCGCACGATTCGCGAGAAGCTCGCCGAGGCGACCGAGCGACTCGCGCGGACGCGGGACCAGCGGGACATCGGCCTCGCGTTCGCGCTCGCCCGGGGCGACTTCGACGCCTTGACCGCCGCCGACTTCGACCGCTACGACTACCACGTCTCCAGGGACCTCCAGGCCTGCGCGCGGTTCCGCACCGAGATGCACAGCCGCGTCGCCCTCGCGATGAGCTGCTTCTTCTTCGTGCTCGTCGGCGCGCCGGTCTCGATCCTTCAGGCCCGCCGGCAGTTCCTGACGACGTTCATCTTCTGCTTCTTCCCGATCCTGATCGGCTACTACCCGGTCGTGCTGTTGATGATGAACCTCGCCAAGAACGGGCGAATCGCGCCCGACTGGTCCATGTGGCTCGCCAACGCGGCCTTGCTGGTCGTCGGCGCCGTGCTGATGCGGAAGGTGCTGCGGCACTGAAGGCGGCGGACCGCCCGCGGCTGAACTCGAGGCCGACGCGGCCGGCCGGTCCCTGCGCCGCACTGCGGTCGCGGCCCGAGCGACGATTTCCCGATGCGCCGCCGGCGGATGTTCCTGGTCGAGGCCGCGTGCTAGAATGCACCCGTCGTCGCGGTCTGTCCGACTCCTCTTCCGGCGTCTGTTCCTCATGCACATTCTTCTCGCGAACCCGCGCGGCTTCTGCGCCGGCGTGAACATGGCCATCGAATGCCTGGAGCGGGCGATCGAGATGTTCGGGCCGGAGATCTACGTCTACCATGAGATCGTACACAACAAGTACGTCGTGGAGCGGTTCACGAAAGAAGGGGTGACGTTCGTCGACGCGGTGGCCGAGATCCCGGACAAGGCGATCCTGCTCTACAGCGCGCACGGCGTCTCGCCCGAGATTCGGGAACAGGCGCGGGACCGCGGGCTGCACACCATCGACGCCACCTGCCCGCTCGTCACCAAGGTCCACCTGGAGGCGATCCGCTTCGCCCGCGATGGATACCACATCGTGCTGATCGGCCACGAGGGGCACGACGAAGTCATCGGCACGATGGGCGAGGCGCCGGAGAGCATCACGCTCGTCGAGACCCCGGAAGAGGTCGACGCGCTCCCCTTCGCGCCGCACGACAAGATCGCCTACCTCACGCAGACCACGCTCAGCGTCGACGAAGCCAACCGCGTGATCGACCGCCTCAAGGAACGATTTCCGCGGATCGCCTCGCCTCCCAAGGAAGACATCTGCTACGCCACGACGAACCGTCAGGAAGCTGTCCGGCTGCTCGTCCCGCGGGCGGACGTGGTGCTCGTCCTCGGCAGCCAGAACAGCTCGAACAGCCGCCGCTTGCAGGAGCTGGGTCAATCGACGGGCAAGCCGGCCTACTTGATCGACGGCGCGGGCGAGCTCGAGGCGGTCCGCTTCAGCGGGAACGAGACGGTGCTCATCACAGCCGGGGCGAGCGCGCCGGAGGTCGTCGTCGAGGAGTGCGTCGAGTACCTTCGCCGCCGGTACGGCGCGACCTGCGAAGCGGTCACGGTGCGGGAGGAGCACGTGCACTTCCCGCTGCCGCGCGAGCTGCGAACCGAGCTCGCAAAGGCGTGAGAGGATTCGAGAGAGCGCCTTCGAATTCGTAGCGGAAGTCGCAAGACTTCCGATCGCACGCAACACAGTGTCGGAATTCTTGCGAATTCCGCTACCACTACCACGAAGTTCCCTGGAAGGCCGCCTTCGCGGGAAATGCCGACGCCGGCAGCGTCGGCTACGGTCGATTCACGAACTCCAAGCGCGTCCGGCGGCGAAATCCGCGACCAGTTCCGCGAACCGGCGGCCGCGTTCCGTGTAGTCGCGGAACAGGCCGTAACTCGCGCAGCCGGGGGAAAGCAGCACCACGTCGCCGGGAGCGGACTGCTCGACGGCGAAGCGGAACGCCTCGCCGAACGACTCGCAGACGCGGAGCACGGCGTCGGCCCGCTCGCGTCGAATCGACTCCGCGAGACGTGCGGCCGTCCGGCCCATCAGGGCCGTCGCCGTCGCTCGGCGCGCGATGGCGCGCGCGAACGGCGCGAGATCCACGCCTTTGTCCGAGCCTCCCGCGAGCAACACGATCGGCTCCGTGAACGCGGCCAGAGCGGCACAGGCCGCCTCGGGCGTCGTCGCCTTCGAGTCGTCGAAGAACCGCCGCCCCGCGTGCTCACCGATGATCTGCAGCCGGTGCGGCAGCCCCTGGAACGCTCCCAGTCCCGCGCGGATCGCCACGGGGCCGATCCCGGCGGCGGTCGCGGCGCACGCGGCGGCGAGCGCGTTGCGGCGCATGTGCTCGCCGGGAATGCGGAACTCATCGAGGAGCGGCAGCCGGAGTTCTCGGCCCGCGTGCCGCACGACGCATTCGCCGCCGAGCCCGTACACGCCCTCGCCGCCGCGATCGCCCGCGCCGAAGCCGAGACGCCGGCCCTCCGCGGGCCACGCCGCCACGTCCGCGTCATCGGCGTTGAGCACCGCGACGCCTCCCGCGCGCCGGCTGCGGAGGATCGCCTGCTTCGCGGCGCGATAGGCGGCGAGCGTGCCGTGACGATCGAGGTGGTTCGGCTGAAAGTTCGTCACGACGGCGATGTCCGGCCCGCAGCCGGGGCGGTCGAGCCATTCCAGTTGGAAGCTGCTGAGCTCGAGCACGGTCCAATCGTCGCGGTGGATTTCATCGACCTGCGGGAGCAGGCTGATGCCGATGTTGCCGCCCAGCCGCGATGAACACCCGGCCGACCGAAGGATCGAGTGGATCAGCGAAGCGGTCGTCGATTTGCCGGTGCTCCCCGTGACGCCGATGATCCGGCCGCGGGCATGCCGCAGGAACAGGTCGATCTCCGTCGTGAGCCGCGCCCCGGCGCGCCGGGCGATTTCGACGAAGCGGTCGTCGCGGGGCACGGCGGGGCTGACGACGACGAGATCCGCGTCGTGGAAGTCCGCTTCGCGATGGCCGCCCAGGTGCAGCGCGGCGAGCGGGCAGTCGGCGATGTCCGCGAGCGAGGGGGCGAGTTCATCCTCGCTGGCGAGATCGGTCACGGTGACGCGGGCGCCGCGCGCGGCGAGGAAGCGGACCGCGCCCGCGCCGCCGCCGAACCTCCCCAGCCCCAGCACCGTGGCGCGGAGGCCGCGATAGTCGATGGGCGGTTCCAATGACCAAGTTCCAATGACCAACAGACGAAGGCCGAATCTCACTCAGTACTTCCAAGTTCGCGACGGCGGGTCATGCCCGCGAAGGCGGGCATCCAGCGGCGGCGCGAAGGGCAGGCTGGATTCCCGCCCGCGCGGGAATGACGGAGTCTCGTTCTTGGAAGTACTGTCACTCGTGGCCGACGCTGATAGCACTTTGCGAACGCTGCGAAAAGAGCAAACCGCGGCGCTCCGCAAGCGGGGGCGATTGCAACGGCCGGCGGCCGCCTGTAGTCTGAGACGCGCGGTTTTGCGCCGGATCCCGGCGGACCGCCGGCTGCTTCTTCGCTCGCAACGAGGCTGGGACGAATGATCTTCGCACAAGCGAAATGGCTGGGTCTGCAAACGGCCGATTGGGTCGTGTTGGCGATCTACTTCGTCTTGATCGTCGGGATCGGGGTGTGGTCGATCACCAAAGTGAAGGACATGGCGGACTTCTTCATGGGAGGCCGCCGGTTCGGAAAAGTCTTCATGATGTTCTTCGCCTTCGGGGCGGGGACCAGCAGCGACCAGGCGATCACGGTCGTCGCGGGAACCTGGCGGGCGGGACTGGCCGGCATCTGGTGGCAGTTCCTGTGGCTGTGGGCCACGCCGTTCTACTGGATCGTCGCCCCGGTCCTGCGGCGGATGCGGGCCCTGACCACCGCCGACTTCTTCGAGCACCGCTTCCATCCCAGCACGGCCCTGTTGTACTCCGTCTACGGGATGATCATGGCGGTCGTGTTCATCTCCAGCGGCTTGTACGTCAGCGGGAAGATGGTCACGGCGCTCACCGGCGGGGAGTTGGACCGCGTCGCCGACCGGCTGGACATCAGCGTGCCCAAACGAGCCTGGATCTCCGAGGAAAGTCGGCTGGGGACCGGGGTCCTGTTTCAATCCATCTCGGAGGACGTCGTCGCGGACATCGTCGCCGATCTCGACAAGGGAACCCTACCGGAACCCTTCGTGCCGCGGTTCGCCGACGCCAAGCGGCGGCTGAGCGACTCCGCCGCCGTCCAAGTCGTTTCCGCCGGCCAGGAATGGAAGGTCGTCGATGACGCGCGCGGCGAAACGTTCCGGATCCGGCAGGTCCAGGTCGAGCAGAAGAAGCAGCCGGTCGTCATCGATCCCGGCACCGGCCAGGAGGAAACGGAAATGGTCGATCGGATCCGCGTCTACGGCTCCGGCTGGCGGCAAGTGGAAGGTTACGAGCTGGCCATCCTCGCGATGACCGTGTTGTTCGTGCTCTACGGAATGGCCGGGGGGCTGGGGGCGGCGATCATCACCGACTTCATTCAGGGCATCCTGACGATCGCCTTCTCGTTCCTGCTGTTGCCGTTCGTGTTCTATCGCATCAGCGGGTTCGGGGCCCTCAACGAGAACTCCGGGCTGAAGCAGGGAATGCTCGACCTCGTCGCGTCTCCGAAAATCGCCGCGATCCTCGACGCCGATCCGATCACGATCCCCTACGTGTTCATGCTGTCGCTCACGGCGTTGGCCGGGATCGTCGTCCAGCCGCACATCATGGGTGTCTGCGGGGCGGGCAAGACGGAGTTCGAGGGGCGGTTCGGCTTCACCGTTGGGAACTTCCTGAAGCGGTTCTGCACGATCGCCTGGACGTTCACCGGACTGGCGGCGCTCGTCTGGTACATGGGGAGCGACAGCCCGCTGCACCACAAGGAACTCGACGACGCCACGCTGCGGAGCCTCCCCGCCGCCCAACAGGAGAAGGTCTCCCAGGACCGCAAGCTGTTGACGGACCTCCACGCGCGGATTGCCGACGATTACAATCAGAAGCCGAAGTCCGAGCGCGAACGCCTGGCGAAGCTCGACAAGGCATTCGCCGATCAACTCTTCGGCAAGGCGGCCTTCGACATCCTGCCGACCATCTCGGCCGGGCTGATCGGGCTGCTCCTCGCCTCGCTCCTGGCGGCGATCATGAGCACCGCCGATGCGCAGATGGTCGTCGGCAGCGGCCTGTTCACCGAGAACATCTACAGGCGATACTTGTTCCGGGGAAGGTCGCAGAACCACTACTTGCAGGTGGGGCGCGTCGCCGGGCTGTTCATCGTCGTCCTGTCCCTCGCCCTGCAAAGCACCTTCAGCGACGTGATCGACGCCCTGCAGGTGGTCATCAAGACGCCGGCGGCGATCGGCATCAGCCTGTGGTTCGCCATCGTCTGGCGGCGATGGAACACCCCGGCCGTGTGGATCTCGACCTTCGTCGCCGCGGCCGCCTGGGCCGTCGTCGCCTATCTGCCGATCCAGCTCCACCAGTGGGGGCGGAGCTGGGGGCTTCCCGCGGCGGTGCTCGAGTCCGTGTTCAAGGTCAACCCGGACACCGGCAAGATCGAGCGGATGTGGGACGTGTGGCAGATGGCGGCCTACGTTTTCGCCGGCGTGATCTCCGGGATCATCGTCAGCCTGACCACGCCGCGGCAATCCAAGGAGAAGCTGGACCGCTTCTACCGGCTGCTGCACACGCCGGTCACGCCGGGCGAGGTCGTTCCCGGCCCGTGTCAGCTACCCGAAAACCCGGCCCAACCCACCCGCAAACTGTTCAATGTCGAATCGCTGGAGTTTCAGATGCCCACGCTCGTGGGGCTGGGCGGCTTCCTGCTCGCCTGGGTCGGCGTGGCCTTCATCATCGGCCTGACCTATTGGCTGGCGAAGTTCGCCTGAGAAGAATCCTCGGCGTCGATCGTCTCGCCGCTCTTCGCGGCCTTCGCGTCCTTCTGTTCCGCGTCCAGTCGAACAGAAGCACGCGAAGGTCGCGAAGACGAGCGCGTCGTCGCCCGGAGCGCCGCTGGCGTGTCCTGATTTTCTTCGTGCCTTCGAGGTATTCGTCTTCGTCCTTCGCGGCTTCGCGTGATCCCTTGGTTGCGGCTCCGCCGCGCTGGGCAATCCGTGGATGTGGATGAATCCCGGACAACCGGACCAGACGACGACAAAAGCCCGGCTTTCGCGTGGAAAGCCGGGCTGAGGCAGTTCGGATTGTTCGATCGGCTTGAACGGGTCAGTCGTCGTAGTCCACCTTGATGTAGCCCCGCTTGACCTCGATCTCGACCTCGTATTTGCCGTAATCGTACTTGATCTTGCGGCCGTCCTTCGAGGTCTTCACCCGCTCGCAGGCGCACGGCGGAACGCAGATCTGCACGGCCACGCACTGCGGCCCGCAGCCGTAGCACGGGTCGGCGCACGGATCGGGGACCATCACGATCCGCGTGATGGCGCATGGGTGCACGTTGTCCAGGTCTTCGTATTTCACGTTATGGTACAGCGGCACGCCTTGGGCCGGATACGGCTCCACCGGACCGTAGGCGCCCATCGGCCCGGGCTGTCCGGGGACCGGATAGCTGCCCGGGGCCATCGGGACCGGGCCGGACGGGCCGATGTACAGCGGATCGGGGGCCGGCGCCGGGGTCGGCTGCAACTGCACGGTCTGCAGTTGGCCGGGCGCGCGAAACAGCGACCAGTCCGCCGCCGGGGCCACGGTCGCCGCGCCCAGGACGGCCGCGACGGCCAACATCGTCAACGAACGCTTCATCACAGATTCTCCTTCCATGTTTTCGAGGACAAGATCCCGCGGCGGGGGAATGCGCGGGCCGACTCGAGAGAGGTCCGGTCGTCGCCGCCCAGCGGTCCTGCACCAACAACATAGCAGACGAAACGCTGCGCAACGGTCGGAAATTCCGCGGCACGCGGTGATTTGCCGATTCGCTTGGACCAACTCTGCCGTCTAGGAATACTGGCGAAAGTGCAGGGACGCAAGGGAGATCCCCGCCGATTCCGCCCCGTCTCAAGAAAATCCGCAATCGGAAGAGTCGCTCCGGGCCTCCCATCTTGACCGTTGAGGACGAGCGTCGCGGCAAAACAGCGCGGTCGAATCGCTCTGGACAACCGCCGCGGAGACCGCTGGAATATGGAGTCGGCCGCATCTTCCGGCCGAGGTCCCGCGCCCGCCGTCGCGCGCGGTGTTTCCCTCCACCTGCCTTCGCTTCGAGAAGGCGGCGGTGTTCGAACTGCGATTCGGGAGCGTCGATGTACACGGCCTCGGGCATCTACCGCATCCGGCAGACCGGCCCGCGGACCATCGTCGGGTTCGATGAGGCGGAAGTCCCCAACCACTTCTACCACGCCGAATGCCGGGACGATCTGGTGCGGCTGGTCGCCGAGCAGCAGTGCCGCACGCTCGTGCTCGACCTGACTCACGTTCCAAACCTGCCGAGCGGGCTGCTGGGGCTGATCGCCTCGTTGCAGAAAGACGGGATCGAGGTGCATGTGTGCAACCCGCCCGAGTGCTTGACGAACGCGGTCACGGTCGCGCATCTCGAGAACGAAGTCGAGATCGAGCCGGCCGACGAATAGCGGCGCCGCGGGATCGGTTTTCCTCTAGCGCGAGGGATCGGCTAGCGGGACGGATCGGCGGCGAGGGCGCAGACCGCGAAGAGTTTGCCGCACTGGCGGCAACGGTGGATGCGGTCGTTCCGTTCGAGCGGGCGGAGCCACAAGGCGCGTTCGTGCTTCTTTCCGCAGCGCGGGCAGCGGGCGATCCAGCGGTCGTTCATGGGCGGCGGGTCTCCTGACGAAAGGAGTAGTCGCGGGCAGGACGAATTTGGTCGCGAAATTTCGCACGAATTCGCGATTTCGCGAAGAAAAATCGAGACCCGCCCCCCGCGAAAGGCTCGCGCAAGTCCCCGCCAGACACCGGCAGCTCAACGACGAGCGGCCTTGCCCCGACCGAAAGGCGGAGAAGGCCGCTCGAAACTCCAAGAGATCTGGACCGGATGGAACGACGACCTCTGCCGTCGCGAGAAGCGGCACGGCCGCTCCTCATTCCGTCCGGTCGGGTGGATCAGGCATAGGCGTCCCTCCGTTCGACATGGAGGACGTACCTGGAGCCGGCCGTGTCGAGGCGGCTCCCCGACTTGAGGGGCCCAGGAAGCCGCCCCTCACGCTGCTCTGCCCGGTGGATCGTGCATGTCGCCCCTCCCTCGAAGTGACGAAAAAGGAAGACAGTCAACCGATCGGTCGACTGTCAGAATATTCTCCCGCGGGAGGGAACGCAAGCGTGAAACCGGAAACGGCGGATTCGGCGTGATGCTTTTCGCGCGGGATCCGCGTCGGCTATAATCGCTCACGCGCCGGTCCCATCGGGCCGCGCGATTCGATCCACGGACCCTCCGGAGACGCGCTCATGACCCGCTTCCTGCTGGCGGCCGCCCTTGCCGTGCCGCTCCTCTCGGCCGCTCCCGCTTTCGCCGAAGTCCAAGGCGCGTGGGTGGCCACCGACCGCACCGTCGATTGTTCGAGCTATGACACGATCCGCCGCGACCTGCTCAAGCCCGACATGACCGACGAGCAGAAGGCGCTCGCCCTGTACGACTTCTTCCGGCAGCGGGTCTATCACTACAAGAACCTGCCGGAGACCCGCGAGCCGCTCAAGACCGTGAACATTATCGGCAACACGCTGTGCGGCTCGCAGGCGACCTGCATGAAGGGCCTGTTGCAGGAGGTCGCGGGCTTGAAGACCCGCGTCGTCTCGCACCCCGGCCACACTTTCTACGAGGTGTACTACGACGGGAAGTGGCACGGGTTCGACACGATGACCAACTTTTACGTGTTCACCCGCGGCGAAGGCAAGGACCGCTACGTCGCCTCCTTCGCCGAACTGAACAAGGACCCGTCGCTCATCAAGGAGGCCGTCAAGGAAGGCCGTTCCGTGACCGCCCTTTGCCCCTGCGGCGACGACCCGCTCGCCTTCGCGGACAAAATCCAGATCACCGACTACGAGCCGGAGCGCAGCGACTGGTCCATCAAGGACTATTCCCTGCGGCAGGGCGAGGAGTTGGTGCGAAGCTGGTGGCCTCACGGCAAGCCGCTCCCCGGCAGTTTCGACGGCGGCCGCCCCGGACCGGTGCACACCTGCGGCACGCGCGACCGGCAGGCGGAGCCGGAACTGTTCCAGTTCTGGGAGCCGTACGGCATCCCGAAGTTCGCCCCCTCGACGAGCGTGAGCTATCGCCACTACGCGAACGGCTGGATCGCCTATTCTCCCGATTTGACCAACGCGCACGCCGTGAGCGACGGCGGGGCGAAGCTGGAGGGCGTGCAGGCGACGAAAAACGGCCTTGCCGGCCAGGGGACGTGGGAATATCGGGTCAAGTCGCCGTATCACATCACGAGTGCCGAGCTGAGCCTCGACGTGGACCTGGCGAGCGCCGATAGCGCTGTGACCGTGGAAGTCACGGACGCCCGCGGGCAGTGGCAGCCGGTCCCGCTCGAAGGCCTGGCCAAGGTGCAGACCCTCTCGCTGGACAAGCACGTCGTCCGCGCCAATCGCGGGCGGTACGAATACGGCGTGCGAATCCGGCTCGAGGGACACCACACGGCCCTCCGCCGTCAGCACCTCAAGACGTGGTTCCAGCACAACGCGATGGCCGCCCCGCACCTGATGCCGGGCAAGAACCGCGTCACCGTCGAAGTCGCCGAGGAAGCTGGGCTGAAGGCCGCACCGCTCACGGTCGTCTACCGCTACAAGGACGCCCCGAAGTGGGATGGGGCGGTGAAGTCCGTCGAGCAGACCGTGACCAAGAACGGCCAATCGTTCGACGTCGCGCTCCCCGAGACCGACAAGCTCCCCCAGATGCAGGACCTGACGATCCGCTACGGTGCGCTCGCCTGGCGGCCCGAGCCGGTCAAGCAGGGCGAATGACGCATGTCTCGACAATTGACGTTGGATCTACCGGAGGAAGTCGATCGGGCCTTGCGCGCCGAAGCCGCGCGGAGGGGGAAGTCGCCCGCGCAGGTTGCGATCGAGTGGATCGAATCGCGCGTCGCGGCTCCACGGCGCGGGAGCGCGGAAGCCCTGATGGCATCCCACGGGACGTGGTCGATGACGCCACAGGAGCGGATCATGATCGAGCGAATGATCGAGGAAGAGCGGCTGCTGGAAGATGACGAGCAGTGACCTTCTTGCTCGATACGAATCACGTCATCGCGCATCTGAACGGCGATCCGCGAATGGCGAACCACGTCGTCTTACATCGAGCGACGGGAGACGTCTTCGCGATCAATACCACGGTGCTGGGAGAGTTGTATTTCGGTGCGTACGCGAGTCGGCGGCCCACCGAAAACCTCGGCGGCGTCAATTCCTTTCTTGACGAGGTGGATCTCTTCGAATTCGATCGCGCCGCAGCGGAGGAGTTTGGGAGGATCAAGGCCGAGCAGCGGGCCAAAGGAAGGCCGATACCGACTGCGGACGCTCAAATCGCCGCGGTGGCCCGATTGCGCGGCCTGACAGTGCTTACGAATGACGCTCATTTTCAATCGGTCCATGCGTTGAAGACTGACAACTGGCTGGCATGACAGTCCAGGCGGACTACCAAGAGACGCATGATGGGCAAGCCCACCGGGTTCAAGGAGTTCGCGCGGCAGCAGCCGGGTGAGCGCGATCCGCGATTGCGGGTTCTCGATTGGAACGAGTTCCACGAGCATCTGCCCGTGGAGGATCTCCGCGCGCAAGGGGCGCGGTGCATGGATTGCGGCGTGCCGTTCTGTCACACCGGCGATCTGATGGCCAACATGGCCGCCGGCTGCCCGCTGCACAATCTGATCCCCGAGTGGAACGACCTCGTCTACCGCGACCGCTGGCGCGAGGCGCTCGACCGGCTGCATAAGACGAATAATTTCCCCGAGTTCACCGGCCGCGTCTGCCCCGCTCCGTGCGAAGGCTCCTGCGTCCTGGGGATCATCGAGCCGCCGGTGGCGATCAAGACGATCGAAGCCGCCATCGCCGACCGCGGCTTCGAGGAAGGCTGGATCGCGCCGCAGCCGCCGGAGCGGCGCACGGGAAAGAAGGTCGCGGTCGTCGGCAGCGGGCCGGCGGGACTCGCCGCCGCGGCCCAGCTCAACGCGGCGGGGCATTTCGTCACCGTGTACGAGCGGTCGGACCGCATCGGCGGGTTGCTGATGTACGGGATCCCGAACATGAAGCTCGACAAGTCCCTCGTCCAAAGGCGGGTCGATCTGCTCGCCGGGGAGGGGGTCGAATTCATGACCAATTCGGCCATCGGCGCGGACCTGCCGGTGGAGCGGCTCCAGCGCGAGTTCGACGCGATCGTCCTGTGCACGGGGGCGACGCGGCCCCGCGACCTTCCGCTCCCCGGCCGCGACCTCGCCGGCGTGCGTTTCGCGATGGAGTTCCTCCACGCGAACACGAAGCGGCTCCTTGACGTAGGGTGGGCTGCGCCCACCAACGGCGAAAACGCTGGCGATGACGCTTCAGCGACCCGGACGCTCGAAGCGTCCGGGTCGCTTGGCCCGTTCATCTCCGCGAAGGACAAGGACGTGATCGTCATCGGCGGGGGCGATACCGGGACCGACTGCCTCGGCACGTCGCTGCGGCACGGCTGCCGGAGCCTCGTCAATTTCGAGATCGTCCCCCGCCCGCCGGACGAGCGGGCCGCGAACAACCCGTGGCCGCAGTGGCCTCGCGTGTTCCGCGTCGATTACGGCCACGAGGAGGCGCGGGCGAAATTCGGCGACGACCCGCGCGAGTTCTGCGTCGAGACGCTCGAGTTCCTCGACGACGGCAGCGGCCGCGTGTGCGGCGTGAAGACCTGCGAGGTGGACTGGAACCGCGTGACCGAGGGCGGCCCTCCCTTCACCCGCCTGCCCGGGACCGAGCGGATCTGGCCGGCCGATCTCGTGCTCCTGGCGATGGGCTTCCTCGGCCCGGAGCCGGCCGTGGCGGAGCAACTCGGCCTCCAACTCGACCTGCGGAGCAACTACGCCGCGGAGTACGGTCGCTACGCGACGAACGTGCCGGGCGTGTTCGCGGCCGGGGACTGCCGCCGCGGCCAAAGCCTCGTCGTGTGGGCGATCCACGAAGGCCGCGAAGCGGCCCGCGAGTGCGACCGTTATCTGATGGGCGCGACGCGGCTGCCCTGATCCGCGCCGATAGCCGGCGCGTAATACCCGCCGCCCGCGTCATGTTCGTTCACGCGCCGAGCGGGTCGTTCGCATGGGGTTATGGGCAATTCGGAAGTTCTGGGCAAATGGCCCAACCAGTTGCTCGGAAAATCGCTGGCTCCGCAAGAATTTTGTTTGCGATGCCGCAGCTGGATACGGTACAGTATGCGGGTTCGATGATCCCTCCACTTGGAGCGGCGTCATGGCTGAACAAGTTCCTTCGCTGGCCGAGTTCATCGGGCTGCCGACCTCCGAGGTCGAGCAATACGATATCGCCTTGCTGAATCTGTGTGCCGCTCGCGGGCTGCCGGGAACCGAGAATCTCGACATTCCCGAGTTGCTCGACCGGCTCGATGAGTGGGCGCAGCGGGTGCGGATCGAAATCTGCCGCCACCTCTACCGCTTCGATCCGTTCGCCGCTCGAGAGCCGACCGAATACTCGTGCGGCAATTCGCTGGGGCGGTTCTTCTGCTGGTACACGCTCCAGGTGCTGCAGGAGGACTGCGGCGTCGCCTATCATCCCGACCGCAAGTTCAAGCCGGACTTCTGCAAGCCCGAGGACGTGTTCATCCACGGGATCGTGTCGCCAGATGGTCAGGGCGGGACGTGCGCGTCGATGCCGGTGGTGTACGTTGCGGTCGGCCGCAGGCTCGGACTGCCGGTCCACCTCGCGGCGACGCGCGGGCATCTCTACTTTCGCTGGGACGACCCGCGCGGCACCACGATCCAATGGCGGCTGCCCGATCTCGATCTCTGGATCGCGCCCGACCGGTTCAACATCGAAGGCTCCGGCGAAGGGATCGCCTTCCATCCCGACTCGCACTACATCCAGTGGCCGGAACTGTGGACGAAGGAGGATTGCGAGTACGGCCGGTATCTCCGATCGCTTACGGCCAAGGAAGAACTCGCCTCCTTCCTGATGGAGCGGGGCGAGTGCTTCTGGGATCTCGGAAAGCGCGGCGAGGCGCTCAAGGCGTTCTACTACGCCTGCAAGCTCGTGCCGGACGACAAGCGTTACGAGCGACATCACGCCTTGCGGACGCGCGACTATGAAGAGCACGAACGGAAGTTCCACGAGCGCTTCCGGGAGCAGGAGCGGGAGCGGTTCGAGCGACAAGCGCGACGCCGCGCGCTGCCGGGCGTGTGGGGGCATTCGCCGAATTGCTGTTGCGGTCCGTGCGAGCATGCGCGAGACATCGCCGAGACGCGCCCGCAGCCGCCGCACGGGAGCGCGAGTTGCACCTGCTGGGAATGCACGAAGGCCCGCGCGGCGTTGTCGCGTCTCGCGCCGCCTCATGGAAAATGGTGTCTGTGTCCAGAGTGCCGGGAGGCGCGCGGGGAACTGGCGCCACCCGGCCCGCCGCATCCGGACTGCTGCACCTGCTGGAATTGCCAGGAGGCCCGAAAGGCGGCCGAACAACCGCCGAGCGTGCCGGGGCATCCCCCCAACTGCCGATGCGCCGGTTGCGCTGCGTATCGGGTCACGCATCAGCCCATGCATGCGCTGATGAGCGCCAAACCCTCGCGATCGCTGCCCGGCATCCGGTTCCCCCATCAAACGGCCATCGCCCATCCCGGAGTTCCCTCCCTGCCCGGATTCTGAGAGGAAGGAGAATCGCTATGTACATGCCCACACTCGCCCGGTTCACCGCCCGCGACCCGATGCCGCCCGGCGGTTTGGACGTTTTGCCAGGAAGCGCTGCGCTCTATCGATACGCCCGAAACTCGCCGGTCGGTCGAGTCGATCCGAGCGGCATGCAGTGCATGAGCTCGGACAGCAAGGTATTCATCGATCCGGTAAGAAATCCTGGTGATCCGCCAACGGCGCGATTCCCCATGAGCACCGTCGATGCGAAGATCGAGGTGTTGGCGAACCACTGCGACCCAGACATTACGCCGCACTACTCTGTCTCGGTTGAGATCGACTCGGCCGTTTTGGTCGCGGGGCAAGCGTTCACTTGCGCTCCAACAACGCGCGCAGGATTGACGCACCGAATCATCTTGGCAATGCGAGCGAGGTTGGGCGAAGGTGCTGGCCTCAGGCCGACGCAATTCATCGGCGAAGAGATCGCTTGTCAACAGCCGACACTTGAGTTCAAGGCGAGCCAACGTGGCAACGTATTCCCTGGCTTAGGTCCCTGTGCCGCGATGAAGATCGAGTTCAAATGCAATATTCCCTGTCGTTTGCACGGCAGCTCGCAACTCTGCGAGCGCCCGGACGGCCAGGCGGTCGTGTCATTTCGGGGTCAGGATTTGCGGCCAGGAGGAGCGGATCGTCCGCTTATCGATTACACCGGTCCGGGTCAGCAAATCAGGATTCGATGGTCAGTCAACACGCGCGGGACGAGTGCGTGCTGCAGCTTTGAATCGTGTACTCCGACGATTCAGCTTGAACAGTTTCCGTCCGGTTTTCCTGTCAATCCTCCCGGGCCGCCGGTGCCTCCACCACTCCCTCAAGGGGCAGCCGGCGCTAGCTCTTGAATCGTGATCTCGTTTTGAGTGAAAGTGGACGCTTGCGGTCGACGGCAAGAGGAAATCGATCAATGTCTGCAATCGAAGCTGGCGTGTTGGTGCGTATTCTGGTCCTTCCGGCGGTCCTCTGCTGCCTCGGAACACGATCGGCTCGCTCCGCTGAGACCGCGGATGCAGTCATCGAGGCCTTGGACCGCGCTCGAAGCGCCGCGCTGAAAACTGAAGAATACGAGTCCGCCATCGATGGCCCACGCCTGTTCGCCGACATCGCCATCGCAGCGATGCGAGTCGGAAACCCGGATCTGGCCGAACGCGCATGGAAGGACGGACTCTCCCTTGATCGTCGTGGCGGCGGGATCGCGGCCGCCGGTCTGATTGATATGGCCGCTCGCGCGATTGAATCGCGTCAATACGGGCTTGCGCGGCGTGCATTCGCCGCCGCACGGGAGTTGGAGCCGCTTGGACCACCCGAAGAGGATGAACGGATCCAGCGGATGGTGCGCGCGCACGATCGGTGGTTCGCAAGTGGCATCGCCGCGATGTCCGATGAGCAGCAAGACCGGCTTGCGGCGGCATTGGACACGATTCGTAGGATCGAGGACGCCTCGACCCGAATCGGCTTCCTCCGCCGCGTTGGGCAGGAACGGCTGCTCCGAGACGATGTGACTGGCGCCATTTCCGTCGCGGATGGTCTCGACGTGAAGCGGCGCGAGCAACTGCTGTGCGATCTGGTGGCGGTCGCCGTGCGCCGTCACGAACTCGGCCAAGCGGACGTCATCGCATCGAAGATCAGCGAGTCGGAGTTTTCATTGGTGCGGGCGCACGCGATCCTCGGCGCGGCGCATCACGCTCGAGGGGAGATCAGCGAGGCCCACAAGCGTTTTCGACGAGCGCAGCGCGCCTTGGACGATATCGAACGCGACGAATCCGTGGAGACGATCGAACGCGACACGACTCTCTTGGAGGCAATCGAAATTCTCGCGAACGAACTCGCTGCGTCGGCAAGGGTCGAGGATTCGCTGAAAAACGTGAGCCGCATTCGACGCCTTCAGAGTTTCGACGGCCGATTGGCCGCCGACCTTGTGACCTTCGGCGTATTGCAGACGTGCTGCGCGCGCGGCGATTTCGGTGCGGCAGAGCGTCTCGCGACTTCGATACGGCCTGGTCCGCACCGATACGAAGCGCTCGGATGGATCTCGAATGCGAAGGCTGCCCGGCGCATTCGAGACGGCAGCGGCGAGGCTCGTTTCAACGTGTCCGATATCATCGACGCCGGATATTCGATCAACGGGACAGTGGTCGCGGCAATGGCTCGTGCCGGACGAGCCGATCTGGGATTCCACTGGACAAACCAGAACGAATCGGCCCCGCAGCGGTGCGCCATGTATCTCGCAATCGCCAACGCACTTTCCGAGGGGTAGGATGCGCTTGTTGTTACTGACTGTGCTCGCCGGTTATGTATGCTCCTTTGCGGCGCTGTCTCGGGACGCGATTCGGCGGGCCGAAGCCTCGAATACCGAAGGGTACTATTTCAGCGTGGCGAACGGTGTCGTAAACTGGAAGATCCATGCAACGCTTCGCGTCATCTATTCTCCGCTGATATTCGTGGACAGGTTCGCCGGGTCGGGCAAGAGTCCGGCATCCATGCCGCTCGATCAATTGAACTGACCAATCCACTTCGGCACAGCGTCAAGGGCCGGACGACGCGACGGCCGGTTCCAGCAGTCCATCGTGGCGGCCGACTTGCAGGCGGACCATGTCGCGATACCGCCCGCCCGACTCCATCAGCTCCGCGTGCGTGCCGGTCTCGACGATGCGGCCCCCTTCGAGCACGAGGATCTGGTCGGCGTGGGCGATCGTGCTCAGACGGTGGGCGATGACGAAGCAGGTGCGGTCCCGCATCAGCCGGGCGAGGCTCTCTTGGATAAGCAGCTCGCTCTCGGTGTCGAGGTTGCTCGTCGCTTCGTCGAGGACCAGGATCCGCGGGTCGGCGAGCACCGCCCGCGCGATCGCGATCCGCTGCCGTTGCCCGCCGCTCAGCTTCACCCCCCGTTCGCCGATGACCGTGTCGTATCCGTGCGGCAGGCGGCGGATGAACTCGTCGGCATTGGCGACCTCGGCGGCGCGGCGGATCGCGTCGTCGCTCGCGGCGCGGTCGGCGTAGCCGATGTTTTCGGCGACGGTCCCGTCGAACAGGAACACGTCCTGCTCGACGAGTCCCAACAGACCGCGGTAGTTCTCGACCTCGATCTCGCGGAGGTCGATCCCGTCGAGCAGGACGCGCCCCGCGGTCGGATCGTAGAAGCGGGCGACCAGGTTGCACAGCGTCGTTTTTCCGGCGCCGCTGGGACCGACGAGCGCGACGACGCGGCCGGGGGCGGCATCGAGCGAGACTTCTTGCAGCGCGATCTCTCGTCCGCCGGGATACTGGAAGCTCACGTCCTCGAACGCGATGCGGCCGGTCACGTCCCGCTTGCGGAGGGCCCGCGCGTCGGGCGGGGCGGGCATCTCGCGCGGTTCGACGAGCACCTCCATCACGCGGTCCAGGGCCGAAAGGCTGTTCTGGAACTGGGCGGCGCTCTCGGCGAGCACGGCGAGCGGCTGCAGGAGCATCAGCAGATAGACGAGGAACATCATCAGATCCCCCAGCGTGAGGTTCCCCTCGAGCACTTGCCAGCCGCCGTAGAGCAGCACCCCCGCGCTGGCCAGCGGGATGATCGCCTCCCACACCAGCTCGATGCCGCGGCCCCACCACCAGACGAGCAGCTCCTGCCGACCCATCAGGTGGTTCTCGCGCATGTACCGCGAGGTCTCGTTCCGCTGGCGGCTGAAGGCGCGGACGACGCGCATTCCGCCGAACGATTCGGTCGCCTGGGCGTCGACCCTCTCCCGGCGGTCGCGGACCTCGCGGTACTGCGGACGGATGCGGTTGATCCAGGTGCGGTGCGTGAAGTAGACGACCGGCAACAGCACGAGCGCGCCGAGGAGCAGCCGCCAGTCCACCCACGCCAGCACGCACAGGCTGCCGACGAGCTGCACGACCGCCTGCCACGGGTTGTAGAGCATGCCGAACACGAGGTCGCCGACGCTCCCCGCGTCCTGGCGGAGGATGCTGGCGACGCCGCCGGACTTCATCTCGTGGACCTTGTGCAGCGGGAGGCGGACGGAGTGCTCGAACAGCCGCTTGCGGACCGCGAGCTGAATCCGCTTGGTCGCCTGCGTGGCGTGCCAGCGGCCCCAGACGTGGATTCCCAGCCGCACGAACGACACGGCGATCACCGTCCCGACGATCGCCAGGAGCAGTTCGAAGCGATCGCTTGGTAGCGGGACGACGCGGGTGAGCGCCTCGGGGAGTGGGGCGTTCCCCAGCACGTAATCGACGACGAACTTGGTGGCCGCCGGCGGGAGGAGCGCCAGCGCCGTGGCGATCGTCAGCGCGACGAGCGCGAAGACGATCCGTCCCCGCTGCCCGCGGGCTTGTTCGAAAAACGCGACGACCAGTTCCCCGGCGGAGCGCATCCGCGGCCCGCGCTGCCCCGGCGCGCGAGAGACCGGCGGCTTTTCGCCGTTGACTCGCTCCGAACGCCCGTCAACGCCCGTCTTGCGCCATCGCTGACGAAGCCTGGAACGGTATTCTCGAAAGCGTTGGCGGCTGGAAAGCGGCAGGCGGGGCATGGAGGGGCAGGGCTGGCGACTGGGAAGCAGCGGGCCGATACTCCATAATCTTCGGTGGCCACCATCGCCCGGTCAACCCGTCGGTCGGCGGGCGGACACAATCTATCCCGCTGCCGTGCACGAATCGAAGATGCTTACGTCGTATGGCGACATGAATCCGAGGTGGAAGCATTGCCGTCCGTCTATCTCGAAACGACGATCCCAAGCTATCTCGTCGCGCGTCGAAGCCGCGACTTGATCGTCGCGGCTCACCAGCAGATCACACAGTGACTTGGAATTGCAGGCACATCGCAAACGGACAAGTGATTCGGCGGCTGAGCATGGTCAATGCAGAGATCGAACGGCCGACTCCCGTGATCGTGACTCCCGAGGAACTCTTGGCGGAATTTCCTGGAGATGTCGAATGAAGGAAGATCCAATCGTCGCGGAAGTCCGCGAGGCCCGTCGACGAATCTTCGAAGCATGCGGATCGGATCTGGACCGGCTCATCGCACATCTCAAGGACGCGGAGTCGAAGCACAAGGAACGTCTCGTGACGATCGAAGACGTCCAACGACGCAGGCAAGCGGGCCAGGCCGCGCTTTGACGCCACGGACAACGTCCGTTCCGAGATTGGCCCTCTCGCCGGATTCGGTTCAGCGTTTCACCCGCAGACGAAGTGAGAGATTCTTCAGCCTTCGACCGAGTGCCACATCGGCTTGCGCTTCTCCAGAAACGCCGCCGTGCCTTCCTTGGATTGGGCGTCGCCGCAACATTTCCCGAACAGCTGCGCTTCGCGGGCGAACGCGGCCAGGCCCTCGCCACCTTCCAAGGCATAGATCAGCCGCTTCGCCGTCTGTTGCGCGTGCGGGCCGCGCGACAGCAGCAGCGCGGTCCGTTCCTCCACCGCGGCGCGGAAATCGTCGTCCGGCGTCACGGAATCGACGATGCCGAGCCGCAATGCGGCCTCGGCGGGAAACAGCTCTCCCGTGAGGACCATCCGGCGGGCGACGGCGCCGCCGAACAATCGCGTGGCGCGGACGGTCCCGCCCCAGCCGGGAAGCAGTCCCAGCGAGACTTCCGGAAGGCCGATGCGGGCGGAGGCGGCCGCCATCCGCAGGTCGCAGGCGAGCGCCAGTTCGCAACCCCCGCCGGCGCACGCGGCGTGGACCGCGCAGAGCGTGACGGGGCGCAACTCGGCGATCCGCTTCATCAGCGCCTGCCCCTCGCGGGCGACGTGCTCGCCGGTGGCGTAGTTGAGCGTCGCCAACTCGTGAATGTCGGCCCCGGCGATGAAGGTCCGCCCTTCGGACTGGAACACGACGACGTCGAGATCGTCGCAGTCTTCCAGTTCCGCCAACACGTCGCCCAGCTCCGCCCGCGTTCCCTGCGAGAAGACGTGCACGCCGTTCTCGGTGACGAACGAGACGCGGGCGACGGGGCCTTCGACGGCGAGTTCGACGCGGGTCGGCATGGGGAGCGGACTCAAGGCTTCGTCGATCGGGAATCGGGCTGCCGCTTGTAGCGGTACATCAGGATTCGCGGGCCGTGCTTCATCACGCAGACGTTGAGGTCGGTGTCGAAGCACATCATCGTCTTCTGGCCCGCGCGGGGGGGCATGTCGGGAGACTTCATCTCGCTCCACGCGCGGGTGGCGAAGTCGAACACCCACATGCTATGTTCCTCCTTGCCCCCGTAAGTGATCAGCACATTGTTGAGCGGATCGTAGGCGTTGCCGTGGCGGTAGCGGGGCGGGCCTTTCTTCTCGGGAGTGAGGTCCTCCCAGGCGAGCGCGGCCGGGTCGAACGCCCAGATCTCCGCCCCGGTGTGATGGACGAGCCGCTTGTCCCGCGAGTTCCAGACGAGATTGACGTTGTGCGCGCCGGGGGGCGGGTTCTTGACGTCGAGCCGCTCCCAGCGGTCGGCGTCGCTGCGGTACAGCCAGGTTTCGCTGGCGTCGTACATGCGGACGCTCCCCTCGCTCCGCATGCGGCCGCCGCGGACGACCTGCACGACGCCGAAGCCCGGGGCGAAGCCCATGCAGTTGTCGCCGCCGGCCTTGGGGTGCGGGTCGCCCAGCCCGGTCGTCTTCGTCCAGCGGTTGTTCGCCACGTCGAGCTCGAATGTCTGCAAGCCGAAATCGCCCGCGTTCGCGCCGCCGTGATTGACGAGCAGCTTGTGGTCGGAATCGTAGGCGAGACCCAGCGAGCAGCGCCCGGCGGGGCGGTCCGTGGGGTAGGGGCCGCGGTTAAGCTCCTTCGCCCGGCCCCCCTTGATCCAGTTCGGCCACATCTGCACCCAGCGGTTGGCGGCGGGGACGTAGAACCACGTGTCGGACGAGTAGCCGGGATCGGTGCAGCCGCAGATGAAGGCGCAGGCCTTGAAGTCCGGCATGTAGACCAGCGGGACTTCGCCGCGGCCCCCCTCGGGCGCCTCGTCTCCGGCGCGGTCAAGCGCGAGCCACGAGTCGTCGCCGAGCGCCTCGATTTTCGCCAGCACCTGCGGATCGGGACGGATCGCGCGGAACTTCTCGAGCTGGCGGGCGGCGAACTCGGCGTCCCAGTCCGCGCCTTCACCGAACACGCTACGGCCTGGTTCGGCAACCGCGCGCGGCATGGCGACCCTGAGACAGAGGCCCCACGCCAGGCAGGCCACGGCAATTCGCAACATGATGTTTTCCTCCACGGTTAGCCGCGACGCGGAGGCTTTGCGCAGCGGGGCCTTCCGTTCGAACGCGCTCCGCTCCAAAGCCTCCGCGTCGCGGCGACCCATGGACGCGGGTCATTCGAAGCGCCAGACCTGCACGATGCCGGAGATGTCGGCCATCGCCAGCCATTGCTCGTCGGCGGAGAGGGCGATCGCGTGGATCCAGTCCTTGAACTGCCCGCCGCGCCCCTTGCCGAGCGTCGCCACGTCTTTGCCGTCTTCGACCTGGATGATCTTCACCACCGTGTCGCGGCCGGCCGTGAGGAGGTATTTGCCGTCGGCGGAGAACTTGACGTCCACGACGCCTTCGTGGTGCTCGGAGACGGTGCGGACGATCTTGCCGCTCTCGGCGTCGATCAGGTGAACGTTCCCCACGCCGCCGCCGATCTCGCCTCCCTGCCCGGCGGCGATCAGCTTGCCGTCGGGAGACCAGGCGGCGCACACGAGCCCGTCCTTGAGCAGCTTGCCCCAGGTCTGGGCGTAGCCGTAGGAATCGGTCCGCTGCTCGTCCTTCGTTTCGGGCGTCCACAACTTGAGTAGGTCGAGCGTCGGCGTGCCGTCGTCGGCGTTCCACAGGCGGACCCGCGGAGCGGGCACGTCGAAGCTGTCGGCCTTATTGGCGTGCTCGCAGACGAAAGCCGTCTTGCCGTCGGGCGAGAGGGCGACCGAGCGGATCCAGTCGCGTGGATATCCGGTCCAGCGGGAGATCTCCTTGCGGGCGGGCAGGTCCCAGACGATGGTGAGGCAATCGTCGTCGCCGCTGATGAGCCGCCGCTCGTCGGCGCTGAGGTTCAGCGCCGTGATCCAGTCGGCATGACCGGCGAGCGTCTCGTGTGTCCGCTGGACCTCGACCTCGATGCCGGGGGCTTCGAGGATTTTCTTCGTCTCCTCCTCGCTCTTGCGGCGGGTCTGCTGGCGGCGATAGTCCATGTCCAGGACCGCCTCGACCTTCCCCTCGGGAGCAAGGTTCGTGTTCCAGAGGCGGACCGAGTGGTCGAGGCTCGCGGAGATCAGCGTGTTGCCGTCGGCCGTCGAAATCAGGTGGGTGATCCCGTTCTGGTGCCCTTCGAGCAGGCGGACGGGGTCGAGGTCGGGCCTTTCGCGCTTGCGGCCCCCCTTGTTCAAGTCGGGGTTCTCGGGGGGTGCATCCGGGATGTCCCAGAGGTAGATCTTCCCCTCGCGGTTGCCGGCAGCGAGCTTGCGCGACCCGCCGATGAAGGCGACGGAGGTGGGCCAGTCCCCCTCGAAGGTGAGGTCCCATACGTGCTGGGGCTTGGCGGGGTTCAGTGCGGCCATGGGATTTCCTCGGTAGCGGAATTCGCAAGAATTCCGATCGTTCAAGCTGAATTCTTGCGAATTCAGCTACTTTGTAGAAGATGCACGTCAGGCGAGCAGGTCTTCGACGACCTTGCTGCCGAACGGGGCGAGCGGGATCGGGCGGATGCCCGCGTAGTTCTCGATGGTGGGGTCGATGCCCAGGGCCTTGTAAATCGTGGCGAAGAAGTCCCCTTCGGTGACGGGATTGTCCTTGACGTCGTGCCCGTCGCGGTCCGACTCGCCGTACACCAGCCCGCCCTTCACGCCGGCGCCGGCGAGGGCCGTGCTCCACGAACGGACGTAGTGGTCGCGGCCGGAGCGGTTGTTGATCGAGGGGGTGCGGCCGATTTCGCCCGTCCAGATGACGAGCGTGTCTTGGAGCAGTCCCCGCTCTTCGAGGTCGTCGAGCAATGCCGCCCACGCTTTCTCCATCACGGGCACGCGGGCCTTGTGCCCGGTGAAATTGTCGGCGTGCGTGTCGTAATTGTCGTGCCCGGCCTCGACGAAGGCGATGCCGGCCTCGACCAGACAGCGAGCGGTGAGACACTTCCGGCCGATCGCGCTGTCGCCGTACTTCTCCTTGTACTTCTGCCATTCGCTTTCGACGTCGAAGACGCTGCGAACGTTCTGCAGCCGGCGGGCCTGCTCGTAGGCCTGCTGGTGCATGCGGGTCGGCTCCGCCTGGTGATCGCGGGCGTAGCTCTCTTCGATGAAGCTCCGCAATTCGTGCCGCCGCTGTTCGTCCGCGGGATTCATTCCCGACACCGAGAAGGTCGGCAGCCGGCCGTTCTGATCGAGGCCGAACGGCTGGTACTTCGGGCCGAGGAACCCCGCCCCGGTGTAGCTGGGCGCGGAGATCTTGACGAAGTTCGGCAGGTCGCTGTTCGGGTCGCCGGCGTACTTGGCGACGATCGCGCCGATCTCGGGGAAGCGAACGTTGGCCGCCTCGGCGTAGCCGGCGTGCATCAGGTAAATGCCGCCGGGGTGGTCGATCTGCGAGGTCCGCATCGAGCGGATGACGGCGAGCTTGTGGATCCGCTTCGCGATCTCGGGCATCAGCTCGCAGACCTTGTAGCCCGGCAGGTCGGTGTCGATCTCGCGGAAGATGCCCCCGGTGGGGCGGCCCACCTTCATGTCGAACGTCTCGAACTGGCTCGCGCCGCCGTTCATCCAGAGCATGATGCAATGCTTCTGCTTCTTCGCGACCTCGGCCGCGAACGCGGGAGTGCTGGTGAGGCCCCCCCAGTTCATCACCGTGGCGCCGGCCGCGGTGGCGAGGGCGCCCTTCATCAGGGCGCGCCGCGAGATGTGCTCGTTGCGGGGACAATGCGGATTCATGGCTCGGATCCTGGGGGGATGTTGGGGCGGGACCGCATGGATCAATGGATCTACATATTCATCGACTCGCACGCAAGTCCGCGTCAATGGTTGAAGCGGAATTCGCTGCACGTCATCAGGGTCCAGATCGCGTTCTGCTGCCGCTGGCCGCTCGGTTCCGTCTCCGACAGATAGGCCACGAAGAATTTCGCTTCCTCCTCGGACGGGGGCCGCGAGAGCATCTGCAGGAACAGCCGCTCGACCTTCTTCTCGATCGGATCCTCGGACTTCGAGAGGTAGTGCAGGAGCGTCCCGTCGCCGGAGTTGGCGAACAACCTCGCGAGTTCGCCGTTGTTCAGATACAGGTGCTCGTGCATTCCGCCTTGAAAATTCCCCTCGCCGTCGCCGGGCTTGCCGAAGAAGCTCAGCATGTATCCTCGGGTGAGCGGGGCGAAGTCGTCGGCGTTCTCCGGCTTCTTGCCGGACTTCGCGAGCGCCTCGTCGTAGCCGGTGGCGACCCGCCACGAGGCCGCCAGTTCTTCCGCAGAGAGGGGACGGTACTTCGCGCGCTCGTAGTACAGCGGAAAGGCCTCCGTCGCCGAGCCGGCGGACGATAGCTGGTACGTCTTCGAGTTGAGCAGCTCGCGGACGTACCACTTGATGTCGAACCGGTGCGCCACGAACTCCTTTTCGAGGGCATCGAGCAGCGCGGGATGACTGGGCGGATTCACGTCGCTCAGGTTGTCCACCGGGTGCACGACCCCTTTGCCCAGGAACTGCCCGAAGATGCGGTTGGCCGCCTCGCGGGCGAACCACGGATTGTCCGGCCGCGCGACCCATTCGGCGAAGGCGTCCTTCCGCGAGAACTGGGGTTTCTCGGGCATTTTCCCGCCGGGGATGTTGGGCGGCTCCTTGAAATCCTGGGGCAGCTCCGGCTCCGCGAGCGGCTCGCCCTTCAGGAACTTGGGCGCGATCGGCTCGCCTTTCTTGCCGGGGGTGGCGTCGATCGCGGGCCCGGTGAACAGCACGTCGCCGGTGCTCTTCTCCCCCAGGGCGAGCATCTTTTCCTTCCCGTTCGTGCCGGCCTCCACACGCTGCAGCCGCGCGAAGAACGCCGCCATTCCGTAGAAGTCGACCTGCGTGTAGTCCTCGAAGGGATGGTCGTGGCAGCGGGCGCATTCGAGCTGCACCCCCATGAAGATCTTGGTCACGGCGACCGCCGCGTCTTCCGGGTTTCGCTGGTATTGCATCAGGAACATCGGCGCGCCCTGGTTGGAGGTGTCTCCCTCCGCCAGGAGGATCGTCTTCACGATCTGGTCGTAGGGCGCGTTCTTCGCGAACTGTTCCCGCAGGAAGCGGATGAAGCCCTCGCGGCTCCCCGAATCGTATCCGGGGGGGTTGCGGCCGAAGAGCACCATGTCCCACTCGCGCGTCTGGTGCTCGGCGAAACGGGGATCGTCGAGCAGCTTGTCGATCAGCTTCGCCCGCTTGTCGGGCGCGGCATCGTCGAGGAACGCGGCCGTCTCCTGGTAGGAGGGGGTCGTGCCGAGCAGGTCGAGGTACACGCGGCGGAGAAACTCGGCGTCCGGCGCCGGGGCCGAGGGATTGATTCCCTTCTCCTTCCAGACCTTCGCGACTTCGGCGTCGATCACCTCGCGGAGCGGCGTCTCCGCGTGTGCGGTCCCCGCGAGCATCCCGCATACGACGACCGCGGCCGCGAACGACGACACCGGGCGCAACAGCTTCTCGAGCATGGCAACACCTTGGAGGAGGGCCGGCGTGGGGTGGCCCGCGTGTCGGCCCGTCTGTGTCGGCGGGAGTCGGAGGAAGGACGAATCGAGGTTTCCGATCTTACCACAACGGCGCGGCGAAACAAGCGACGGATCGGAACTGGTCGATCCGTGGAAGCACATCGAGCTACTGGTTCGTTCTCAATCCGAATTGCGCAGATTTCACAGAGAAGAAACCGGCGTTCTGTCTCTCGCGCAAATTTTCGACCATGGATTCGGCTCCCGTGCTAGGAAGGGATTGGGATTGGTTCCGGCAAGACGGGGAGTCTGGCGGAGCGGGACGGCCCTGCTCTCCGATCCAAGCCGAGGGAATTCCGGCACAATCGTTACAGGTTGCCCAAGCGGGCGACCGATACATCCCGCAGGACCGTGCCCTTGCGCCCGGTGCGACTTTCGACAGACCACGCATCACTGGCCGTTGTTCGAGGACGAAACGATGCGGCTACCTCTCTGGTTGGCGACCCTGTTGGGCATCCTGCCGGTTCTCGCCGGAGGACGCGCGGCGCCCGCGCAGGGCCCGTGGTCGGAAGGGGGCCCCGGGTCGGCGGGTGTGGCGTACTTCGATTCGCCGGAAGGGCCGCCCCGCGCTTTCGATCCGCCCGTCTTCGATCCGCCAGGGATCGCGTCCTTTCCGGATCCTCTCTATCCGCCGCCGGGAACATACCCGACGAACACGCCGGTCGCGGTGCAGGAAGGCTTCACCGGCGTCCCGCCCGGCGCGAACCCCTGGCCGCAAATCTCCCCCTACGACCACGCCTTCGACCAGCACTACCACAAGGACGGCCTGTGGCACCGGGCGACAAGCGACGAATTCCAGCGGTTCGTGATCGTGGAAGGGATGGTGGTCAACTACCGGCGGCCCAGCGGCGCATTCATCGGGTCGACCGATATCGACGGCAATATCTTCTTCCAGCCGACCGCCCAGGCGGCAGGGTTCTATCCGCACCGTATCGAGAATCTCCGCGACCGGTTCGACGACGACTGGGATGAATCCGGGGGCTTGCGGCTGAGGCTGGGAAGCGTGAATCCCGACGGGAGCGGTTTCGAACTCAGTGGCTGGTGGGGCGGCGGTTACGATGTGACGCGCCTGTACGGGAACCCCAACGCCATTTCCTCGGACGTCACGACGCTGCGCGTCGACAACCCCGGACTTCCGCTCGACACGGGATTCGGCCTGGGGGCGACTCCGCCGATCACCTCGGACGCCAATACGCCCTACGACAAGAACGTGTCGATCACCTACTCGACCGAGGCGTTCGGCACCAACCTGACCTGGACCAGTTCCCGGGCATGGGATCTGTCGGCCTTGAAACTGCGCCCGACGATGGGGGTTCGCTATCTCGGGCTGCGGGAGAAGTTGAGCTTTCTCGGAAGAGGATCGGGCGTCGGCTATATCGTTCAGTTTCCGCCCGGTACGGTTCCGACCGCCGGCAGCGGCACCGCGAACATCGTTTCCGACTTCGAAGGCTCGTTCCACTCCGTCGCCCGCAGCCATCTGCTCGGCCCGGAGATCGGGCTGCGGCTCGACATCGGGGGCGACAGCTTCAAGATCATCAACGAGACCAAGGTCGCGGTGGCCGGCAACTACGAGCATACGTCGCTGAATGGCCGCGGACTCGGCAACGGGTTCTTCAACCCGGACTACGATCAGACGCTCACCTTCGCCGATTCAGGGCACCACGGGCACGTCTCGCCGATCATCGAGGAGAACATCTCCTTCGAGGCGAACGTGTTCGGGTACATTCCCGTGCTGAAGAAGGTCCAGATGCTCGACAAGGCCCGCCTCCGCGTCGGTTACACGCTGCTGTGGGTCGGCGAAATTCAGCGGCCGACTTCGATCCGGTATCTGGCGCCGGAGCGCGGCAATCCGCAGATCCAATTCGACCGCACGGATTGGTACATGCACGCCTTCAACGCGGGCTTGAGCTGGGAGTTTTGAGGAGTGCGGAGTGCGGAGTGCGGAGTGCGGAGTGGGTACTCGGTACCGAGTACGCAGTACTGAGTACCCGGTACTGCTTGACCATATCACTCGGCGCGATCCTCCATCCTCCTCCGCCCGCCGGCCGCCCCAGACGTCGATGGTCGAGGGTCGAGTATAAGCATCGCGCCGGTCGCGGGCACTGCTGCCGCGGATCGTCGCGTCTCCTCCGCATCGCCTCGACTTCGGGCGCGGCCCCGCATTTTTTTGCCGCGCCGGAAAATTCGTGGTATCATGTCCCCCGACGTGTCCGCGACGTTCCGTCGCTGAATCGCGCGGACGCGTCGCTCCGGTCGAAAGCGCTCCTGTTCCGAACCCTCCACGGGAGATGCGTCATGGTCGCCGTGGGCGCCAGCGCACCGCAGTTCGGATGCACCGCGGTCGTCGACGGCGAGCTGGCCGAGCTCGCCTGGGACGTGCTTCGCGAAGGCCGGGCGCTGGTCCTGCTGTTCGACTCCCTTCAGTCAGGCTCCGATTGGCGGGGCCTGTTCGCCGTCTTGAGCGCCTGCTCCGGCCGGCTGGAGCGGGCCCGCGGCAAGATCGCGCTCGTCTGCCGGGACGACCTCGCCGACACGCTGCTGTGGCTCGAGCGCTTTCAGGACGAGGAGGGGCCGGCCGAAGTCCCCTTGCCGATCGTCATCGACGCCGACGGCCGGATCGCGCGGCGGTGCGGCTTCGTCGACGACGACGGAGAAGCCTTATGGGGCCGGTTCCTCATCGATGCGGAGGGGACCGTGCGGGACCTGGCGATCGGCTCCGCCCCGTGCGAGCCGGACGTGGCGGACCTGCTCCGCCGCGTCGAAAGCGCCCGGGCCTCGCCGGGATGCGGCGGGGGCGGCCCGTGCGGGAGCGAGTTGCGCAACGCGCGGTGTCAGGAAGTCGCTGGTCGGTAGTCTGTCCTTCATCAACCGTCAACTGGAACCAACAGGAGCATCGGTCATGGGGAAAGTCGCCCGAGAGATGGTGGAGAAGGCGGGCCTCGACGTGCAGGTCCTGCTCGACAAGCTGATCGCCGCCGCGGGAGCGGAGTTCACCACGTTCTACTACTACACGATCCTCCGCGTGGCGGCGATCGGCATGGAGGGGGAGGGCCTCAAGGAGATCATCGAGGACGCGCGGATCGAAGACCGCAATCATTTCGAGGCCCTCGTCCCCCGCATCTACGAGTTGGGGGGCGAACTCCCCCGCGATATCCGCGAGTTCGCCGACAAGGCCGGCTGCCCCGACGCCTACCTCCCCGACAGCCTCAAGGGAGGCAAGACGCCCACCGGCAAGTCGCTCAAGGACCTGCTCACCGTCCTGGTCGAGGCCGAGCGCTGCGCGATCCGCACCTACACCGACCTCTGCCACTACACCACCGGCAAGGACCACCGCACCTACGACGTGAGCGCCGCGATCCTCAACGAGGAGATCGAGCACGAGGCCTGGTTCTCCGAGTTCCTCGGAGAAGGCCCCTCCGGACACTTCCGCCGCGCCAGGCCGGGCGTGTCGCCCTACGTGGCCCGCTTCATGAGCGCGGACCACGGGACGTAGTGGAACCGGACGGGACGGGAGAGATCAGAGATCAGAGATCGGATGGACGCGGGGGCGACCCTGCGTGATCTCCCGACTTCTGCCGCTGAGAGCGTGTGAATCGATCGCAGCCGATGCTGCCAGCATCGGCGTTTCCAGGACGCTGGCAGCATGCACCCGCGGAGAGTGGCGAAACCTTCACAAGTTCCGGCCTCCGCCTTCTGACTTCTGACTTCTGAGAGCTTGTGAAGGAATGTGGCACCCACCAGGAAGATGGTTTCCGTCGCG
>JBBDNU010000154.1:0-77130 GCA_040877365.1 Planctomycetales bacterium
GGGGCGGAGGTGGAAAGCCTCGGCGACAGCACCGCCCGGCTGGGGCAACTCGACGCTTGAATCAAATAGCCGGCGGATAACGATCCGCCGACCATCCGTGGTCGATACATTACGAATCGGCGGAGTCATCGACATGATCGCCAGGCGGACCACGCGCGTCCTTCTCGCCGCTGTCCTGATCGTCTCCGCCCTGATCGTGTGGGTTGGACCATCGATCGGCCTCGATCCGCCGTTCGGGGTCTTGCTCGCGTCGCTGCTCGCCATGATGGGTATCTCGCTCTTCTTCGCGTTTGATACGACAAGACATCGATGAGCGCCCTCGCGCCTTCGACAATCTGCGTAATCGGTGCAATCGGTGGATGAATCCTTTTCGTCGATGCGTGGCGTCGCGGCTTGAAGGAGATTTCATCCACAGATTTCGCAGATTGGGGTTCTGCTGGGGCGGCGGGGGTCGGAGCGCAGCGAAGCGCCCAGCGAATCGGTGTGGCGGCAACAGCCGAAGTAGGGTGGGCTGCGCCCACCAGCACGACCAAACGACTCCCCATCCGCATCCGACGAAACGACGACGGAACCCCCACTCTTCATCATGGTGGGCACAGCCCACCCTACGGAGCGCGCGATGGCCGACTATCGACGATGGCGGGTCGCCGGCGGAACGTTGTTCTTCACCCTCGTCGCGCACAGCCGCGCGCCGCTGTTCCGCGATGAATCCGCCCGGACGCTCCTCGGCGAGAAACTCCGCGATTGCCAGGCGGAGTGGCCGTTCGAGATCAACGCCATCGTCCTCCTTCCGGAGCATCTGCACGCGATCTGGACGCTGCCCCCAGGCGATGCGGCCTATCCGAAGCGCTGGGCCTGGATCAAGAAGGAGTTCACGAAGGACTGGCTTGCCGCCGGCGGCGTCGAGCAGGAGGTGAGCGCGGCTCGGCGCGAGCGCGGCGAACGCGGAGTCTGGCAGGTGCGATATTGGGAGCACACGATCCGCGACGAGCACGATTTCGACCGCCATTTCGATTACATCCACTACAACCCGGTGAAACACGGCCTCGTGGCCAATCCCCGCGATTGGCCTCACTCGTCGTTCCACCGCTGGGTGAAGCAAGGAGTCTACGACCTCGATTGGGGCCGCTCGCTCGATGGCCCGCTCCACTTCGACGACCTCGACGCGACCGCCATGGAAATGGCCATCCCGTAAGGTGGGCGTGCCTCGGTAGGGTGGGCTGTGCCCACCAGCACGACCAAACGACTCCCCATCCGCATCCGACGAAACGACGACGGAACCCCCACTCTTCATCATGGTGGGCACAGCCCACCCTACTTACTGGTACGGCGGCGCGCCGACGACGCCGAGCAGATAGCCGTGCCGGCCGTGTACTTCGACCGGCGGGATGCCGAGGCGGTCGAGGTGCCCGTCCGCAACGGGCATTTCGTCGCGGCGTGGTACTTCCGAAACGGCGAACAATCGGCTCTGACCGGGCCGCCGCAGCCGAATAACGTCAACTCCATCGACACCTGGCGCGATTACGAGGGAGGGGGCCGCGAGATCTCCTACACGATCGAGGTGTTCGAGACGGCCGATCGCCCAGTGCATCTCTGGAGGCCTGGACCGCACTCGGGCGGCTATAAGGTGTTGTGGAAGAAGACGTACAAGTTCGACATGACGGAAGATGAGATTCGCAAAGCCGCCGGCCTCTGATACGAGCGGGGCGCCGGGTGGCCCCGACGTCGCTTCGCGACCCCGACGGCTGCGCCGTCGGGGCCACCCTCGCGACCGTCGGGGATCGGTCAATCGCGACGGAACTCTTTGGGAAAACCGCTTCCTGACGGGCGCGGCTCTATCGCGGATCGGTTGTTCAACGGGCCGCTGAACGGCGTCGCGGCCACCCCGCCTTGGAGGAAGGTCTCAATCGTAGCCGCCGCCGCCGAAGAGGCCGAGCGTTTCCTCCTTCGCCGTGACCTTCTGATCGAACGCGATCTCCCACTTCTTCAGCGCGCCGCCGATGAGGTGCCAGGCGTAAAGCGTGACCCGCGTGGTTCCGTCTTCATGGCTGACCACCGGGGCCGCGATTCGCTCCGCGGCCTTCGCGCGGGCGGCCGCGGCCGGGCCCGCCTGGGGCATGTTGAACCGGATCGCGAGGAAGTCGTCGGGCTTGCGCAGCACCTTCCAGCCGTCCTCGTTCTCGACTCCCGAGAGGTGAATGCGAAGGGTCGCGGCGTTCACGAAGTCCTCGTCCTTCCAGGCCGACTTGTCGCGCCGCGCCAGCATTTCATCGAGTTCGGCGGCGGTGAACGGATACCGCACGGTCCCGTCCGCTTCGACGGCGACGAACTTCCGAATCGGGGCCACGAGCGACTGCCCGACGACGGCCGTGTAGAACCTCCGCTCGCCGAGCGGGTGCTCGATCTTCCAGTCGGGCAGATGGATGTTCTTGGAGCGGACCGGCGCGACCGTCGCCTCGGGAACGGTTTCGCGGACGGCGGCCGTCGCCCGCTCGTGGAATTCCGGCTTCGAGACCGCCGGCGGGACCGCATCGTCCGCGGCGAACGCCATCAGCGACAGGATGAGCAATGGAGCGTGCATGTGCGCCTCTGGGAGGGGACCGTGTGGACCACGCGGATCGGAATCCGCAGCAGTCACCTGCACTTCTCGGACTCGTCGCGAGTCGCGCGAAATCTGCGAATTCCACTACGCTCAGTTGGACGCCGCGGCGCGGGAATCGTTCCCGCGCATGCCTTCTAAATCTCGCGTTGTGCCCCGCGCGCCGGCCGCGTAAGATCGCGCGTAGGCGATCGCGTTCGATGCGCTGCTTATCGGACGGATCGCCGATCCGTCCTACGGAAGCGGGAGGACTGCCGTGCATATCATGAACCGTGCGATCCGCCTTCTCCTGGTCGGCCTGTGCGCCGCGGCGGCGCTCGTTGGGCGGCCGCTCGCCGCGCAGGACGCGCCGCAGCCGATCACCGCCGACGAAGTGCTGCGGGCCATCCAGCGCGGGCGGGACCATCTGCTCGGCCAGCAGCGGCGGGACGGCTCGTGGGACGCGAGCATCGGGCGGTATCCCGTCGGCACGAGCGCCCTGGTCACGCTCGCCTTGCTCAACACGGGGATGACGCCCCGCGACCCCGAAGTCGCCCGGGCGCTCGAAAGCCTCCGCAAGCGGGCCAACGACGCCGAGACGGTCTACGAGGTGTCGCTGTTGTGCTCCGCGTTCGCGGCGGCCCGCGACGGCGAGACCGACCGCGTGCGGCTGGGGCTGCTGGTGCGGAAGCTGGAAGGGAGCCAGATCCGCCGGGGGGACGGCAAGGGGGCCTGGGGGTACGACGCCACCAAGCCCGACGTCTGGTACGACCGCAGCAACGCCCAGTTCGCCCTGCTGGGGCTGCGCGACGCCGCGGTCGCCGGCGTCCCCGTCTCCCGCGAAGTGTGGGAGCTGTCCCGCGACCATTGGCGGCGGTCGCAGTCCGGCGACGGCGGCTGGGGCTACAGCGGCGTCGCCCGCGGCGGCAGCACCGGCAGCATGACCGTCGCCGGCATCTCCTCGCTCACGATCATCAAAGCCATGCTCCGCGACGACGAACGCGAGATCGGCCCCGACGGCCAGCCGGTCTGCTGCGGCGACGCAGCGCCCGATCCGCACCTCGCCCGCGGAATCAAGTGGATCGAGCAGAACTTCAGCGTCGGCAGCAACCCCCGGGACACGAACTGGCCGCTCTATTATCTCTACGGCCTCGAGCGGGCGGGGCGGCTGTCGGGAAAGCGGTTCTTCGGCGAGCACGACTGGTATCGCGAAGGGGCGACGTTCCTCGTTCGCCGCGCGCGGAACATGGCGAACGGCACGTGGGAGGAACAGGGGGATCGGCTCGTCGGCACGAGCTTCTCGCTGTTGTTCCTGTCGAAGGGGCTGTCGCCGGTCCTGATCAGCAAGCTGCAATACCCGACGGCGAACGATCCCGGGAGCAACCACTGGGACCCGCAGCCGGACGACGTCCGCAACCTCACCGAGCACATCACGGCCCTCCCCAAGTGGCCGCACCTGATGAGCACGCAGACGGTCGATCTCTCGAAGCTCCCGATCGCGGGGGGGGCCGACGTGCTGCTGCAATCGAAGATCCTCTACATCAGCGGGGCCGCCGCGCCGGTCGTCACCGACGCGCAGGTCAAGGTCCTCCGGGAGTATCTCGACGCGGGGGGGTACATCGTCGCGGCGGCCACCTGTCAGGAGCAGGCGGCCGAGTTCGACCGCGGCTTCCGCCGGCTCGTCGCGCGGATGTTCGAGGGGGAGCAGGCCGATCTCCAGTTGCTGCCCGCCACGCACGTCGTCTACCGCAGCGAGTATGCGCTCGAGCGGGGGGACGAGACGGTGGGCCTGTGGGGAGTCGATTTCGGGTGCCGCACGCCGATTCTGTACGTCCCGCCGCAGGCCCCGCTCGACTTCGCCTGCCTGTGGAACAAGTGGAGTTATCAGGATCCACCGGCTCGCGACGCGCGGCTGAAGGCGATGATCAGCAAGTCGATGTCGGTGGGAGTGAACATCGTCGCCTACGCGACGGGGCGCGAGCCGCCGGTCAAGCTGCAGGATCCGCGGCCGGAGCGCGGCGCGGGGGCCGACCCGATCGAGCGGGGGCTGTTGCAGGTCGCCCGCGTCCGCCACGGCGGGGGCTGGGACACGGCCCCCCGCGCGCTGACGAACCTGCTGCGGGCCCTGAACGAGGCGGCGGGGCTGTCCGCCTCCACCAAGCCGAAGGCCGTCGCCTTCGCCGACGCCGACCTGTACAAGTACCCGGTCGTCACCATGCACGGCCGGAATTCGTTCCAGCTCTCGGCGGAGGAGCGGGAGCAGTTGAAGAAATACGCGGAGCGGGGGGGCGTGCTGTTCGCCGACGCTTGCTGCGGCGCGCGGCCGTTCGACGAGAGCTTCCGGGCGGAGATCGAGGCGGCGTTCGGCGCGAAGCTGGAGCGGATTCCGCCCGAACACGAGCTGTTCAGCGAGAAGGTCGGCTATGCGCTGCGGACGGTGAAGCGGCGCAGCGCCGCGGCGGCCAACCCGGACGAGCCGATCGACACGACCGTCCGCCAGGTCGAGCCGTTCCTGGAGGGGATCCGCATCGACGGCCGATACGCGGTGATCTACAGCAAGTACGACATCAGTTGCGCGCTGGAACACCAGGCGTCGTCGGGCTGCCCGGGCTACGAGTCGGACGACGCCTTCCGCATCGCGATCAACGTGATTTTGTACGCGATGCTGCAGGACGTGGGGGTTGAGGGTTGAGGGTCGCGGCGCCGCCACGAGCCGGTTAGCCGCGACCCGGAGCCGAGCGGCGCAGCCGCGAGCGCAGGGGAGCGCGCCGGCGCCGACCGCTTATCGCCCGGTTCCCCCTCGTTCGCCGCTCGCCGTCCGCGGTCCGCTTTCCGGGCCTTGGAGCACCACCGGGACCTGCAACAGCGAGTGCTCCGGGTCTTCGGTGCGGAGCGAGATGACGGCGCGGTGGATCCCCGGCGGCACGCGGGCCGCGGCGGTCACGCGGAGGCGGATGCGGCGATGCCCCTCGTCGTCCTCGTCGACCCCGGCGATCTCGACCCGCGCCAGGTCCGGCGACGACGACTCGACGTCGATCGGCTGCAGGCTGCGCCCGCGATAATCGGTGACGACGATCTCCTGCGACGTCTCGGAAGTCCCGAGCTGGTAGAACATGAGCGACTTGGGTTGGAGCACGACCTTCTGTTCGGGAAGCACGACCTTCAGCGTCAGCCGGACCGACTGCGGCACGGGGTCGGTGTACTTCATCTCGACGAAATACTCGTGCGGTCCTGGGGCCTCGTTGGCCGCCTGCACGCGGAGGAAGAACCGCCCCGCTTCGCCGGGGGCGTAGGTCCGCTGCAAGAGCTGCGGCTGGAGACAGCCGCAGCTCGGCTCGAGCGCGGTGATTTCGACGGGCTGTTCGCCGCCGTTGCGAAACCCGAACCGGCCGACGATGAAGCGGTCGTCCCGCGCCTCCCCGAGGTTCACGAGATATTGGTCGACGACCAGCGCCGGCTTGCGCGGCCCTTCCGCGGGAGACTGCGGCTGCGGCCCGACGGCATGCGCGAGGAGCGCCGCGGCGAAGGGAATCGCGGCCGCGATCCACGGCAGGGCCGCTTTCACTTGGAACCGGGGGGAGCGACGGAAATCGGAAACGGTTTCGGTCACGTCCATGCGACCTCCTCGAACAATGCCGCGATCCAGGTGCGCGGCCGATGACGGGAGCTTGACGAACTGCGAGCGGGCTTTTAGCAGCGCGACCCGCCCCGCGACAAGACGGATGACGGCCACGAAAGCGCGAACTCCATGGAAACCAGCCCGAAGCACTGGACAGCCTGACCCTCCGGAGTTAGCTTGGTGCGCAGATGATCCGTCTCGAATCAGGAGTTCGCCATGTCGCATTACACCCTCGAAATCTCGGACATGTCCGGGAGCGGGCTCGGTGAAGAGGACCGTTGCCTGCACACGTCCGATACTCCGTTCCCGTTCCCAATCCCACAGATCGGGGACTGCATCTATTTCCCAGAAGGGGTCAGGGACGAAGAGGGTAGTAGGGCTTTCGCAAGGGTGAAGGAGCGGACAATCACGTTTATTCCGCCTGACGCGACGCACGCTGTCTACGGCTACCACGTCGAGCTGCGGTGCGTCGAGGAGGGTGGCTAATCCAGCCAGAGCCACTCCTTCACGTGGTGCCGACGGCCTTCGTGGCGATGGTCGGCGGCGGTTCGGCGAACGCCGCGCGTAAAACCACGCGATTGGCCTATGGCACTTCCTGTCCGGCTTCACGTCCCGGCTGTTCTGGAGCGCCATGCTGATGGCGGCGTCGGCTTTCGCCGGAACGGGCGTCTGGATGGGCGTGAAGTGGTTATTCGGCCGCGAGTGAACGGTTGAGACAAATGACGCTTCCAGACGAACTCGACGATCAGATCGCTCATGTTCGCCGCGCCGCGCCATGGCTGAACGTCTATGTCTGGACCGCGAGAGTCGCATCGCTGGTGGCCGGAGCGTCCGTCGGTTGGCATTTCACGGCGGGCCAATCCGGGATTGCACGGCTCGGGTGGGCGGCTCTTATCGCATTGCCGGTGAGTCTCGTCACGGAATGGGTGGCGAGCAGCGTCGTTGGACCGGCCGTCACCATTCTCGTTCTGTGGGCCACGCGCGATAGAACCCCGCGATGACTCAACTGCGGAGCGCCCGGTTGAAAGACCGGAAGTTCTGAATCTTCGCGTCGCAGCTCTTGAGGGTGCGGAGGTAACGCCGACGGGTGGCGGGGGCGCTCCGCAACGCGGAAGCCCCCGCGGCGCGCGACGGGGGCTTTCGCTGCGCGAAGCGCCCCCGCCACCCGACGCGAACTCGACAGCGCCGCCGAGAGGCCGAAAGAAGCGTTCGTTCTTCACGTCGTCGTGGCCAGGAGCGACGAGGATGCGATCTCCGTACCGGAAGACGCAAAGGGCAACGTGTCGAATGTGTGCCACGGGCGTGTGCTCCAATTCGCGGCAGGGTGATTCCCGACGCCGTTCAGGTGTCGGGGCAACCCCGCGAGGTTAGGCACCGTGGGATGACTCTTTGAGCTTTCTGCTTGCGACGATGTACACGCAAAACCATAGCGCGGCTTGGAACAGAATCTGCACTCCGGTCGAGACTCTTGGCTCAGCGTTCAAGAACTGCCAACGTGGATGGCTCGTCGTGTAGATTCCCGCCAACGTGGCAACAAACAGCACGCCGAAGGACACCGAGAACGTGAACAAAACGGCGGACACGAGTTTCCATGCTGTCCAGAGTGACTTGCCAGTTGGTGCCATCGCTCTCTCGCCTAACTACTGACTCGGCCGGTCTGTACATCACGGCGCCGTCGGCCTATTGCACGCGTCGCTCGAACGCGTAAAGGTGGTCCCGACGGCGTTCGGGAACCGGGCCACTCCGCGCAACCACGAAAGTCACGAACCAACACGAAAATCCGCCGCGAAGTCGTTCGTGACTTTCGTGGTTCGGACCTGTCGTGAATAGAAACCGGCGCGGTGGCGTCGTAGTACGGACTGAAGTCCGTACTACGACGCCCATGCCGACGCGCTCTATGATCGCATTCCGCCCGCGGGGCGGTTCAGACGTTCTTCTCGTCCGGGACGACGAACGGGGCGCGGTAGTCGCGGGTGAGCATCGCGTTCGCCTGCGAGACGTCGTCGCCGACGAACATCTCCGCCTTCCCGTCGAGCTTGAGCGGCTTGCCGAAGTACAGGTGGGCCGTTTCGAGATCCACTCCGTTGTCCTGGAGGTGGCTGGCGACGCGCCCGAACGTGGCGAGCGCCTCCTTGTCGCCGTTGAGCTTCTGCTCGGCCGACTTGGCATTCGTCTGTTCGCCCAGACGGTACGAGACGTTGCCCAGGTGGCACAGGGCGCTCGACAGGTGGCCCTGCTCGATGTCGGCGAACAGGTCTTCCTGCTTGCGGCTGCGGACGGCCTGGACGAAGTTGCCGAAGTGGTCGCCGCTGCCGGTGAACTTGGCGATCTGGTTGCCGTCGCGATCGAAGGCGACGCCGGCGTCGTAGCTGCCGATGACCAGCGTCCCTTCGGTCGCGTAGAAGATGATGCCGATCTTGGCGCCGCGAAGCCCGTCGGTCTTCAATCCGCGGACTTCGAACACGAGCCGCTTGTTATCGTCGAACTCGTGGATGCTGACCTGGGTGTTGGCGGTCTCGCCGGCGTCCTCGTAACCCAGGCGTCCGCCGTAGCTGACGACGCTCTTGCCGAGATCGTTGACGCCGAGCCCCCAGCGGGCGACGTCCATCTGGTGGATGCCCTGGTTGCCGAGGTCGCCGTTGCCGTACTCCCACTGCCAGTGCCAGTCGTAGTGCAGGTTCTTGCGGGTGAGGGGGAGCATGGGGGCGGGACCGGTCCACAGGTCGTAATCGACGCCGGCGGGGACGTCGTAGGTCCCCTTGGCGCCGATCGAGCCGCGGGGCTTGTAGCACAGCCCGCGGGCGATCATGACCTTGCCGAGTTTGCCGTCGTGCAGGAATTTCATCGCCTCCTGGACGCCCCGTTCGGCCCGCATCTGCGTGCCGGTCTGCACGATCTTGCCGTGCTTGCGGGCGGCCTGCACGATGCGGCGGCCTTCGCTGACATTGTGGCTGACCGGCTTCTCGCAGTACACGTCCTTGCCGGCCTGGATCGACCAGATCGCCCCGAGCGCGTGCCAGTGGTTCGGCGTGGCGATCGAGACGGCGTCGATGTTCTTGTCTTCGAGCGCCTTCCGCAGGTCCTTGAAGAACGCCGGCTTCTTCTTCGTCGTCTTTTCGACCCGCTCGACTCCCATCTTCTGGCCGACTGTCTCATCGACGTCGACGATCGCCGCCACTTCGCAGTCCTGGCGGTTCATGAACTCGCTGAGGTGCGACTGGCCCCGCCCTTTCACGCCGACGACCGCGATCCGCAGCCGCTCGTTCGGGCTGCTGGACTGCTTCTCCTGGGCGCGGGCGGCGGTGGTCAGGGGGCCGGCGGCCGCCGCCGCGGCGGCGGCGAACATCGAATTCTCGAGGAACTCGCGACGTGACTGCTGGGACATGGTTCGGATCTCCTGCGCTGGGTTCGGACCGCATGCGCCGCGACATCGCGCCGGCGGTGTGACGGGAAGCACGTTTCGAAGAACGCCGATCAGTGTAACCGGAGCGGCGCGGCGGGTTCAACCATACCGTCATTCTAGCAAACGCACGCCCTCGTCATTCCCGCGAAGGCGGGAACCCAGTTCTCCCGCGCGCAGCGCACGCCTGCTGGATGCCCGCCTGCGCGGGCATGACGCGCGGCTGGGTGGCCGGGGCAGGCCCCGGATGTCGCCCGCGACAGCCTGAAGGCTGTACTCCAACCGTCGAACCCGTCAGAACAGCCGCTTCTGCCCCGCCGCACCGGCAGGGCGCCGGAACAGGCTCGTGTCGAGCGGCGCGGTTTCGCGGTCGAGGCCGTGGCGGCGGGCAAAGACGCGGAAGGTGCGGGCGATCTGCTCGGCGAGCGGGCCTTCTCCCTTCATCCGCGCGCCGAACCGCGAATCGTATAGCTTGCCGCCGCGGGCGGCGCGGATTCGCGACTCGACCCGCGACTGCGCTTCGGGCCGGGCCCGCGCGAGCCATTCCTGGAACACGGGACGCACGGTGAGCGGCAGCCGCAAGAGATTGTAGTGCGCCGCCTCCGCCCCCGCCGCGGCGACCGCTTCCAGCAGCGCCGGGATCTCGCTGTCGTTGAGGCCGGGGATGATCGGGGCGAGCATCGCCCGCGCCGGCACCCCGGCGGCCGCCAGCTTGCGGATCGTCTCGAGCCGGGCTGGCGGGGGACTGGTGCGGGGCTCCAGGCTGCGGGCCAGCTCGGCATCGAGCGTGGTCACGCTGATCGACACGCAGACCAGCCGCATTTCCGCAAGCTTCGCGAGCAAGTCGAGGTCGCGGGCGACGAGGGCGTTCTTGGTGATGATCGCCACCGGCTGCCGCGCCTCATAGGCGACTTCCAGGCAGCGGCGGGTGAGGCGGAAGCGGCGCTCGGCCGGCTGGTAGCAGTCGGTCACGCCGGAGAAGACGACGACTTCCGGTTCCCCCGTGCGGCGGGCGAGCCATTCGCGGAACAGCTCCGGGGCCTTCTCCTTGACGAACACCTTGCTCTCGAAGTCGATCCCCGCGTTGAGGCCGAGGTACTCGTGCGTGGGGCGGGCGTAGCAGTAGGCGCAGCCGTGCTCGCAGCCGCGGTACGGATTGACGCTGTAGCGGAAGCCGACGTCGGGGCTGTCGTTCTCGCTGACGATGCTTTTCGAGGCGTCGACGAAGAACTCGGTCCGCGGGCCGCGCTCGTCGGCTTCCCACTCCTCGAGGGGAACCGCATCGCCGTCGTCGGGGACGACCTGCACGCGCTCGAACCGGTTGGGCGGGGAAATCCGCGAGCCGCGGCCTTTGAGCGGTTCGATCGACATGACGGGATTCCCCGGGAAACGGCGGCCACAACGGCATCGCGGAGTGCGTTCACTCCGCGCACGTTTTATATACCTTAGTATATTATTGTCAAGTTCGACGCTTCTTTTCCACGGATCTGATGAGCCGAGGGGTTTATTCCCCTCGGTGGGAACACGCGGGGCTGCAGCATGTCGCGCCTCTGGTCCGGGTCCCTCGTCATTCCCGCGGATGCGGGAATCCAGTCCCCCCTCGCCTGCTGGATGCCCGCCTGCGCGGGCATGGCGCGCGCCCGAGTGGCCGGCGGCGGGGGCGCCTCCCGCCGCTGACGCGGGAGGCTTGCTGCGGCTTTGCGGGATGGATTTCGACCGTCCTCCAAACTGCGATTTGCGTGCGGGCGGATCGCGAGCTAGGTTTGGAAAGCGGGCCCTGTGCTCCGCCCGCGCCGGCGCCGCTGTTTCGGCCGGGCTGTCTCCGTCACATCGCCGCGGGGCGGTTCATGTTCCAACGCTTCTGGTTCGAAATCGTCGCCGCGTCGGCCGGGGGCGTGACGGGCACGCGCGACCGGTCGCTGTTCGACCGCGCGTGGTCGAGCGTGGCCTACCACCTGGAGTTCTACAAGAACTTCCTGCTCGACCAATGGCACGACATGACCCCCATGAAATACGGGGCGCTGCTCGTGCTGATCGGGGTCTTCGGCTGGCTGCTGATGAAGAACGGCCCCAAGCGCGTGTGACGCGCCGCCCGTATCACGATGGTTCCGCGAGATACCGCGCGAGGGCCGCTTCCCACGGCGGGAGCGTGATGCCCAGCGCCGCGAGCTTGCCGCAGTCGAGGACGCTGTACGCCGGGCGGCGGGCGGGGGTGTTATACTCGGCCGACGACACCGGGCGGAGGTCCGCTGGCGTGCCCGTCAGCCGGAAGATCGCGGCGGCGAACTCGTGCCAGGTCGTCTCCCCCGCGTTCGTCGCGTGGTACAGGCCGTAGCGGTCCGTCTCGACCAGCCGGGCGATCGCGTCGGCGAGGTCGGCGGCGGAGGTCGGCGTGCAGCGCTGGTCGTTCACGACGCGGATCGCCCTCCCCTCTCCCGCCAGCCGGAGCATCGTCTTCACGAAGTTCCCCTTTCCCGGCGACTCCGCCCGGCCATAAAGACCGCACGTGCGGACGATGAAATTCCGCGGGCAGATGCTTTGCACCCACCGCTCGCCAGCGAGCTTGCTGCGGCCGTATTCACCGAGCGGTCCCGGCTCGTCGGTCTCGCAATAAGGGACGGAACGGGCCGTGTCCGCCCCGAACACGTAGTCGCTGCTCACGTGAACGAGCGTCTCGCCGTTCCGCGCGCAGGCCACCGCGAGCTGCTTCGGCCCGAGCGCGTTGACCGCATACGCATCCTGCGGCTCGTCCTCGGCCCGGTCGACGAAGTTGTACGCGGCGGCGTTGATGACGACGTCCGGCCGATGGAGGCGGATCGTCTCCTCGACCGCTTCGGGATCGGTGATGTCGAGCTGCGCGCGGTCCCAGCGCAGCACGTCCCCCGCGAGCCGCTCGCCGAGGGCGGCGCCGAGCTGTCCGCGGGGGGCGATGAGGGCGATGGGCATGGTGGATAGTGGGGAGTGGATAGTGGATGGAAGATGGAGATGCAGGGAAATTGCTAGGATTCGCGCCGTGGTTGCGGCTCATTCGGTACTTCCAAGTTCGCGACGGCGCGTCATGCCCGCGAAGGCGGGCATCCAGCGGCGGCGCGCACGACAGGCTGGATTCCCGCCCCCGCCTTCGCTGGGGGCAGGCACTGCGCGGGAATGACGGAGTCGCGCTCTTGGAAGTACTGTCATTCGCTTGATCCGCTTCGCCGCTATCTCGTCCCATTCCGCATCATCGCGTCAGGCATGACACTCGATCCTCGATTCTCCACTCTCCACTCTCCACTCTCCATTCTCCATCCTCCGTCCCCTATCCCGCCCCGCGCGGGGGGCGGGCCTGGACTGCCCGCAAGTCGGCGGCGAAGTGGATTTGGCGGGCGATTTCGCGGAAGCCGCACGATTCGTAGAGGTGTTTTCCGCGGTCGTTCTGCACGAGGGTCTCGATGCGGGCGTGCGTGAGGCCGCTGTCGCGGAAGTGCTGGAGGGCGAACTCGATCATCTTCCGGCCGAGGCCCAGGTTTCGCCAGTCGCCGTCGAGCGTGATGTTGGGGATGTATCCGACGCCCGCCTCGGCGTCCTGCCAGGTGGTGATCGAGCCGACGACCCGCCCGCCGGCGGCCTCGGCGACGAAGATGCCTGCGGGGGCGCGGCGGGCGTCGTCGTCGATGTGGCGGGCCTTGCGCCACAGCCAGTCGTGCCCGTTGACCGGGCCGAACTCCCGCTCCATCCCCTGGTCGATCGAGACGCCGTCGAAGGCGCGGGCGGTGATGTCGCGGATGGCGGCGAGGTCCTCCGATCGGAACGGGCGAAGGCGGACTTCCGGATCGGTGCGGAGAACGGCCAGCGTCGTCATGGTGCTCCCGGTTCCATTGGCGGCGATCGCGCAGCAACGAGGTCGCGTTCGTCCTGGATTCTAGCAATTCTTCGACGCAAAGGCGCGAAGACGCAAAGGTACGCAAAGAGAAAATCAGCGAGCCTCCCGCGAGCGAGCCTCCCGCGTGAGCGGGGGGAGGAAGCGATCGAGAAGCTCAGGCGTCGAAATCCGGAGCCGCTTGATCGACCGGCGCCCGCCGCGTATCGTTGAACGCATCCCTTCTCACTCATCCATTCCAACAAGCCATGCAGTCCTCCGCCCTGCTCACTGCGGAAGAGTTCGCGGCGCAGCGGCACGAGTTCGCCGACGGCGGGCGATGGACGGAGCTCGTCGCCGGACGGCCGGTGCCGCTCGATCCGCCGGACGTCGAGCACGGGACCGTCGTGCTCAACCTGACGAAGGCGCTGGGGACGTTCCTGCACCGTTCGGCGGAAGGGCCGCCGGGCTATCCCTGCTTCGAGATGGGGCTGCTCGTCGCCCGCGGGCCGGACACGGTCCGCTTTCCGGCGTTGAGCTTCTTCGCCGGCGGGGCGTCGTTCGCCGAGACGGACAAGGTTTTCACCGCGGAAACGCCGGCGCTCGTGGTCGAAATCGTCTCGACGCAGCGCCGCCGCACCGGGATCGCCGAGCGGATCCCTGCGTACTTCGCGCGCGGCGTGCAGGCGGTGTGGATCCTCGATCCCGGTGCGAAGGAGGCGCACGTGGCGCGTCCCGGCCGCGGGGTCGCGCGGCTGGAGGCGGGCGAGCGGTTGAGCGGCGCGCCGGTGCTCGCGGGCTTCGAGATCCGCGTGGGCGACCTGTTCAGGGCCCCGTCGTGGTGGACGACGTAAGCCCGCGGGCCACGCCCCGCGGGGTTTTTTCGACGGGTGGCGGCGGCAAGAGTCACAACCACAGATGCACGCGGCCGCGGAGCGATTCGGGGAGGCGGTTCTCGACCGCGCGGCGGATCTGCCGATCGTGGTAGCGGGTGCTGAAGTGGGCGAGGATGATCAGCTCGTTCCGGAAGCGGTCGGCGCGGGCGAGGATGTCGTCCAGGTGCATGTGCCCGTACTTGTGGATCTTCTCCTTGCGGTGCTCGGGGCGGAAGAAGGTCATCTCGGTGATCAGGACCTGCGCATCGTACACCGGCGGATAACCGTCGAGTCCCGGCGGGGCCGTGTCGCCGGTGTAACACACGAGCGGCACACGGACCTCGTGACTGACCTCGGTCCCCGCCAGGCGGATGTCGCGGATCTGGTCCTGGGCGAGGCCCTGGTATTCGGGCTTGAGCTTCTTCCGCCGGTCCCAGATCACGTAGCCCACCGAGGCGATCGTGTGCTTCGTCTCGAACACGGTCGCCACGTGCTCGCGCGACAGCTCGAACTCGTCTCCCGGCCTGACGCCGACGAGGTTGCACACCATCCGCCCGCGGTCGAGCTTCTGCCAGACTTGGAGCAGGCGATGGACGTGCTCGACCGCATGCTCGGGAAGGTAGATGGTGGGGGGCTCCATCTTCATCATCCGCCGCCGGGCGACGTACACGGGGAGCGCCGCCATGTGATCGAGGTGCGCGTGCGAGACGAAAAACGTCTGCGTCCCCATGAACGACCACGGGCTGCCTCCCAGCTCGAAGCCGAGCTTGAGCTCGGGGACCCGCCAGTAGCTCTGCACGGCGGCGCGGGAATAGCCCTCGATCGTCAGCGCCTTGTGGGCCAGCGTGCGGACGGGGAGGTTTTCGATCGCGGCCTCGGCCGCGCGCGGCGCGAGGGGGTCTTCGGGCGGATCGGCCGGCATGCTCACTCCACGTGCAGCACGAGGCAAGTGATGTTGTCCTTCGAGCCGCCCGCCTGGGCTGCGGCGACGAGGGCTTCGGCCGCGGCCTGCGGATCGTCCTCCTCCGCGAGGATCCGGCGGAGCGCGTCGTCCTTCACGCCGTCGGTCACGCCGTCGGAGCAAAGCACGAACCGGTCCCCCGCGCGGGGGACGAGCTCGCGGGCGCCCGCGCCGGTCCCCCCTTCCTTGGTACCGAGATAGCGGTAGAGGACGTTGCGGTAGCGGTGCGTGGCGGCCTCGGCGGGCGAGATCGTGCCGTGGTCCACCAGCGCCTGCGTCATCGAATGGTCCTTGGTGAGCTGCTCGAGCCGGTCGTCGCGGAGAAGGTACGCCCGGCTGTCCCCGACCCCCCCGACGTAAAACCGGTCGGCGACGGCGACGAGGAGCACGATCGTGGTCCCCATGTTGTGGCAGTCGGAGTTCACCTCGCCGAGCGCGATGATCTCGCTGTTCGCGTGGGCCACGGCTTCATCGATGGCGCGGAGGACCTTCTCGCTCTTCCCGGCGTCGAAGTCGATGGACTGTTCGAGCTTCCGCGCGATGAGCTCCGTGGCCAGCTCGCTCGCCTTCTCGCCGGCGGACTGCCCGCCCATCCCGTCGGCGACGAGGAAGAACCGCGAGGCCGGATCGACGAGGCAGCGGTCCTCGTTGTTCTCCCGGAAATCGCCGGTGATGCTGACGTGGCCGCAGCGGAGAGGAGGCATGACGGGAAGATGGAAGATTGAAGATTGAGGATGGAGGATGGAGGATGGAGGATAGCGAGTGGAAGATGGAAGATGGAAGATGGAAGATGGAAGTCAGAGGATCGGACCTGTCCCATTCTTCCATCTTCAGTACTTCCAAGAGCGCGACTCCGTCATTCCCGCGCAGTGCCTGCCCCCAGCGAAGGCGGGGGCGGGAATCCAGCCCGTCGTGAGCGCCGCCGCTGGATGCCCGCCTTCGCGGGCATGACGCGCCGTCGCGGACTTGGAAGTACTATTCTCTATCCTCCACCCTCTATCCTCCATCCTTCCCTCACCCGCCCGCGCATACCGCGCGCACCAAATCGCTCACGCCGAGCGTGGTCGGGGTGACGAACAGCTCCCCCGCCTCGAAGCCGGCGTTCGTCCCGAACAGGCGGTTCTCGCTTTCGACCAGGCGGAACACCCGCTCCTTGTGCGGCGGAAACTGCGTGCGATACGCGCGGATCGCCTCCAATTTTACCGCGAACGTGGCCGAGATATCCACAACGAACTGTCCGTAATCCCGCGGCAACCGCAACCGATTGAACCCGAGCGGATACCAGACCTGCTTTTCGACCGTGTGTACCGGCAGATGGTCGAAGTGCTCGTCCCACTTGGTGAGCCGCGAGTAGAACACGGCGGCGTCGGTGATCTGCACGGCCTGCCAATGGTCGGGAGAAGCCATCGGCGTCTTGTCGAGCAGGCCGAGGACGAGCCTGGGGCGATAACGGCGAAAAACCTTGGCCAAGGCCACGCGGGACTCGAACGAATCGAACAGCCGGCGGTTCGTGAACTCGAGCGTCTCGCGGACGTGCACGCCGAGGATCTCCGCCGCCCGCCGCGCCTCTTCGAGCCGGACGTGCGGGCCAGGGCTTTCGGGGGTCGGCTCGCCGTCGGTGAGGTCGACGATGCCCACGCGATAACCCTGCCGGACGAGGCTCGCCAGCGTCCCGCCGCAGCCGATCTCGACGTCGTCGGGATGGGCGCCGACGGCGATCACGTCGAGAGGTTCGGGGAGCTGGTCCATGGTCAGTTGTCAGTTGTCAGTGGGGTAGTTGTGTACATGTGGACTCGGTACTCAGAACTCGGTACTCGGTACTCAGTGCTTTCCTGCCTCCTGCCGACTGCGCAAGGAACTCGCGCACCAGCTTCGCGACGCGGTGCGGGTGAGTCAGGAACGGGGCTTGGCCGCTGCGGTGCATCCATTCGGTGCGGGCGCAGGGAAGCGCCGCTTCCAATTCCTGCTGACACCGTGTGGCCGCCCTGCCCTCTCCTTCCGTGCGGACCAGCAGCACGGGAGCCGCGATCGCAGACAGCCGCGGCCGCAGATCGCACGTGCGGAGCGCATTCGCCCGCCGCGCGGCGTCGCGAACCGGCGTGGCGAGCGCGTCGCTCTCGAAGAAGTCGTACCGCGAATGATCGAACGGGGGAAACCACGGCAGATGGTTGGCGCGGAGGATCGTCCGCAGCATCGGCACGTCGCGCAACGGCCGGGACGTCCAGCGGCCGAGGCGGATCAGGATCCGCTCCATCAACGACAGCCGCCGGTGTGCATAGCCGCCCTGAATCACGGCGCGGGCGATGCGGCCCTCCCCGTCCGCGAGCGCGACCAGCCCGCCGAACCCGGTGGCGAACACGTCGAACCGCCCGTCGCCGTGCGCGTCGGCGACGGCGCAGAGATCGCGCACGTGGTCTTCGACCGTGCCGGTCTTCCGCGGCGGATCGTCGTACAGCACGCAGCGGAACTCGTCGCGCAACAGCCAGACCAGCAACGCGAACGATTCGTGCGAGCCGATCAGCCCGTTGAGGAAGTACAGCGGCGGACCGCTGCCGCAGACTCGGCCCGAGATGAACGCGTCCTCCCGCTCGAGCGACCACGGCTCACTCTCGGCTCGAAAGGCCGCGAGGACGTCCTGCCAGGCAAGCGGAGCGGGACACGGCTCGCGCGGCTCGTCGGCGGCGGGAGTCTCCATGTGAGATTCGGCGGACCCTGGTTCCGCTGTCCGAAGCGCCTCGCGATCCTGTTGCGCGATCGACATCCCGCAAGCCCATCCAATCCGAACCGTGACGACCGCACTGATCGTAGCAAGTAGGGTGGGCTGTGCCCACCGCCGCAGGTCGTCAACTCGCTTTCCGTTGGTGGGTACGGTCACCCTGCGAGTCCAGGCGCGCCGCTGGGACGCATGCTGTGGCGGACCATCGGGGGGCTTACGCCGCCCCGCTCGCCTCACTCCCGGCCGACGCGGCGGTCGGCGTCGCAGATCACGCGGTAGCTCGTCTCGTTGTCGGGGGCCTCGCGGAGTTCGCTCAGAAACTCCGGCAGGCGGATCATCCGCCCCAGGCGGGCCAGCACGCGGAGGTGCGTCCGCGCGTCGCGGCAGAGGACGAGGAAGAAGATGTCGGTCAACCCGCTCGTCGGACCGCCGAAGGGAATCCCCGAGAGGGTCCGGCCGTATGCCACGACCGATTGTCCAATCGCTTCGGCGAGCGGATCGCGGGGGTGGGGGATGGCGACGCCGTTGTCGAAGGCGGTGGGGAAGGCGTCCTCGCGTTCGCGGACGGCGTTCAGGACGGTGGCCGGTTCCCACACCTGCCACGTCCGCCCCGCGACTTCGACCAGGCTTTCGAGCACGGAGCGCTTGGTGCGGGCCTCGAGCGGGACCTGCACGGTCTCGCGACGAAGCAGGCTGCTGACGGGGACCTCGGCGTCCGCCTCGGTCGAGTCCTGGGAGTCCTCGACGGCGGCGAGCTGGCTGTCGGTGTATTCGCGCATTTCGCGCTCCAGCCACCGCGTGATCTCGACCTGGTGGAACTGCCAATCGCCCCCGACCTTGCGTCCGGGAATCCGCCCCCGCTGCACGAGCTTCTCGAGTTCGCGGCGATCGCGGCCGAGCTGGCGGGCCAATTCGTCGAGGGAGTACGTGTCGTGCGACATGAGGCGCGTCCGGGGCGGCGGAGCAGTGGCGGGGAAGCGGCGATCGGCAGGACAGTCGGGGCAGGTCGCGGCGCGAGACATCGAGTCTTCGGGCCGCGCGGTCCCCGATCATATCGCCGACGGCGCCGGAAGTCTGCGCAAGCCAAGCCGGGGGAGACGGGACTTGCGGCAGGCGGGCGGCTATAACCTCGCTCATGAACGGAATGTTCGACGAGCGGATCCTGATGGGGACCGTCACGGCCTTGCTGTGCGCCGCAGGACTGTGGAGCGCCCGCTGGTTCCTGGAGGAGACCCGCAAGGGACGACGGCTCGAGCGGCGGCTGGGACCGGCCCGCGCCCTGTGGGTGCTGCGGGGGCTGTTCGCGGCTGGCCTCCTGTTCGGCGTGCTGCTCGCGCTGGGGATCATCCGGCCGATCGAGTGGTGAACGGGACGCAACAGTAGGGCGGCTCCCGGTGGAACGTCCGGGGAGATTTCCCAACCGCCGGCGCGATCGAATTCGCTCTCCGCCCGGTTGTGGTCCCGGTTTCAGTCCCTAGAATACAGGCGGAACGGCCGGCGGGTGTCGGCCGGCCGCCGGCATGGCCGGGATCGGGACCGACAGCAGGAGAAGGAGATCGCGATGGCTTACGAACTTCCGAAGCTGCTTTACGCCTACGACGCGCTGGAGCCGCACATCGACGCCCGGACGATGGAGATCCACCACACGAAGCACCATCAGACCTACATCAACAACGCCAACAAGGCCCTCGAAGGCCATCCCGACCTCGCCAAGCTCCCCATCGACGACCTGATGCGGAAGCTGTCTTCGGTCCCCGAGAACGTCCGCACGGCCGTCCGCAACAACGGCGGCGGGCACTCCAATCATTCGTTGTTCTGGACGGTCATGAAGCCCAAGGGGGGCGGGCAGCCCGCCGGCGACCTCGCCGAAACCATCAACACCACCTTCGGCGGCTTCGACAAGTTCAAGGAGGAGTTCAACAACGCCGCGGCGACGCGGTTCGGCAGCGGCTGGGCCTGGCTGACGCTCGACGGCGGGAAACTCCGCGTCGAGAGCACGCCGAACCAGGACACCCCCCTTTCGGAAGGCCGCACCCCGATCCTCGGCCTCGACGTGTGGGAGCACGCCTACTACCTCAACTACCAGAACCGCCGGCCCGATTACATCGCCGCGTTCTGGAACGTCGTCAACTGGGACGAGGTGGCGAAGCGGTTCTCCGCCGGCCGCGGCTGAGGTCGGCTCGGATCGCGAAGCTTTCAATCGGTCGGCTTCAGCGGAGACCGCCGGGATGCCGATAGTGAACGCAGCGAGACGTTGCGCGCGCTCCTTCAGCTTCCCATGGAAGGGAAATGGTCGTGCTCCACACACGCTGGCTTCGCTTGTTCGGCCCCCTCGCGTCGACCGGCCTCGCGGTCCTGCTCGCCGGCTGCCTGCAAGTGCCGGAGTATCGCCGGCCGGCCGGCTACAGCAGCACGTATCATCGTCATCTCCGCGAGTCGCAAGCCGTATTCTACGGCGAATCCGCGCCGGCCTCTGCCATCGTCGTCGAGAGTCATGGGTCGGAAGGTCGAAAGCCGGCAACTGCCGACTGACAGCGGACGACCGACGATTCCGATTTCCTTTTGACACGCTCCGCCGATCCCGCTATTCTCCGCCTCCCAATCCCGGGGGGCGGGAGACGGTGACGCGTGTTGACCGGAAGACGTGTGCTGGTCGTCGATGGCCTGGACGAGACCGAGCAGGTGCTCAAGGCGGTGCTCGAGCCGCGCGGCCTGCGGGTCGATCGCGTGCGTGCCGCCGCGCCGTCGCGAATCGCCTCCCGCGAACCGCCCCATCTGCTCGTGCTCCACGAGGACGGGGCCGGTTCGATCGCGCCGAAATGGCGCGACGTGCCGCGGATCGTCATCGGCAGGATCCGCGAACGGAGCGGCCGGCCCTCCGACGCGGCGCGGCACGATCTGCCGCACCCGTTCGAATACGGCGAGTTGATCGCGGCGATCGAGCGGCTGCTGGCGGCGCCCGCCCGCGCCGCCGGCTGACGCGGGGTGCGTGGCCTGGTGCATGTCGAAATCCGCCACGGGCGTGGAGTCGGCGGGGGCGGATGCTATGATGATCCGGTCGGTCCGCACGGCGCCGGTCGCTCGATCGGCACGCGGTCCGCCGCTCCCGGTCATCCCGCTCCCCTTCTCGACGAAGCGGATACGTGCCCCACGCGACATTGCTGGTCGTTCACGGAGTCGACCAGGGAACCCGCCTGCAGATCGAAGCCGCGCCCGTGAGCATCGGCCGCGGCGTGCGGAATGAGATCCGCATTCTCGACACCGAGGTCTCGCGGCAGCACGCGCTGGTCCGCTTCGAGAACGGCGGGTTCCACATCAGCGATCGCAACAGCTCGAATGGCACGTTCGTCAACGGCGAACGGGTGCGGACGTGCCGCCTGATGAACGGCGACCGCGTGCAGATCGGCCGCACCGTAATGCTGTTCGAGCAGCGGGAGGACGCGGACGACCGGACCCGCTCGATCGCGGAGCGGATCGACCTGGTCGGCCGGCAGGGCCCCGAGGACCAGTCGAGCATCGTCGGGCAGGCCGACCGCGACTCGCACCTGATGGTCGACGCGACGCTGCCGGGGGGCGGCGGCCAGGCGCTGGCGCAGTCCATCGCCAACCTGCAAGCGCTGTACCGCATCGCCGAAGAGGCGGTGAGTTCGTCGCTGTCGCTCGACCAGCTCCTGCGGCGGATCCTCGATTTGAGCATCGACGTCGTCGGGGCGGACCGCGGGTGCATGCTGCTCACCGACGGCGAATCGGGCGAGCCGGCGCCGCACGCCTTCAGCCATCGCCGGGGCCGGGACGACTCGTCGCGAATGCCCGTGTCGCGAAGCATCGTCGATTACGTGCTGCACCACGGGCACGGGGTCCGCACCTCGGACGCGCAGCGCGACCGGCGGTTCGAGCCGGGGCAAAGCATCCTCCAGGCCGGGATCCGCGAGGCGATCTGCGTCCCCATGCAGGGCCGTTACGAGCTGCTGGGGGTCGTGTACGTCGACACGACGACCCCCTCCGAGCGGGCCGTGATCGAGGGCGCAGCGCTGCACCAGTTCGACGACGAGAAGCTGCGGCTGATGGTCGCGATCGCCCGGCAGTGCGCGCTGGCCATCGAGAACCACCGCTACCAGCAGGCCTACGTGAAGGCCGAGCGACTGGCCGCGATGGGCCAGACGATCGCCATGCTCAGCCATCACATCAAGAACATCCTGCAGGGGGTCCGCGGCGGGAGCTACCTGATCGACCTGGGGCTGAAGGACCACAACGAGGAACTGGTCCGCAAGGGGTGGGGGATCGTCGAGAAGAACCAGAACAAGATCTACAACCTCGTGCTCGACATGCTCACCTTCAGCAAGGAGCGCAAGCCCGTGCTGGCCGAAGCCGACCTGAACGAGACGGTCGGCGAGGTGTGCGAGCTGATGCAGGCCCGGGCGGAGGAGACCGGCATCGACTTCCAGTATCGCCCGGCCGAAAACCTGCCGCTCACCACCTTCGACGCCGAGGGGATTCACCGCGCCCTGCTGAACGTGGTGAACAACGCCGTCGACGCGGTCGAGGGCGCCCTCGACGGACGGATCGGCGTCGAAACCGCCTACGATGCCGACACCGACGAGCTGCGCGTCGTCGTGACGGACAACGGCCCCGGCATCCCCCCCGAGCAGATCGAGCGGATCTTCAACGTGTTCGAATCGACCAAGGGGGCCCGCGGGACCGGGCTGGGACTCGCCGTCAGCCGCAAGATCGTCCGCGAGCACGGGGGCGAGATCCGCGTCGAAAGCCATCCCGGAGAAGGCTGCCGCTTCATCGTCGCCTGGCCGCGCATCGACGACGAGCACCGCCCCCGCGAAGCGATGACGAACGCCTGAAGAGGGCCGAATGACGCGGCCGGTTGCCGATCACCGCGACCGCGGCGCCGCGTGGTCGGGGCACAGACCGGCGAACCGCGTGCGGCATTCCGCCAGCAGCGAGACGTAGTCCGAATTCCACAACTCTTCGGACCAGATCTCGATCTCGAAGTAGCCGCCGTAGCCGTGCTCCACGAACGCGGACACGATCTCCGACAGGGGGATCATGCCGTCGCCCGGCAGACAGCGGTCGCTGTCGGAGCGGGGCGGGTCCCGCCAGTCGCTGAGCCGGACGCTCGCGGTCCGCGCGGCGAGCGCGGGGATCCGCTCGAGCAGCCGCGGCTCCTGCCACAGATGGTACGCGTCGAAGGCGACTTGCAGGTACGGATGATCGACCCGGTCGAGCACCTCGAGCGTCTCGTCGAGCGTGTTGAGGAAGGTCCACTCCTCGGCGAACATGGCGTGCATCGGCTCGAGCGCCAGAGGGACCTTGCGGTCCGCCGCTTCGTCCAGCAGCCGGCGGAGCGCGTCGATCAACAGTCGGCGGGCGTGGTTCGCGGTGTGCCCGCCCCGCGCGCCGCTGACCAGCACGAGACAATCGGCGGCGAGCGCGGCGGCGAGCGCGATCGCCTCGAGCGCGTCGTCGACGGCCTCCAGGAACGAGTGCCCGTTCGCCCCGGTGAACCCGCCGGCCCAGGCGAGACTCGACACGGCGAGACCCGACTCGCGCAACAGGTCGGTCCCGCGCTCGTCGCCGAACACGGCGAGCTTCGGCCGCCAGACCCCGATCGCCCCCACGCCCGCCTCCTGATAGGCGGCCACGTCCTGCAGCAGCGACCACCGGTAGGTGGTGATCTCGTTCATCGACAGCCGGACGGTCGCGGGGGATTCGAGCAGTTCCCGCCGCCCGAGTTCCGGGGCCGCCGACAGCCCCAGGTCCGGTTCCGCCGCCAGTGGTTCGCCTGCCATGGGTTCCGTTTTCGCAGGTCCGGCGCAGTAGAGATGTGAAGCCGCCGGAGTGAATCGGAATAAAGAGAAATGGACCGGCATCCCGGGCCGTTCGAGCGCCACGCGGGCGTTCGAACGGCCGGAGGGGCGCCGTATCAGCCGCGCGTGCTGATCTTCACCGACGGGTCGGCCGCGATGTTGACCCACACGTGAACGTGCGGCTCACCGCGGAAGTGCCACACGAACGCCGGGCCTTCCAGCCGCCACACGTCCCACACGCCGTCGTTCCCCAGGTCCTGCTCCTTGAAGAACGCGAGGCTGCACTTCTCCAGCCCGCCCTGCGCGGCGAGGCAGTTCATCGCCTCGTTCCGGTCGCTCTCCCGATACGGCTCCAGCAGCGAACGCAGCACCGACTCGACGTGCGCCTGCTGGTCCGACGACAGCTCGGACACAGGAATCCCCGGAAACTTCCCGTCCTTCCCCTGGAAGTGCACCGCCGACTCGGCCGGCGGCTTCTCGACCAGCGCCAGCTTCTGCTGTTTCCCGTCGAGCATCGGGTACAGCTCGTTCGCCTTGAGCGCCAGCGGCCAGTACACGTTGCCGGGATGGTCCGGCTTCTCGTTGAAGCCCTGCGCGGCGTGGCCGTAGAAGATCGGCCCGCCGAAGGCGAAGTGCTCGGTGCTGTCGCCGTCGCAGCGGATGGTGAGGTGCCGCCCGGTCATCACGAACTCGAACTTCCCGCTGCCCGGCTCGCCGAAGATGGCGATCGACTGCTGCCGGCCGTAGCCGCCGGCGTCGTCGCGGAGCTGCTTCTTCACGCGGTCGATCCACTCGGGGTTGTACAGCCCCCAGTAGAGGGCCTCGATGAGCTCCTGCTGGTCCTTCGTGAAGAACCCGCCGGCGACCTTCGGCTGCGAGATTTGCCAGTTGTTCGAGACGTGCAGCCGCAGCGGGCCGTCTTTCGTCGCGAAATCCCAGGGATGGCAGATTTCCTGCTTCTGCTCGTCGCTGAGGGCGGCGTAGAGCTTCTCGACGAGGTTCTCGGACTTCGGGGCCTCCGGCTTGGTGCCCGCCGCGAGCGGCGAATTCAGGTACGCCACCGAGGCGGCGGTGACGACGCCCGCCGTCTTCACGAAATCGCGCCGCGAGAGCGAAGGCCCGCTCGCCTGACAGTCCGGACAATCGAAGGACGGAGTCATGGCTGGATCCCCGAATGGAGGCACGGAAAGGTTCGACCGCCAGGGCAGCTCCCCCGGACGGGCTACAGTATGCGCGCGGGCCGCGCGAAAAGGCAAATCCATTTTCCACGATGCGCGCACGAATTTTTCTTTTCGCGCGCGAAGACGCAAAGACTCGCGACGATTCATTCGATTCGACCACGGATGGGCACGGATGAAAGAAGAAGTGCGTGGTCATCCGTGTGCATCGGTGGTGAACTGTCTTTCGGTTTTGGTCGCTTGGGTCCGAACTCTGCTCCGCGTCCTCGGCGCTCTCCGCGGTTCAGAGCTTTCAGTTCACGGCTCCGAAACGTTGGAACCGCCGAGAGCGCCGAGGACGCCGAGGCTCCGAGTTCGACTGCGGCAGCCATTTCGGAACAGAAACACGCGGAGGGCGCGAAGGGGCTGGAGTGGATCATGGCATCTTCGTGGTTTCTCGACCTCGCGCTTCTTCCCTCTTCTTCTTTTTCTTCTTTGCGATCCTTCGCGCTCTTTGCGGCTTTGCGTCGAAATTCGAAATTTCGGTTGCGGCTTCGCCGCGCTGGGCATTTCGTGGTCAAGAAGCGGGTTCATCCTCGACGCCCGCGTGGAGCAATCGGAATTCTTGCGAATTCCGCTACGCGGATGCCCTCCCGGCCCGGCACGCGATTGCGGCCGCCGCGACGGGCGCGATACGATGGCGGTCGCCTTCCGCCGCCGGCGGATCCTTTCCGCACCGCCGCGAACTCCGGGACATTTCGCATGAAGTCGATCCTGTCGGCCGCAATGTTCATCGCGATCGTCACCGCTTTCGCCGCCGAGACCTCGCTGTTCGCAGCCAACGAATCACAGCGGGCCGAACCGGCCTCGGCGCAAACCGCCCCCGCCGCCGCGGACTCCGTGCCGGCCGGGTTCCGCAAGGTCAGCTCGTCGCAGCTCGGCGTCGCCGTGCTGTGCCCGGTGGACTGGGTCGAGATCGCCGCGCCGGGCGCGGCGCACGCCTTCGTGCTCCGGCTCCCCGCCGACGACCCGGAAACGCCCCCCGCCATCGCCCTGTGCGAAATCGGCCACGCGCCCGCCGATCTCGAAGAGTACCGCAAGCGGATCGAGAAGCAGGGGCAGCAGCCGCAGCGCGGCCGCCGCCTCGCCGCCAACGAAATGCTCGAGCCCGCCGAAGGCGGCCCGCGGTTCCGCATCCTCGAAGTCGATTGGGAATACGCGGTCCCCGGCGGCGGCGGCACGCTGCACCAGTTCCGCCGGTTCGCGATCCACGGAGCGTACCTCTACACCTTCACGCTCAACGCCGACCCGGCCGCCCTCGCCCTCCACCGCGAGCCGTTCCGCAGGATGGTCGAATCCGCCGCCTTCTCCGACGTCGAAACCGGTCTCGAGCGGCGGGCCGACGGCCACTGGGTGCAGCGCGAGCGCGGCTTCGGGATGCAGCTCCCCGCCGGCTGGCGGCCCTCGTACCTGCCGAACGATGAAGTCGTCTACTCGGCGGTCGGCACGACGGAAAAAGTCTTCAGCGACAGCCTGTTGGTGACGACCACGCCCGCGCGGCCGATCCGTTTCGAGCAATTGAAGCGGACGCTCCCGGCCCAAATCGAATCGTCGCGCGAGAACACGAAGGTCGTCCGCTGCGAGATCGTCGAAGCGGGCGGCCTCCAGGCGCTCGAGACCGTGATCGAGACGCAGCAAGGCCCCTTCGAGTTCACGATCGTCGAGCGCCGCATCGAAGGGAAGCACGCCAACTACGAGGCCCGCTTCACCATCCTCCGCAGCCACTACGAAAAACGGGCCGCCGAATTCTCCAAGACCCTCGACAGCTTCCGCGAGTTCGACGAGCCGAAGGCAGAGCGGCGGTTGTAGGTTGGCGTCGCGGATCCGCAGCCGTTATAGTCGCCCGCTGTCGGTGTTTCCGCTGCCACGCGACCACTCGCGAGCCGCGCGCTCGTTCCGCCAGTTCACATGGAGGTCCCTATGATCCGCCGCTCGCTTCGTCCGTCGCGCCGTCCGCGACTCGCAACCCTCTTCGCCGCGATCGCGACGGTTGCGGCCGCGCACCCCGTCGCCGCGCAGGCGCCGACATCGCCCGCCAATCCCGCGCACGAGCGGTTGAAGAACGAAGCCAAGGCGGCCCTCGATCAGGGGAACTTTCAGACCGCCATCGACCGCGCCTCCGAAGTCCTCCGCCAGAACCCGCAGGACCACGTCGCCTTCTACTACCGCGGCAGCGCGAAAATCGAGCTGGGCCTCGCCCAGGGGAAGGCCGACAGCGTTCGCGAAGGGATCGCCGACGCCCGCGAGGCGATCACCCGCGCCGGCCGCACGCACCGCAACTATTATCTCCCGTACCTGTACGGGATGACCTCGCTCGCCGCCATCGAGAACCGCCGCGAGCACGCCGAAGCCGCTCTCAAGGTCGCCGACCAGACCCTCGGCATCGCGGGACTCGCCGCCGAGGAGCGCGGGGCGCTGCTCTACCAGCGCGGCCGGATTCACGGATTTCTCGGCGACCACGACCAGGCCGCGGAGGACTTCGCCCAGGCGGTCCAGGCTTCCCCGAAGCTGGTCGCCGCCCACCTCGAACTCGCCGGCGCCTACGCCGCGGCCGGCAAGGACCAGCCGGCGCTCGACGCCTATCGCCACGCGCTGCAGATCCTCGGGGAAGACCCCTTCATCTACAACGACCGCGGCATGTTCTACCGCAGCCGGGGCAAAGCGGCCGAGGCCATCGCCGATTTCACCCGCGCCTACGAGCGGAACGCCAACTTCCACCAGGCGCTCCTCAACCGCGGCATGACGCTCCTGGAAACCGGCCAGCCCGCCGCCGCCGAGGCCGACTTCACCGCCTTCGCCCGCCTGACACCCACGCAGCCGATGGCCTACGGCCTCCTCGGCGCCGCCCAGATGGCCCAAGGCAAGCTCGACCAGGCGATCGCCAGCTATCGCCGCGCGATCGAAATTCGGCCGCCAAGCGCCGAGGCCCGCGCCGACCTCGGCTTCGCCCGCTTCTTCCAGAAGGACTACGCCGCCGCCGCCGCGGAGTTCGCCCAGGCCCGCACGCTCAACCCGAACATGATCTGGCTCGACCCGTGGCTGTACTGGTCGCTCCGCTCCTCCGGCAAGGAACAGGAGGCGGCCCGCCAGTTCGCCGCGAAACTCGCCCCCAATGCCGACGCCAACGCCTGGCCGGTGCAGGTCCTCCGCTTCCTCGCCGGGCAGACGCAGGCGGACGCCCTGCTCGACGCGGCCCGCAAGTCGGAAGAGCGGGCGCGGGCCGATCGCGAGTGCGAGGCCCACTACTGGATCGGCCGCCGCCTCGCCGCCGCCGGCCAGCAGCAGCAGGCCCAGGCGGAGTTCCAGCAGGCGCTGGCGATGAAGAGCGCGCACCTCTCCGCCTACCGCGGCGCCCAGTTCGAACTGAACCAGTTCCCCGCGAACTAACGCCGCCCCCCCTCCCTTCCCCAATAGCGTTCGGCACGGAATTTGCGCCAAGGCCCTGCCGGTGTTTTTCGCCGGCAGGAGGCTGTCAGGATGGCAGGCAGGGAAGCGGATCGTGCTCGGCGGGATGCCGAACAGGCAGCCGGACGGTTGCGGTCGGTGAAGTTGATCGCGCCCTTGCGGCGGTTGTTGAAGAAAATCCACTTGGCCGGTGCGGAGCGGGACAAGGCGGGAAACCGCCGGGTGCCACTGGCTTGCCAGTGCGTTTCGGTCGAGAGCGCGGTTTCGGTCGTGATTCGGGCTCGTGGAACCTTGCACTCTCCATCGTGGGTCATTTCAGCCACCAGCCTCGTGGCTGAGCCTGTTTCGCCGGCGATGGAGAGTTTTCGAACGTGCGGCTTTCTACAGCCCGAGGTCTCGACCAGCCGTCCATCATACCGGAACCGAGGGCATCATCAAGCGGATTTCGGAACGGGAAGAGCAAGGAGTCGGGCAAGAAGCACTGGCAAGCCAGTGGCACCCGGCGCCACTGGCTTGCCAGTGCTTCACCGATGAACCACGGAACCACTGACGCTCGATTGGGGAGCCTTCAGCTGGCACTCGCGATCCGGGCGCCTGCCGCGGAGACGTCCACCGGCGATCGCACGAAGCAGGATGCCAGGTTACGGAACGATCCGTTACGAGGCGCGCCGTGTCGAGCACACCACAAACGCACTGGCAAGCCAGTGGCACCCGGCGCGGCTTCAGCATCGGCGCGATGCTCCGTCCATTCCGGCTCCAGGCGCAGACGGTTTTCCAGCCAGTGCGATGAGTACAGCGCGCTGTTGCGGTACGGCTCGAATTGCAGCGTCTGTTGACCGCGCGATGGCATCGATCCGGCCCGGATTCGTGGGGAGAGGCAGACTACCACAACACAGGGGAGCATTTCGATGCGGAACGCACGCCGGATCGCATCGCGGGCGGCGCCTGCGTCAGTAGCCACCAACACAGCCACCCGGATCATCGCCAAGATGCCCGCCGAAGGGCTGTTGGTCTTGCGGGTTCTGCCAAGAGCCACCGTCACGGCGCGGGGCGACAAGAGGGCCACGCCTTGCGGTGTTGCTCTCCCGATCGACGTGGACGGCTTCCCGGGGTCTTCGCGAATGGTTGCATCGCGATGCGTGGCCGGCCGTGGACCGGCTTTCACGGGGGACGATGGTACGGCGGGCGGGGTGGGAGTGCAAGAAAATTCCGGGGGAAAATCGAGGAGCGGCGGCCGCGGGGTTCGCCGCTGGGCCGAGGGTTCTCGGTGAGGCGGGGACGATCGGCGGGATTCGTCGGCCGGGGCGAAGACCCTCCCCCTGCCCCCTCCCTGAAAGGGAGGGGAGTTTCACACGCACCTCCGGCGCGTCCTTTCGGGCCGGTTCGTTTCGGATTGCGTGGACCGCACGGGGGGCTGACGCCCCCCCGTCGCGGAGTTGGGGGAGTCGAACCTCGACTGGCGACTGACGACTGACGACCCTCTGGTTCGCGGGGTGGACCGGGGGGTTGATCGGCTCCCCCGGCTTACGCCGGAGGCTCGCTGGTCGGCGCTCCGCTCGACTTTCGACTTTCGACTCTCGACCACCGACCCTCGACCTTCGCGCCGCGTACCGGGGGGCTTACGCCGCCCCGCTCGCCATCCGCTCTCAACTCTCGACTCTCGACCATCAACCATCGACCCCTTCCTTGACAGCCGTTTCTTGGCTCGCGTAGGATGTTCGTTTCCCGGAATCGGCCCGTTGCGCGGGCCGTCGTTTCTCGCCTTCTTTCGCAGCAGGATCGGGTCGCGTCATGGCGGTTCCCAAGCACCGAACGTCCAAGATGCGCAAGCGGCATCGCCGCAGCGCGAACCTCAAGAAGACCGCGCCGCAGCTCGCCTACTGCCCGCAGTGCCAGACCCCCGTCCCGACTCACGTCGTCTGCCCGAATTGCGGCTACTACCAGGGACGAACGCTCGTCGAAATCGAGGAATAACCGCTCATGCGGATCGCGCTGGACGCCATGGGGGGCGATTTCGCGCCGGCGCCCAATATCGCAGGCGCCGTCGATGCGCTCGCCGCCCTGCCCGAGCTCGAAGTCGTCCTCGTCGGCGACCGACCGCGGCTCGAAGCGCTGGTCGAAGAGTCCGGCTACTCCGGCGAACGCCTCTCCTTCGCCCAGGCCGAGGGCTGCGTCGGCATGGACGAGAAGCCGACCGAGGCGCTCCGCAAGAAGCCCAACTGCTCGATCGCCGTCTGCTGGGGGCTGATGGCGGGCAAGGAGGTGGACGCCGTCGTCAGCGCCGGGAACACCGGCGCGGTCGTCGCCGCCGGCCTGCGGACGCGGCTGTTCCTCAAGGGAGTCAAGCGGCCGGGGATCGCGGTCGGGTTGCCGACCATCCGCGGGAAGGCGGTGCTGATGGACGTGGGGGCGAACCCGGCGGCCCGGCCCGAGCACCTCGTGCAGTACGGCGTGATGGGTTCGATCTACGCCCGCGAGATGCTCGGGATTCAGAACCCGCGCGTGGGCCTGATGAACATCGGCAGCGAAGAGGGCAAAGGAAACGAGCTTTATCGCGAAACGCACCTGTGCCTGACGAAAAGCCGGCTCGCCAGCCGATACGTCGGCAACGTCGAGGGGCGCGGCCTGTATCAGGGGGAGGCCGACGTCCTGATTTGCGAGGGGTTCGTGGGGAACGTGATCCTCAAGGTCAGCGAGGGGATGGCGGAGTTCATGATGCAGTCGATCGGCAGCGAGCTGGTCGAAAAGCTGGGGGACGCGCGGGACGCGGCGAAGCGGGCGCTCGGCGAACTGCACCGGCGGTATCAGTATCAGGAAGGGGGCGGAGCGCCGCTCTTGGGGATCGACGGGATCTGCATCATCTGCCACGGCTCGAGCAACGGCCGGGCGATCCACAACGCGCTCAAGGTCGCGACGACGTTCAACAGCCGGCACATCAACTCGCAGATCGTGGAAGAGCTGTCGGCGGGGTGAGGAGAAGCTATCAGCTATCAGCGATCAGCTATCAGCCGGCGCTCCTTCTTCCTTCTGACTTCCGACTTCCGCCCGCGGAGCGTCCCGTGGCCAAGATCGCTTTTCTCTTCCCCGGACAGGGCGCCCAGCACGTCGGAATGGGGCGGACGATCGCCGCGCGGTATCCGGCCGCCCGAGCGCTGTACGACCGGGCGGCGGAGATCCTCGGCTACGACCTGGCGAAACTGTGCTTCGAGGGGCCGGCGGACGAGCTCGATTCGACGGTCATCAGCCAGCCGGCGATCTTCGTGACGAGTCTGGCGGCCCTCGAGATGCTGCGGGCCGATTCGCCCGAGGTCGCCTTGGCGTGCGAGATGACCGCCGGGTTGAGCCTGGGGGAATACACGGCGCTCGTGTTCGCCGGGGCGCTGAGCTTCGAGGACGGCTTGCGCGTGGTGCAGCGCCGCGGCGAAGCGATGCAGGCGGCGGCCGACGCGACGCCGTCCGGCATGGTCAGCGTGCTGTTGCTCGATCGGCCCGTCGTCGAGGAGGTGCGCCGCGAGGCGGGATCGGCCGGTCGATTGTGGCTGGCGAATTATTTGTGCCCTGGCAACGTCGTGCTGTCCGGCGAGAACGCGGCCTGCGAGCGGGCGGCGGAAGTCGCCGCGGAAAAGGGAGGCCGGGCCGTCCCGCTGGCGGTGGCGGGGGCGTTTCACACGGAGATCATGCGGCCGGCGGACTTGCGGCTGGCGGAGGCGCTGGCCGGAGTCGCGGTGGCGAAGCCGGAGATTCCGGTGGTCTCGAACGTGGACGCGAGCGTTCACGAGGACGCGGACGAAATTCGCGACTTGCTGGTGCGGCAGGTGGTCAGCCCGGTGCTGTGGGAGGACTCGGTGCGGACGATGCTCGCGAAGGGGGTGGACGAGTTTTACGAGATCGGACCGGGGAAAGTCTTGAAGGGATTGTTGAAGCGGATCGACCGCAAGCTGCCGTGCACGACGGTGAACGATTCGCCGTGATATTCGGGAAGAATCGCCGCCGATCAGGGGAAGGCGAACGGGGCGAGCGGCAGGGATGACGACGGAGAGGCGGGATCGGCGAGAATTGCGGACTGGACCAAGTTGGCAAATTGCGACCGGTTCGGCTAGAATTCGGCGTTTACAGGAAATTCCAAGTGCGATATACCTTCGCACTTGAATCGAGCCGGCGGGACGGGCGGGGTCCGTCCGCACGGAGGCCGGCTCGGGGCATCGACTTGGGACCACGGAAGCCGGAGGAACGCAGCGTGTCCGTCGAAGAAAAAGTCATCAACATCGTCAGCGAGCAACTCGGTGTGCCAAAGGAAGAAGTCGCTCGCGAGAGTTCCTTCGTCGACGATCTCAAGGCCGACTCGCTCGACGTCGTCGAGCTCGTGATGGAGTTCGAGGACGAATTCGAAATCACGATCCCCGACGACGACTACGAGAAGATTCGCACCGTCGGCGATGCGATCGACTACATCAATCAGAAGAAATGACTCGGATGTCCAGGCGGGTTGTGATCACGGGGGGGGCGGTCGTCACCGCTCTGGGGTGCGACGTCCCGGAGTTCTGGGACCGGATCTGCGCCGGCAAGAGCGGCGTCGGCCCGCTCGAACGGTTCGATTGCTCCGACTTCAAAGTCAAGTTCGGCGGGGAAATCAAGAATTTCGAGCCCTCCGAGCACATGGACATCGACCCCAAGGAGACCAAGCGGTTCGACCGCTTCGTCGGCTTCGCCATGGTCGCCGCCCACAAGGCGATCCAGCAATCCGGGGTGGATCTCCAGTCCGGCGATCAGTACCGGCACGGCGTCCTCGTCGGCAGCGGCATCGGCGGGTTGAATGAAATCGAGCAGCAGCACGCCAAGCTGTTCGACCGCGGGCCGGCGCGCGTCTCGCCGTTCATGATTCCCAAGCTGATGGTCAACGCCGCCAGCGGGAACATCTCCGTGCACTGGACGCTCGGCGGACCGTGCAGCGCCGTCGCGACCGCCTGCGCCTCCGCGACCAACGCCATCGGCGACGCCTACCGCCTCATCCAGAGCGACATGGCGGAGATCATGGTCACCGGCGGCAGCGAAGCCGCCATGACGCCGATGGGTCTCTCCGGCTTCTCCCGGATGGGGGCCCTCTCGACCCGCAACCGCGAGCCGGAACGCGCCAGCCGCCCCTTCGACCGCGACCGCGACGGCTTCGTCATGTCTGAAGGGTCCGGCATTCTCATCCTCGAAGAGTATGAATTCGCCAAACGCCGCGGCGCGAAGATCCTCGGCGAAATCCTCGGGTACGGAATGTCGGCCGACGCCTCCCACATGACCGCCCCCGATCCCGAAGGCAAGGGGGCCGCCCGCGCCATGGCCGCCGCGCTCCGCGACGCGCGCCTCAACCCGGACCAGATCGATTACGTCAACGCCCACGGCACCAGCACTCCGCTGGGGGACAAGGCCGAATCGGCCGCGATCCACACGGTCTACGGCCCGCATGCGAAGAAGCTCGCCGTGAGCAGCACCAAGAGCCAGCTCGGCCACCTGCTCGGGGCGTCGGGCGGGGTCGAAATGGTCGTCTCGCTGCTGGCGCTGGAGCACCAGGTCGCCCCGCCGACGATCAACCTGGAAAACCAGGATCCGGATTGCAACCTCGACTACGTTCCCAACGAGCCGCGCCAAATGAAGATCGAGCGGTTCATGAAGAACAGCTTCGGCTTCGGCGGCCACAACGCCTGCCTGGTCGTGGGCAAGGCCGCCTGATCGACGAGCGGCCGCGCATGAAAAGCCTGCTGATCCTTCGCCACGGCAAGGCCGACCGTCCGCCCGGAGTGGCGGACCACGAGCGGCCGCTCAAGAAGCGCGGCCGGCGCGATGCGGCGCGGATCGGAAAGCTGCTGCGCGAGGAAGGGACCGTGCCGGACCGCATCGTCAGCTCGACGGCGGCCCGCGCGCGGGAGACGGCGGTCCTCGCGGCGGAAGCGTGCGGGCACGAGGCGGCGGTCGAGCTGTCGGAGGAACTGTATCACGCCGACCCGGCCGGCGCGCTGCGGGTGCTGTCGGAACTGTATCACGACGACGCTCGGGTGCTGATCGTGGGGCACAACCCGACGTTCGAGGAGTTGCTGGAACGGCTCATCGGCCGGTACGAGCGCCTGCCGACGTGCGCGGTCGCGCACGTCGCGCTGCCGATCGACTCGTGGGCGGAGCTCGACGCGAACGCGCGCGGGACGCTGGTCGGGCTGTGGCGGCCGAAAGATCGGGAGCGGTCGTGAGCAGTGCGATGGGTGGCGCGCCCGGACGCTCTGGGAAGGGCGTGGGCGTTCGACCGCGACCTTTTCGACAGGCATGGGAACCCGAGCGTCACGCCGTGCGCGCGTCGAGGACGGAGAGCAGCTCGCGCAGCGAGTGAATCGCGGAGGTCGGGCGAGTCGCTGCTTGGCGATCGAGGAACACCGCCTGGAGTCCGGCGCGGCGCGCTCCCTCGACGTCGTTCTCCCAGTCGTCGCCGACGACGAGCAGTTCCTGCGGTGGCAGCCGGAGCGCCGCGGCTGCCGCGTCGTAGAAGAAGCGGCTCGGCTTGCGATAGCCGACGAGCGACGAGATCAGGGGCACGTCGACGTCTTGCAGCCCGGGCAAGTCCCGCAGGAGCCGGACGAGGCGGGCGTCGAAGTTCGACGCGACGGCCGTGCGATAGCCGCGGGCCTTCAGCTCCGCGAGGCATTCCATCACGTCGGGATAGACGGTCCACGCGGCGGGGCGGGCGAAATGGGCGAAGAGCTCGTCGAAGCAGGCCTGGGGATCGTCGGCGTCGTCGAGGACGGTGGCGACGATCGTCCCCCAGCGGGCGCGCTCGCCCGGTTCGTCGCAGCGGAGCACGTCGGGCCGGTCCCAGGCGGCGCGGTCCGTCGGCGTCTCCCTCTCGGCGAGCGCGAAGGCGTCGCGAAAGCGGCGGGCGACGTCGTCGCCCGCGCGTTGCGAGCCGTGCCGTTTGCCGATCTCCCCATAGACCGCGGCGACCGGGGGATCGGGAAAGATGAGGGTGCCGACGGCGTCGAAGGCGACCGCGCGGATTCGCTCGGGATGCGGGACGCCGAGTTCGCCGGCTCGCGCGCGGTTCATCGCTCGAGGCTCCATCGCTCTTCGCGGCGGGTGACGCGGGCCAGCGCGGCGCGGTCGATCTCGACGCCGAGCCCCGGTTTCGTCAACGGCTTCGCCCGGCCGTACCAGCCGAAGGTGAGGTCCTCGACGGTCAGCCGCTCCTTCACGAGGAAGGAATCATAGCTCCCTTCGAGATGGCGGATGCCGGCGACGGAGCAGGCGAAGTGGCGTCCGGCGGCGGAGAGGATGCCGGTCTCCCCCACCTGGCAGCCGAGCTGATAGCCCAACCCCGCGCGGTGGGCGAAGGCGGCGAGCCGCAGCGAATCGACGAACCCGCCGCACTTCGAGAGGCGGATGTTGAACAGGTCGCAGGTCCCCTGCCCCGCGGCCCGCTCGGCGTCGCCGAAGCTGCACAGCGACTCGTCGAGCATCACCGGCACGCCGATCCGCCCGCGGATGCCGGCGAGCCGGTCCACCTCCGCGTGCGGCACCGGCTGCTCGACCGAGGTGATGCCCAACGCCGCGAGCGGGGCGATCTTCGCCTCGACCTCGCCGGCGGCCCAGGCCTCGTTCGCGTCGATCCGCAGATCCGCCCGCCGCATCACGCGGCGCACGCGGCGGAGGGCGGCGACGTCGTCCACGCCGTCCACGCCGACCTTCAGCTTCACCTGCCGGAACCCGACGAACCGCATCGCCCAGGCGGTGAGATACTCCTTCGCCGCCCCCATCGAGGTGACGACGCCGCTGTAGTACACGAGCTCCGGCCGGGCGCGGATCGGCCCGGTCTCGGGGAGCAGCCCGGTGACGTGCGACAGCGGAACCCCCTGCCGGCGGGCGACGGCGTCGAGCACGGCCAGCTCGATCGCGCAGCGGACGGCGTTGCCGAAGCAGTCCCGCGCGCCGTCCGGCGGCGCGGGGAGGCGGAGCTGGTCGAGCAGCGCGATCGCCGCGGCGAGATCGCCCACGTCTCCCCCGAGTTCCTTCCGCCAGTCGATCAGCGGCAACGTCTCGAAGACGGTGTCGATCGTCTCGCCGGTGACGTAGGTGCGGGGGAGGCTTTCGCCGAAGCCCTCGGTCCCGTCGTCGAGCCGGCAACGGACGATGAGCGTGTCGTTCCGCTTCCGGCTGTGCGAGGCGTGGCGGATCGTCCGGCGGAGGGGGATCCGGGCGTGGTGGGCGGCGATCTCGACGATGCGCATCTCAACCGAGGACCGCGAGGATATCGGACTCGCTCAGGATGAGCAGCTCTTCGCCGTCGAGCTCCACCTCCATGCCGGCCCAGGGAGAGAACAGCACGCGGTCTCCCTCGCTCACCTGCGGGACGGAGAACGAGCCGTCCTCGAGCCGCACCCCGTCCCCGACGCTCAAGATGCGTCCCTCGGCGGGTCGGTCGCGGGCGGCTTCGGGGAGCACGACGCCGCCGGCGGTGGCCTGCTCGGGCTCGATCCGCTTGAGGACGACCTTGTCTCCGATGGGGGTCACGCGCATCAGCTCGCCGGGGGAAAAGGCAACGATCGAGCGGATTTCGCAATCCGTCCACCACCGCGGATCATCGGCCTGTCGCCCCTCGAAAGTCAAGGCCGCTGCCCCCCTCGATCGACTCGAATGATCGGAACCGCGAAGCACCCGGCCCGGCGAAGCCGCAACGAAAGCAAGTTTCGACCACGGATTTCACGGATGGGCACTGATGAAGAATGGAATCAGTGCCCATCCGTGCCATCCGTGATGGAAAGACTTCGATCGGTTCCGCGTCCGCCCAATCGACTTCCTCTCCCCGCCCTCGGCGCCCTCTGCGGTTCCAGACGCCGCCAGGCATCCCAAAAGATCCGAACCACGGAGGGCGCGGTGAATCGCAACTCGCGTCGCGCGCTCCGTGTTGGACGTGCGCGCCTTGGCGGCGGTATGCTGATTCCACGCCGGCGATCGCCGGCGGTTGCGGCAAGTCGCGGATCGCGCGGCGAGCCGCGAATGATTCCCGGAGAGCACCGATGCTCAAGAAGATCCTCCTCGGCGCGGCGGCCGTCGTGCTCGTGACGGCCGTCGTGTTCGTCGTGGTCGTGGCGATGCAGCCTTCCGAGTTCCGCGTGGAGCGGACCGCCACGATGTCGGCCCCGCCGTCGGCGGTGTTCGATCAGGTGAACGACTTTCACAACTGGGAGGCCTGGTCCCCGTGGGCGAAAGTCGACCCCGACGCCCGGTTCTCCTTCGCAGGCCCCACGGCCGGGACCGGCGCCGTCTTCACCTGGGCCGGCAACGACAAGGTCGGAGAAGGCCGGATGACGATCACCGAGAGCCGCCCGCACGAACTGGTCCGCATTCGGCTCGAATTCCTGAAGCCCTTCGAATCGACCAGCACGGCGGAGTTCACCTTCCGCCCCGAAGGGGACCAGACCGCGGTGACGTGGAGCATGTTCGGCGAGAACGGCTTTTTCGCCAAGGCGTTCTGCCTGTTCGCGGACATGGACAAGATGGTCGGCGGCGACTTCGAAAAGGGCCTCGCCCAGATGAAGGCCGTGGTGGAATCGCCCTGAGGCGATTCGCCGCACGAGGGGTGGCCGGGACTGGAGGCTTCGCGAAGTCCCGGCGGATCGACGGCACGGTCGCCGGTTCGAGGGCTTGTTTCGGAAGCCCTTCCTCGAGGTCGAGCGGCGTGGGGAGAGCCGGGACTTCGCTGCGCTCCGGTCCCGGCCATCCATCCTATGATGTCACTCGGGCGCTTCGATTTCTCCCAGCGCCTCGTCGAGAATCCGCACCGCCGTCTCCGCTTGTTCCTGATCGATGACGAGCGGGGGGCAGAGGCGGAGGCTGTTTTCGCCGCAGCCCAAGAGCAGCAAACCCTTTTGGAAGCAGCGCTGGACGATGTCGTTCCGCTCCTTGACCGCCTTTTCCTTCGTCTTGCGGTCGCGGACGAGTTCCACGCCGATCATCAGCCCTTTGCCGCGCACGTCGCCGATGAGCGGGTGGCGGTTCGCCAGGTCGCGCAGCTTCTCCAGGAGAAAATCGCCGACTTCGGCGGCGTTCGCCATCAAGCCCTCTTCCAGGAGCCGGATCGTCTCGAGGGCCGCCACGCACGAGAGCGGGTTGCCGCCGAAGGTGCTGGCGTGCGAGCCGGGCGGCCAGTTCATGATGTCGCCGCGGGCGACGATCGCCCCCAGCGGCAACCCCGAGGCGATCCCCTTGGCGAGACAGAGGATGTCCGGCTCGATCCCCCAGTGCTCCAGGGCGAACATCTTGCCGGTGCGGCCCATGCCGGTCTGCACTTCGTCGGCGACGTACAGGATGCCGTGCTTCTCGCACAGCGACTTCAACCGGCGATGGAACTCCGGCGGCGGGACGATGTAGCCCCCTTCCCCCTGGATCGGCTCGACGAACACGGCCGCCACCTCTTCCGGCGCGACCGCTCGCACGAACAGGTGGCTTTCGAGATCGTCGAGCGAAGCGAGACTGCTCGAGCCGGCCGGCGTGCGATAGGGGTCGGGATAGTCGATGTGCGTGACTTCGGGGACGAACGGGCCGAAGCCGCGGCGCTGCCCGGTCTTGCTGGCGGTGAGCGAGAGCGCCCCCATCGTCCGGCCGTGGAAAGCGCCGTAGAAGGCGATCACCCGCTTGCGCTTGGTGTGCCAGCGGGCGAGCTTGAACGCCGCCTCGACCGCCTCGGCCCCCGAGTTGGTGAAGAACACCCGCTTCGATCCCCCCCCTTTCCCCCCCGTGGACGGGGGGGAAAGGCCGTCCTCCCCCCCGTTCGCGGGGGGGCAGGGGGGGGCCACCGGGAAGATCTCCGCGAGCTTCCGCGCGAGTTCCGCCTGCGGCTCGTAATAGAAATCGGTCCCCGACATGTGCAGCAGTTTCCCCGCCTGCTCGCGGATCGCCGCGACGACGCGGGGATGGCAATGCCCCGTCGCGCACACGGCGATCCCGGCGGTGAAATCGAGGAACAGGTTGCCGTCGAGGTCCTCGATGACCGCCCCCTCTCCGCGCTTCACGGCGAGCGGATAGACCCGCGTGTACGAGGGGGACGTGAACCGCTCGTCCGCCTCGATCAGCGCGCGGCCGAGTGGACCGGGAAGTTCGGTGCGGATGGAGGGGACGGGGACGGGACCAATCGAAGCTGCCACGCATTGCTCCAGGTTCGGCGCTGTTCGACCTCGCGCTCCCGGATCACCGGTCGCAGTCGAACGATTCCCGACGAGGACACGATACTACCAACTCCGCTCTCACGGCGACACGCGGCGCGCGCGAGAGCGGCGGCGGCACGGTGTTCCGCCGCCGCGACGCGGGATACGATTCATGGATGCCGTGAAATCCTCCGTCTTCCATCTTCCGCCTCCGCGATGCTCCTGCTCCTCGACAACTACGACAGTTTCGTCCACAACCTGGCGCGGTACTTCACCGAGATGGGGTGTGCCGCGCGCGTCGTGCGGAGCGATGCGATCACCGTGGAGGAGATCGCAGCGCTCGAACCGGACGCGCTCGTGATCTCGCCCGGACCGTGCGGGCCGGCCGAAGCCGGAATCTCGGTCGCGGCGGTCCGGGAGCTGGCGGGAAAGCTGCCGATCCTCGGCGTGTGCCTGGGTCATCAGGCGATCGCCGAGGCGTTCGGCGGGCGCGTCGTCCGGGCGGCCGAGCCGGTCCACGGCCGGACGTCGCTCGTGCGGCACGACGGGACCGGGCTGTTCGCCGGGGTTCCCGATCCGCTCGCGGCGACTCGCTATCACTCGCTGATCGTGGAGCAGGCGACGCTGCCGGAGTGCCTGGCGATCACCGCCCGCACGGAAGACGGCGTGCCGATGGCGCTCGAGCACCGCGCGCTGCCGATCTTCGGCGTGCAGTTCCATCCGGAGTCGGTGCTGACGGAGTGCGGGCCGGCGATCCTGGCGAACTTCCTGGCGCTGGCCGGCCGCCCGGCCCTTCGCGCGACGCGGGGCGACTTCGTCGCCTCCCCCGCGGCGGCGCTCGAACCGGAACTCCGCGAGCCGCTGCACTGGTAGGTCCCGCCCGCCGGGCGGGACCTCGGCTTGCCGGCACGGAGTGGCTCATCGCACGGCCGGCCAGCCCGTGTCGGCCGGCGCGGGGACCGAGTACTTGCGAGAGCCGCGCGGATCGTGGCACTCGCGGCGTGTTGCGGCGCCGCCGACTTCGCCGCGCGGCGAGACTCGGGAGGGCCCTACTGCGGCGCGGACCAGCGGTTGCCCCAGCCGGTGTGGAGGTCGTGCAGGAAGGCCATCCATTCGGCGGCGGTGCGCGTGGCCGGATAGGGTTCCGGGCGGACCGGTTGCGCGGCGCTCCAGACGATCTCGAAGTTCCCGTCGGCGGCGATCCGGCCGACCCGCGGCGTCTTGAAGCAGTGCTGCGTGTCGGCGTCGATGCGGACCGCCCCCCCCGGCGCGGCGAGGCGCTGGTTGAGCATCGCCCGGCGGACCTGTTTCGGCTCGGTGCTCCCGGCGTCGCGGACCGCCTGGGCCCACAGCTTCACGCCGACGTAGGCGGCTTCCATCGGATCGGTGACCACGCGCTGCGGATACTTCTCGTGGAACCGCCGCACGAAGTCCTCGTTCTCGGGCGTGGCGAGCGATTGAAAATAGGTCCAGGCGGCGTAGTCCCCACGCGTGTCGTCCAGGTTCAGGCTGCGGAGCTCCTGCTCGCCGATGCTGAACGATAGGCAGGGAACCTCGGCGGCCGTCACGCCGGCGGCCCGCAGCGCGCGGAAGAAAGCGGTGTTCGTATCGCCGTTGATCGTGTTTCCATCACCAGAAACCATCGGCGGTCGTCCTGGCCGATTTCGTGAATGGCGACGACGTGGGGATGATTCAATTTTCCGGCCGCCTTCGCCTCCGCCAGAAAGCGGTTCCGCGCGGTGTCGTCTTCCGCCAGATCGGCGGGAAGCAGCTTGAGCGCCACGTCGCGCTCGATCAACGGGTCGTGGGCCCGCAAGACGAGCCCCATTCCCCCCCGTCCGAGCACGCCGGTGATGCGATACTTTCCCAGCGTGCGGCCGATCCATGCGGCGGGCGCCGGGTCGCGGTCCGGCGCGCGGTCGACGCCGCTGGGCGTGCTCTGGTTCAACGCGGTTTCGCCCAGGTCCGCCGATTGCTGCGGTCCGCGCGCACCGCGGTTCTCTCGAGGCACAGCCGGGCGCGCCGCGGAATCGTTCCGGTCATCGGTCACGGCCGCCTCCCCGCTGGGGTCCGCGAATGCGTCGATCCATCCTACGCCGACGCCGTCTCGGCGAGCAACCGGCGGGGCCGACGACGAGCAAGTGCTCCGTCGGCCACCGGCCGGGGGGAAATGATCCGGTCGTTGCAGAAATGGGGGGATTTCGGGTTAACTACGCTGATCGAGGAAGCAGGCGGCTCGAAGCGATGCGGACCCGAGGTGGACCAGCGGCAAGGGCTTTCATGGCGATCATCGCGGTGACGGGCGGGGCGGGATTTCTCGGCAGCCACTTGTGCGACCGGCTCCTCGCGCGCGGCGACGAGGTGCTATGCGTCGACAACTTCTTCACGGGCCGCAAGCGGAACATCGCCCACCTGCTGGGGCATCCGCGGTTCGAACTGATCCGGCACGACATCGTGTATCCGCTGTTCCTCGAGGTGGAGCAGATCTACAACCTCGCCTGCCCGGCCTCTCCGGAAGCATACCAGTACAACCCGATCAAGACGATCAAGACCTCGACGGTGGGGCTGGTCAACGTGCTGGGGCTGGCCAAGCGGTGCAAGGCCCGCATCCTGCACGCCTCCACGTCCGAAGTGTACGGCGATCCCGACGTGCACCCGCAGCGGGAGGATTACTGGGGGCACGTCAATCCGATCGGCCCGCGGAGCTGCTACGACGAAGGCAAGCGGGTGGCCGAGTCGCTGTGCATCAACTATCACCTCGCCCACAGGCTCGACGTGCGGATCGTGCGGATCTTCAACACCTACGGCCCGCGGATGGCCCCGGACGACGGCCGCGTGATCTCGAACTTCATCAACCAGGCGCTCTCGGGCGATCCGCTGACGATCTACGGCGACGGCACGCAGACCCGCTCGTTCTGTTACGTGGACGACCTGCTCGAAGGGATGGTCCGCATGATGGACCAGGATCTCGAACCCGGGCCGGTGAACCTCGGCAATCCGGTCGAGCACTCGATGACGCAACTGGCCCTGAAGATCGTGGAGATCACCGGCGCGCAGTCGAAGCTGTCCCACGTCGAACTTCCCGCCGACGATCCCAGGCGGCGCTGCCCGGACATCACCAAGGCGAAGGACCTGTTGGGCTGGTCCCCGCGAGTGGATCTCGACGAGGGCCTGGGGCACACGATCGAATACTATCGCCGGCTGAGGGACGAGAGCTGACAAGCACGCTTCCCAACCGGCCGGCGCCGGCATCCCACGGGGCGTAGCCCGTGGGCTTCCTCTATCCTCTATTCCCTATTCTCCACCGCCTCCATGCCTTCCCGCGCCGAATCGCCCCCCCTGCTCCCCACGCGCCGGGGGATCATCCTCGCCGGCGGCGCCGGCACGCGGCTCGATCCGGTGACGCGGGTGATCAGCAAGCAGTTGCTCCCCGTGTACGACAAGCCGATGGTGTACTATCCCTTGTCCACGCTGATGCTGGCGGGGATTCGGCGGATTCTCCTGATCAGCACGCCCCGCGATCTGCCGCTGTTTCGCGAACTGCTCGGGGAGGGCGGGCAGTGGGGGTTGGAGTTCGAATATGCGGAGCAGCCGCGGCCGGGCGGGATTGCGCAGGCCCTGCTGATCGCGGAGGACTTCCTGGCGGGCGACCCGTCGTGCCTGGTTCTCGGGGACAACATCTTCTACGGCCGGGATCTGACGCGGAGCCTCCGCGAGGCGTCTGGGCGGACCGCGGGGGCGACCATTTTCGCGTATCACGTGCGCGATCCGGGGAGGTACGGCGTCGTGGTGCTGGATGCGACTGGAAGGCCCGTCGAGATCGAGGAGAAGCCGGCGCAGCCGAAATCGCACCTTGCGGTGACCGGCCTCTATTTTTATGACGAGCACGCGGTGGAGCTTGCGAATCGGCTGAGTCCGTCGGCGCGGGGGGAATTGGAGATCACCGATCTCAACCGGGCGTACCTCGAACGGGGGCAGTTGCACGTGGAGCAACTGGGACGGGGGACTGCGTGGCTCGACACGGGCACGCACGATTCGCTGCTCGAGGCGAGCACGTTCGTGAACGTGCTCGAGGCGCGGCAGGGGCTGAAAGTGGCCTGCCCGGAAGAGATCGCCTGGCGAATGGGCCACATCGACGCGGAGCAGCTTCGCCGATTGGCGGAGCCGATGCGGAACAGCACCTACGGCCGGTATCTGCTCGAGTTGCTGGCGGAGTGACCGCCGGCGGTCGACGGGTTGCGGACGACCTGCGCGTTTCGAGCGGAATAATCGCGAGGGGCGACGGTCGCTTGCCGCATCCAGTCCAGATCTCCCAGTTTGACGATGGAGGGAGAGATTGCGCGCGGGGCGATGCCGCAAGGTCGGCGGCATCTTCGCTAACCGGCAGGGGCCGGAAACTCGACCCGAAAATCGACGTAACCATTTTGGGAATTACAGGTTGAGACATTCAAGGCTGCGGAACCGGCCCGCCGATGAATTGCCGCAGCCCTCCCGCGAGCGTCCGCAACACCAACCGGATCGGCTCGATCGGCACAGCGGACCGGGTCGGAACGGTCCGTTGCGAAACGGGGGTCACACGGAGGTTTCGAAAATCGAGTCGAGAACGTCTTCGCCGTCGAAACGGATAAGGCCTGTCGGAAATCTCGGACTCAGGCGACGCGCGTCGCAGGCGGCAGCCGAGCGACAATCGGCCCGCCCTCGGTTGAACCGAAGTCCGACACGACGTGGTTAGGACGGCCCACGACTGGAATCCCAAGGGAAGGAGACGCTGTTCCAATGAAATGGATTCGTATCTGGAGTGCTGTCGTGGCGACCTTCGGTCTGACCACGGCGGCCCAGGCCGGCTTGTTCGGCCATCACAAGAGTTGCGGCTGTGCGGACACCTGCCAGCCCGAGTGTTGCGCGCCGGTCATCACCCGGCCCTGCAACGTGAACGTGTTCACGTACCAGCGGCGGTGCTCGGACATCAAGCCGCCGTGCTGCGACACCTGCTGCCCGACGGCCTGCTGCGCTCCGAAGAGCTTGTGCGAGCGGCTGTTCGGCGGACACGGCCACCACAAGGATGAATGCTGCCCGGCGCCGACCTGCTGCCAGCCCGCGGCCCCCGCGTGCTGCGCTCCGCAGGCGTGCGCCGCTCCTCAGGCGTGCTGCGCCCCGCAGGCGTGCTGCCCGCAGAACGCCTGCGGCTGCGGTCCCAAGAAAGGCTGGTTCAACTTCGGCGGCGGCCGCGGACTGTTCGGCCACTGCCACAAGGATGAGTGCTGCGCTCCGGCCGGTTGCTGCGCTCCCGCCGGTTGCTGCGCCCCGCAGGCCTGCTGCGCCGCCGATCCCTGCGAAATCGCCTGCCTGATCTACCAGTCGCAGACCGCCTGCTACGCCAAGGACCGTGAGAAAGCGATCCACAGGCTGGGCGACAACTACGACTGCGTCTGCAATCCCGAGATCATGTGCGCCTTCATCTACGCGTTGAACGATGCCGACGAAGGCGTGCGGAAGAAGGCGGCCGATGAAATCGGCGATCAGCTCAGGCAGAACCCGTGCTGCTGCAACGCCGACGTGGTGGCCGCGCTGACCTACGCCCTCGCCGATTGCGACCGGGGCGTCCGTCGTCAGGCCGAAGAGGCCCTCGAGGCCTGCGGCTACGAGATCGTCGACGGCTGCTGCGACGTGTGCTGCGACACGACCGGCTGCGCTCCGTACGGGACCGGCGCTCCGGCTGGGGCGCCCCCGGCTGCGGCTCCGATGGAAGAGACCGCTCCGGCCCCGGCCCCTCCGGCCGACGCCGCCGATCCCAAGGCGTATTTCCCGCGCCGCGTGCAGCCTCAGCAGGCGACCGCTCCGAAGGCCCAAGGCTCCCGGCTGGCCAACCTGTTCGGCCTCGCCCGGTAGTTCCGGCACGAACGTGACAACTTGAACGGCCCCGCGGCCTCCGGCACTCGCCGGAGGCCGCTTTTCCATTTCCACGCCGTGCGGCAACTTGGCGTGGAGCCCGCTCGAGATGCGCGCAGACCCGGCTTGACAGGAACCGGCGTGCGAATTATCACCCGCCCCGCATTTCCTCTCTCTCCGAACTCCGCCAGTTGCATTCGATCGAGCGGGCCGTCGCGCCGGCAGTCGCCGTCCGCGCGAGCGCAATCGCAGCGCCGCGCCGACTGCGCCTCGGCGGCGGAGCGCGCGGGTCCCGAGTCCGCACATGCCCCCTTCCGATTCCCGAGCCGCATCGGACCCTCCGCGGGAGGCATCGCCGCCTCCCGGCGGCCGGGGCTGGTCGCGGCCCTTCCGGGCGCTGGCGCGGGGGCTGCACGGCGGCCGGCGGGCACGGTTCGCGGCGGGAGCGGCCGTCGCCGGCCTACTCGTCGGCGGCTGGTTTCTGTTTCGCGATGACGAGCCCAGCCCGGCGGAGCTTCAGCGGCACGCGCTGGCGCTGCTCGACGAGGCGGACGACCTCGATCGCCGCGGCGAGGCGTTGGATGTCGCCCGCCGACTCGAGGCGCTCGACTACCGCGATCCCGAATTCGCCGGGGCGTTGCCGTTCATCCAGGGCATCGTCGCGTTCCGCGATGCACGGGACTTGGAGGAATCGCAGCGCGAGCGGCAGTACTTGATCGCCGAGCGAATGCTTCGCGAGTGCGAATCGCGGGCGTTGGTCGCCGAGCGGCGCGCCGAGTGGGCCTTTGCCTTGGGGATGAGCCTGCACCGGGTCGGCAAAGCGAGCGAAGCGCGTCCGCTGCTCGAAGAAGCGCTCCGCAGTTGGGGACCGGGGCGGCTGGAAGCCGCGGCCTCGTTGACCGACATCTACCTCGACTTGAAGACGCCCGAGATTCTCGCGGAGGCGTTGGCGCTCAACGAGGGGGTGGTCGCGCATCCGGCCCTGGCGCCGGCACAGCGCGATCGCGCTTATCTCCAGCGGGCCCAGATCCTGCTGGGGCTCGAACGCGGGGCCGAGGCCGAGGACATCCTGCGGACACAGGTCTCTGATGAAGCGTCCAGCAATCTGGCCACGATCGTGTTCCGCGGGCGGACGATGATGGCCGAACGCAAGTACCGCGAGGCCCTCGAACTGCTCAAGCCGGTCGCGGCGGATCTCGGGCTCGAGCAATCGTACCCTCGGCAGGCGATGTTCCTGATGGGTCTGTGCGCCACGGAGTTGGAAGACACCGATGCGGCCGTCAACTATTTCGAACGGACGGCGGAGAAGTATCCCCGTTCGCACGAGGGGCTGGCCGCCAGCTTTCGCTGCGCCGTGTTGTTGCGGAAGAGCGGCCGTCACGAGGAGTCGCTCGGAGCGTACCAGCGCGCCTTGGAGCAGGTGCGGCGGACCGAAGACTTCCGCAACCGCTGGCTCGACCTGGACGAGTTCCGCAACGAGATTCTCGAGGCGTGGAACGGCTGGGTCGAGGGGGGCGCCTTCGAGGAGGCGATCGGGCTGGCCCGGCTGATGGCGCCGCTGTTCCCCGAGACCCAGGCGGCGGAGCTGGCCGCCCGTGCCAATCAGCGGTGGGCCGAAGAGCTGGAACGGGAGTTTGCGAGCGCCTCGTTCGCGGAGCGAATCGAGCTCGCACGGCGGCTTCGCGCGCGGTGGCGGCTGAGCGGAGAGGCGTTCGCCGAACTGGCCCGCCTGCGGCGGGCCTCGGCCGAGTATGGCGAAGCGCTGTGGATGAGCGCCGAGCATTTCCGCCACGGACACGACTTCGAAATGGCCCTCGAGCAAGTGACGCGGTTCATCAACACGCGGCCTCCCAAGCTGTTGTCGGTCGCGCTCGTGCGGCGGGGCGAGACCTTGTTCGACTTGAACCGCCTCGACGACGCGCTGGCCCATTTTCAGCGGGTCGTCGACGCCTATCCCAGTTCGCCGGTCGCCTTCGAGGCGGCCTATGCCATCGGGGCATGTCACCTCGAACGGAACGACGTCGACGCGGCCGAACGGGCCTGGCGCGAGTTGCTGGCGTCGCAGGAACTGACGCCGGCGGCGAAGGAGTGGCGGAACGCGCTGTTTTCGCTGGGGCGATTGATGTATCACCGCGCGGCCCTCGCGGAACGTGAGGCGCGGTCGGTTCCCGCCGCCGAGGAGCTCGACCCGACGGGCCAGGCCGCCTCCGCCTCCGAGGCGTTCGATCGTTGGGCGGAAGCGTCGCGGCGACTGGGCGAGTTCGCGGAACGCTACCCGGAAGATTCCCGGGCCGTCGAGGCGCGGTATCTGCTCGCCCGTTCGCTGCAACACAGCGCCGAACTGCCTCGTCGGCGGCTGCGGAAGGCCGAAACCGAAAATGCCCGCCGCGAAGAGTTCCTCAAGATGCAGCGACTGCTGCAACGGGCGAAAGGCGAACTGGCGGCGCTCCTCCGCGACTTGACGAAGCTCGATGAGACCGGGTCACTGGACGATTTCGGCGACGAGATCCTGCGCAACGTGTATTTCGAGCTGGGGCACAACGCCTACGCGATGGAGAACCACGAAGAAGCCCTCGCCCATTACGCCATCGCCTCCAACCACTATCCGCAAGCGGCGCAGGTGCTCGTGGCCTACATTCAGATGACCAACTGCTACGACCGCCTGCACCGTCCCGACGAGGCGCGGAGCATGATCGAACAGGCGAAGGTGATCATCAACGGCATGCCCGATCGGACCTTCGAAGATCGCAGCACGAACATGACGCGGGCCGAATGGCAGGATGCGGTCGAACGCCTGCGGCGGCTGCACCGCGCCGCTTGGGATGATGCCGGCGGCAGGTGACGGCTTCGTCCGTTTTCCGATGCCGGCCCACGACGATCGAACAAGACCAGCGACCTCCAACTGCTTCCGACAAAGGGGCTCCTCATGGCCGACGCCGCAGTCGCGGACTTCCGGTCCCTCTTTCGAGACCGATGCGACCTCTGTCGCAGCTTGCTCGACCTGTCCCGCCGGCAGGAGCGGCTCATCGAGCAGGACGATTACGCCGGGCTGCTCACGGTGCTGTCCAGCAAGCAGCGGATTCTGGGACGTCTGGACGATATCAAACGCAGGCATCCCGACCTGCTCGCCGACTGGCGAACCACCCGCGACCGGATCGATCCCGCCGACCGCGCCGAATGCGAGCGGCTCCTCGCCGAAACCGAAGCCGTCGTGGCGGAACTGATCGAGGAAGAGCGACACAGCACCGAAAGCTTGATCGTCCGGCGCGACGCGGCCCGCAACCAACTCGAAGCGATCGCCCATGGTTCGCGGGTCCATCACGCCTATCGCGACCACCTCGCCCCCTCCACTCACCGTCATCTGGACGTCGACCGATGACCGCGGAACTCACCACCGTCGGCACGCCGGCCGACTTGCTTGCCGAAAACCGCGCGCTCCACGCGCGGCTCGCGGCCCGGCTCCGCCGTGACCTTCCCGGCCGCAGCGACGCGGCCCGCGGACTCCGCGAGCAGGTGCTCGCAGCGGCCGGGGACGACCGTCCCGTGCTGCTGATCGCCGTCCCCGGATGCCGAGACGAGCGCGTCGCCCGCTGCCTGCACGATTTCGGACCGCAACCGGGAGCGGCCTTCGACACGCTCTGCGGCGCAAGTCAATCATCGCAATCGCTGCAAACGCGGTTCGTGACGTGCGGTCTGCTGGCGGGCTGTCCCGACGAGATCGACAGCGCCTGGCGGTCTGGAGGGACGCTGTTTCTCGAACGGCTTGGATCACTCGCCCTGCCGCTTCAGAAGCTGTTGGCCGACACGCTCGACCGCCGCCGCAGGGCCGAACCCTCGTGGCGGAAGCCAGTCCGGTTGGTTGCATCGTTGGAGAGTGACGTCCGCGGGCTACTCGGCTCGGGGGCGCTTCGCCACGACCTGTTCGACGCGATCTCTGCGATCACGCTCACACTCCCGGCCCTCCGCGGCCGTCCAGAAGACGTCGGCGAGTTGGCGCAGCGAGTGCTGGAGCAATGGCCGGCCGATTCCGCGCGCTCGCCGTGCAGCCTCTCTGCGGAGGCGCTCGAGCTGCTCGAGCGCCACGACTGGCCCGGCGACGTCGGCGAATTGGAATACGTGCTCGCCTCCGCGCTGGCGACCGATGCCGCTCGGCCATTGTCCGCAGAATCGCTGCGCCCCTGGCTGAGCTGCGACGCCGGCCGGACTGCCCGCCGCGCGCGATCTTCGAACACCGTCTCCCCTCCCCTGCCCACGCTCCGCGAAATCGAGCGTCGGCTGATCGAGGCGACGTTCGCGCGGTGCGATGGAAATCGGGAGCGGACCGCGCGCTGCCTGGGAATCGGCATTCGCACGCTGTCGGGAAAGCTGCGGGAATATGGCTACCCGCCGCGCGGCGGCCCGGCCTCGAGCAGAAGCCCGCACGGATGGCGCAGGGCCGGATGAGACGCACGCACTCCATCGGAATGGGACATGCTGCAACCACTCTTCGATTCGACCGTCGTGCCGCTGCTGGAGAAGGTGGCCGCATTCGGCGAACGGCGACAGGAGGTGCTGGCGGGGAACATCGCCAACATCGACACGCCGGAGTACCGCCGCCGGGACCTGCCGGTAGCGGAATTTCAGAAGGCATTGAAGGAGGCGGTCGCGGCGCCGGTCCGAAACGCCGGCGAATCGACCAGGGATGAACGATTTCCGGGTGAATTGTTCCGGGCGATCGAGCCGGAGCCGGCGAACATCGTGTTTCAGGACGGCAGCGACCGCAGCATCGAGCACGAAGTGATGGAGATGACCAGGAACGCGATGATGCAGAGTTTCGCCGTCGAATTGCTGGCCGCACAACTGCGAATGCTGGAAGCGGCGGTGAGCGAACGTGCGTGAACCGTGCAGGGTTCCGCAGCAAGCTCCTCGAGGAGAGCGTGAAAATGTTGAAATCGATCGACATCAGCACCAGCGGGCTGGTCGCCCAGCGGCAGAGGATGAACACCATCGCCGGAAACATCGCCAATGCGCAAACGACGCGCGACGGGGACGGCAAACCCGCTCCGTTTCAGCGGCGGCTCGTCCGCTTTCAGACGGCGGAAATCGCTGCGGCTGGCGGGACCGGCCGTTCTGCTTCGGCCGGCGGGGCAGGCGTCGCGTTCCGCGTCGACGTCGATTCCGAGACGCCGCCCCGCCGCGTTCACGATCCGGGGCATCCGGACGCCGACAAGGACGGCTACGTCGCCTATCCGAACATCAACCTCGTCACGGAATTCGTCAACGCGCTGGAAGCCGGGCGGGCTTACGAGGCGAACGTGGCGGCGATCGAGATGTCGAAGCAGATGGCGCAGCTTGCATTGCGGATCCTCGGATGAACGATTTCCGACCTCTGACCTCTGGCCTCGAAGGTTCCCCCATGCAACCGATCGGCGGAATGGACAACCTGCAAACGGCCCGGTTGACGCCTCTCGGCGGGGACGCGTTGGCCGGAACGCCCCTGGGGGGTTCCGCGTTCAAGGACCTTCTGTTCGGCAGTCTGCACGAGACGGCCGACTTGCAGAAGGGGGCCGAGGCGGCTGCCGAAGCCTATCTCGCCGGTGAGGACATCACTCAGGCGGAAGTGTTCACGACGATGAAGAAAGCCGACATCGCGTTGAAGATGCTGCTGCAAATTCGGAACCGGACGCTCCAAGCATACAACGAGATCAAGGACTTGAGGATGTAGTTCGAGTTTTGAGTGCCGTGGTTCGGGTCTCGTGTACCCAGTACTGAGTACCGAGTACTGAGATCCTCCTCGGCATCCATCCACCGTCCACCGTCCACCGTCCACACTCCACGACCGACGCATGGAAGCCCTCAAGCGCACCACCAACCAGTTCATCGAGCTGTTCGGTTCGATGACCCCGAGCCAGCGCGGAACGCTGCTCGTCGTCCCGCTGCTGCTGGCGGCGGCGTTCGGGGTGCTGCTGTTCCGCGGCTCGACCTCCTCGTTCGTGCCTCTGTCCTGGGGCAAGGTCTTCACGACCGACGAATTGATCCACGCCGAACAGACGCTGCGCGAGGCGGGGCTGGGCGAGTTCCGTCGCGAGGGCGCGCAGATCCTGGCGCCGGCGGACCGGGCGGAGCAGTACAACGCGGCCCTGCTCAGAAACGGCGGGCTGCCGTCGCAGCCGCTCTCGGAATTCGAGAAGCAGCTCGACAAACGGTTCAGCATCTGGACGGGCGCGGCCCAGTTGCAGGCGATGAAGGACATCGCGCTCGAGAAGGAAATCAACCGCACGCTTCAGGCGATCGAGGACATCCAGACTGCGGTCGTGAAATGGGCCCGCTCGGGCGGGGGCCAATTCTCCCGCCGGGAAGCGAAGGTGACGGCGACGGTGAACTTGAAGATGCGCCCGGGCCGCGAAGTGACCGCGTCGCTCGTCCGCTCGCTGCAGGACTCCGTCGCCGCGATGATTCCCGACCTCCGCCCGCAGGACGTCGTCGTGCTCGATCTCGCGGCCGGCACGTCGCACGTCCGCGACGACGCGAGCGACCCGCACGGCAACCAGTTCCTCGCCCGCACCCGCCAATTCCAGGAGGAGTTCCGCCGCGAGATCCGCAGCGCCCTCGCTTACATTCCCGACGTGCTCGTGACGGTGAAGGTCGACCTCGACGATTTGAAGTCGCACGTCGAGCGGCAGCAGATGCTCGACCCGAAGAAGTCGGTCAACGTGCACCTCGACGAATCGACCCGCACGTCGACGAGCGATCGCCGTCCGACGTCGGCGGAGCCGGGCCACGTGTCGATGATGCCGCGGTCGATCGACGCGCGGGGGGGGAACGCGTCGTCGCAGGCGGTCAACGAGCAGAGCACGCGGGCGGCGAGCCTCCCCTCTTATGTGGCGACCGACAAGGAGTTCGTGACCGCGATGCCGCAGGCCGTGCAGGTCTCCGTGGCGATTCCCGAGGACTATTATCAGGCAATTGCCGCGCAGCAGGCTGGGGAGGAAGGGAGCGCCGCGGATGCAGGAAGCGGCGGGGCGCCCGTCGCGGGGACCACCAAGACGCAGGCCGACGTGGAACGCGACGTGAAGGCGACGGTGGCCCGGGCCATCGGCGCTGCCGAGGACAAAGTGACCGTCACCTCGTACATCCGCGTCGCCGGAGACGCCCCCGCGGTCGAACCCTCGATCATGGACAGCGTCGGCGGCCTGGCCGCGCAGTGGGGCGGCGCGGCGGGGCTGGTCCTGTTCGCCTTGTGGGCATTGTGGATGGTTTCGCGGAGCGCGCCGCGGGATGTGAAGACGGAGGAGAAGTCCGCACATCCCGGCTTGGCGCTCCAGTCGTTCGAGGACGACGAAGAGGTCGAGATGCCCAGGATGCCCGAGCCGACCGATCGCGACCGACTGCAGACGGCGGTCCGCGACAACCCGGAGCTGGCCGCCGCCGTGTTGTCCAAATGGATTCATGCCGCGAAATGATCGGTTGACCGCATGGAAAGCATCAGAAAAGCCGCCATCCTGCTGCTGAGCCTCGAGAAGCCGCTCGCGGCCGAGGTGCTCAGCCAGATGCCCAAGCCGCTGGTCGAGTCGGTCATGCTGCAGGTCGCGCGGATGGACGACATCACCCGCGAGCAACAGGAGGCGGTGCTCGCGGAGTTCAATGCCCTGGCCGGGGAACGCACGCAGATCGAGCGCGGCGGAATGGAATTCGCCAACGACCTGCTCGAACAGTCGCTCGGCAAGGAGGGGGCGGGAGAGATCCTGGAGAACGTCCGGCAGTCGATCAGTTCGGTGCCGTTCGGCTTCCTGCAGAAGGCGGGCGCCGACAATCTGCTGACGTTCATCGTCGAGGAGCACCCGCAGACGATCGCGCTGATCATGTCGCACGTGCCGGCGTCGCTCGCCGCGGAGGTGCTGAGCGGCCTTCCCTCGAACAAGCAGCTCGAGGTGATCCGCCGGATCGCGAACATGGAGCAGACCAGCCCGGAGGTGATCCACGACGTGGAGGCGGGCCTCGAAAGCCGGATGAAGTCCACGTTCAATCAGCGGATGGAGAAGGCGGGGGGCGTGCCGCTGGTCGCGCAGATCCTCAACGTCACCGACCGGATGACGAACAAGGGGATCCTCGAGAACCTGGAGCAGGACGACTCGGATCTGGCGGACGAGATCCGCCGGCTGATGTTCGTGTTCGACGACCTGCTCAAGCTGGACGACAAGTCGATCCAGGCGCTGCTCAAGGAAGTGGAGAACGCGCAGTGGGCGGTGGCGCTCAAGGGGGCGTCGGAGGAGATCCGCCAGAAGGTCCTGGGCAACCTCTCGCAGCGGGCCGCGGAGCTGCTGAAAGAGGAGATGGAATACCTCGGCCCGGTGCGCGTCAGCGACGTGGAAACGGTGCAGCAGCAGATCGTGGACACGGTCCGCCGGCTGGAAGACGCCGGTGAGATCGTGGTGTCCAGCAACGCGGAAGGGGAGCAGTTCATCACGTGAGCATGTCCTCCACCGAAACCAAGCGCGTCCTCAAGGCCGATGCCGTGCGGCAGTTGGGGGCGAAGATCGCCTTCAACTATGAAGACTTCCGCACGCGCTGCGACGAGCATCTCGCCGAAGTCCGCTGCGAGGCGGGGCGGATTCTCGACGAGGCCCGCCGCGAGGCGGCGAAGGTTCGCGAGTCGGCGTTCGCCGAAGGGCGGAATGCCGGCCGCGCCGCAGGGCTGCGGGACGCCGACCGGCTGATCGACGAGCGCGCGGCGCAGCTCACCGCTTCCGCCACCGCCGAAAAGCTGGCGCACGTCGTTCCCGCCTTGCGGGCGGCCGCCGACGAATTGGCCCGCGAGCGCGACCGCTGGCTCGAGACGTGGGAAACGAACGCGGTGCGGCTCGCCGTGGCGGTGGCCGAGAAGCTGGTCCGCCGCGAACTCGAGCTGCACCCCGAAGCGGCGTTCGAATCCGCCGCGGCCGCGCTCGAACTCGCCGCCGGATGTCCCCGAATCGAACTCCGCATGCATCCCGCCGACGTCGAGCTGACGCAGGAACACGGCGAGCAGGTGCTGCGGGCATTGGCCGCCTGCGGCGAGGCCCGCCTCGTCGCCGACGAATCGGTCGGCCGCGGGGGGTGCGTCGTGCGGACGATCCACGGCACGATCGACGGCCGCCTGGAGACGCAGCTCGAACGGATCACCGCGGAACTGCTGCAGGGAGGGACGAGTGACGAGTGACGAGTTACGAGTTCTTGGATGCGGGACGGGAACAGAAAGGATTGCGTGAAATGGGTGCGCAGAGCTTCGAGGACTTGATCGTGTGGCCGAAGGCCATGGACCTGGTCGAGGCGATTTACCGATCCACGGCTTCCCTTCCCGCCGATGAGCGGTTCGGACTGACGCAGCAGTTGCGCCGCGCGGCGGTTTCCATTTCATCGAACATCGCCGAGGGACAGGGGCGATCGACGCCAATTGACTTCCTGCGGTTTCTCTTCATCGCGCGCGGATCGCTGAACGAGGTTCGGACGCAGCTCCTGATCGCAGTGCGACTGCGATTCCTCGCTGAACTCGCCGTTTCGCAACTCATGGCGCAGTGCGACGAAGTCAAGCGCTTGCTCAGCGGTCTCATTTCCTCCATCGAAAGTCGCAAACGGGGCGACGACTCCCTTCGCTCGTAACTCGTCACTCGTCACTCGAAACTCCCCCATGCTCGGCATCCAAGACCACCTGCACCGCATCCTGCCGCTGCGCCTGACCGGCCGCGTCACCCGGCTCGTCGGGCTGACGGCCTCGGTGGGCGGGTTTCCCGCGCCGCTCGGGGCCATCTGCCGGATCGAGCGCGGCAACGGCGACCCTGTGACGGCCGAAGTGGTCGGCTTCGAGGGGGACGAGACGCTGATCCTGCCGTATGGCGACTTGAACGGCATCCGCCGCGGACACCCGGTGACGCTGCTGCAATCGGTCGCCGGGGCGCGGGTGGGTGACCGGTTGCTGGGACGTGTGATCGACGCCCGCGGGCGGTTCATCGACGGCGCCCCTGCCGCGGCGCTTCCGCATCGAGTGTCGCTGATTGCGCCGCCGATCCCCGCGCTGGATCGGCCGCGGATCGACGCTCCACTGTGCACCGGCGTCCGCGCCGTCGACGGACTGTTGACGTGCGGAAAGGGCCAGCGATTGGGGATCTTCTCCGGCAGCGGCGTCGGCAAGAGCACGCTCCTGGGACAAATGGTGCGATCCGGCAGGGCGGACGTGAACGTGGTCGTGCTCGTCGGCGAGCGCGGCCGCGAGGTCCGCGAGTTCCTCGAGCGCGACCTCGGGCCGGAAGGCCGGGCGCGGAGCGTGGTCGTGGTCGCGACGAGCGACGAGCCGTCGCTGTTGCGGTTGCGTGCCGCGTATTTCGGCACGGCGATCGCCGAATACTTCCGCGACCGGGGCCGCGACGTGCTGCTCGTGATGGACAGCGTGACCCGCGTCGCGTTGGCCCAGCGCGAGATCGGACTCGCCGCGGGCGAGCCGCCGACGACCCGCGGCTATCCGCCGAGCGTGTTCGCGCTGTTGCCGCGATTGCTGGAGCGGAGCGGCCGCACGGGCCGCGGGAGCATCACCGGGTTCTACAACGTGCTGGTCGAAGCGGACGACGCGAACGAGCCGATCTCCGACTCCGTGCGGGGCATTCTCGACGGGCACGTGATGCTTTCGCGGAAGCTCGGCGAGCGGGGGCATTGGCCGGCGATCGACGTCCTGGCGAGCGTCAGCCGGTCGATGAACGACATCATCGCCGACGAGCACCGCGAGGCGGCGCAGTCGGTGAAGCGGCTGTTATCGGCGTATGCGCAGGCGGAAGATCTGATCTCCATCGGCGCCTATCAGAGCGGGTCGAACCTTCTCGTCGATCGGGCGATCCGGCTCCGCGGCGCGATCGACGACTTTCTCCGGCAGCGGCCGCACGAATCGTCGACGATGGACGATGCGGTCGCGGCGCTCGTGAGACTGGCGCGCACGGGCGTGGACACCTCGCTTCCCGCCGCCGCTCGGTCGGGTGGAAAGGATAGCGCGTGAAACGGTTCGTGTTCCCGCTGGAGGCGGTGCTGCGATATCGCCGGAGCCGGCGCGGCTTGTGCCGGCAGTTCCTGGCGCGAATCCTGGCGGACGACCGCGCTCTGGCGGAGCGCGAGGCCGAGTTGGCCGCCGACCGCCGGGCGCAGCTCGAGGAAATCCGCGCGCTCGATCGTCACATCCGGATCGACGTCGACCGCTCGATGGCCCGGCGGTTCCACGCGGCGCAGTTGCAGGGCGAGCGGCGGGGGACCGCACGCAACCGGCAACTGCTCGCGCAGCAGATCGCCGCCTGCCGGCGGGCGCTCGTCGAGGCGGACCGCGACGTGAAGGCGCTCGAGATGCTGCGCGGACGCCGCGAGGCGGAGCACCGCGTTGATCACGAGCGGCGGGCGGCCCGTGAAATGGAGGAAGCCTGGATGGCGTTGCACGCCGGGGAGTTCACGCGATGATCCGCTCCGCACTCGTCGTATTCTGCGTGGTCTGCGTCGCCACCGTGTTGTCGGAGACGCTGGGGCTGGCATTTTTGTGGCATCGCGGGCAGCTCTCCACGGAGAACCTCCGCGAGATCCGGGCGGTCCTCCGCGGAGAGAGCCGGGTTGAGCAATCAGTCGCCGACGAGGCGGAGAAGCGACAGCCCTCGGCGGCGGAGGTGATGCGGGTCCGCGCGATGAGCATCCTCGACCTCGAGAACCGCGAGCAGGAGCTGCACATCCTCAAGACGACCGTGGTCACGAACGAAGACCAGCTCATCGCGAACCGGACGGAGTTCGAGCAGCGGAAGCGCCGGTTCGAGGAGCAGCTCGCGAAACTGCTGGACGACGCGCGGTCGGAGGCGACCGAACAGGGTCGGGCGATCCTGCAAGCGCTCGCTCCCGACAGCGCCGCCGGCAGCCTGATGCAGCTCGATCTCGATGAAGCGGTCGTCCTGTTGAAGGGCATGCCCGAGAAGAACATCGCCCGCATCCTCAAGGAGTTCCAGAATGGGCCGGCCGCCCAGCAGCAGCGCGGCAAGGAACTGTTCGAGGCGATCACGCGGGGCGAGCCGAAGGCTTCGCTGATCGAGGGGGCCGACGAGAAGCGCGATGCGTCTCGCGAAACCGCAAGCGAGGAGGGGAATTCACTTCGATGACGCAGCGCGGAGTCGTGCGGAATAGGCTGTTCCGATTCTGCCGCGAATGACGATGGAAAGGAGGAGGATCCGTCGTACTCGGGCTGCGCCATGTCTCTGCCCTCGCTCACGGCCGTGTTCGATCAGCAGCCTCCCTCGCGGGACGGTGGCATCGGTCCATTGGACGGCGCGACAGCGCCGGGTGACGGACGCAAGTCATCATACCACGCCGCATTGCGCGAGAATCTCGGCGAGCGGCGTCCCATTGCCGCCAGCAGAACCGAGCGCGAAGCCGATCCGTTGCGGTCCTTCGGCAGGCACGAATTCCGCCACACGGCGAGGACCGAAGGCACGTCTTCTCTTCGTTCCCGGTCCGTGGCGCGTCGTGGCCATGACGACGTGGAAACCGCCGCGGACCGTGCGGGGCACGCGGACAACGATGGGCCGGACCCCACGACGACCGCCGACACGACGACCGCCGACACGACGACCGCCGACACGACTCCCGCCGCGGCGTCGCCGACGATGTCTCCTGCACCCGGGGACGTCGCCGACGAGGCCTCGCTGACTGCACCAGCGCTCGGGGAATCCGGCCACGTCGAGACGCCGCGTGGACTGCATCCCTTCCTCGATCCATTGCAGCATCCGGCGGGCGACGCCGCGACGCTCGCCCGTACCGCGGATTGGGAGGACGGGATCGCCGGCGCCGCACGGAGCAGCTCGCTCGCGGAAGTCGAGTCGGCGCCGCATCCGGCGCCCCCCGCAGGACTGCTGCACGCGCTCGAAACGCGGAACGCGATCCGCACCGGCGAATTCGCAGGGCACGCTCCGCAGGCGCCATCGGCGGCGGTCGCGCCGCCGCCGCCGTTCGACTTCCCGTCGACGAAGGAGTCGATCCCGCCGAACCGCACCCTTCCGACCGACGTGCCGGCGCAAGCACAGGCCACTCCGTCGATCGACTCGCAAATCGCGCCGTCGACGGATGTACTGGCGGCGACGGGCGGCGCCGCGAACGCGCCGGCCGATGCGGACGCGGCCATCATGGTCGGCGACGAATCGGCGCCGGCCATGTCGGAATTTGCAACATCGTCCCGGGAGTCGGGCGGAACCCCATTTCCATTCGCGGACGATGCGGGCGACGGCGACGAGCAGCCGAGCGGCGGAGAAACTTCGAGAGGACTCGCGATTTCGCGCAATCCGCAATTCGATGGGTCTCACCAGCACTCGACGATCCCGAGCATGGGACTCGATCATCCGGCGCAGCAGTCGGCGGCCCAGCCGACGGCAGCGCACGCGCGTGCGGGTACTTCCGGGTCCGAAGCGGCTGGCAAAATCAGTGCGGTTGCCGCGGGCCTGAACGCGACGGTTCCTTCCGCCGAGATCCTCTCGCCCGGGGCGCAGGTCGTCGCCGCGACATCGGAGGATCCCCGCGGTGCGCCGACGCACGACGGGAGCCCAATCGCCTCCGGCCCCTCGAGCGCGCGCCTCGGCGACGCTTCGCGTGCAGACGGTCCATTTTCTCCCGTCAGCCGCGACGGCCAACAGCCGAGGATCGACTCGGGCGACTTCCTGAATCGGCTCACGGCGGCTTGGCATTCATCGCGCGACGGTGGGCGTTATTTGCGGATCCGCCTCGATCCGCCCGAACTCGGCTCGCTGCAGGTGGAGGTCATCGCCCGCGAGGGAGTGCTTTCCGCGCGGCTCGACGTGGAGACGCGGGCGGCGCAGCGGATCGTCCTTGAACATCTCGGCCAGCTTCGCGAGGTCCTCGCGCAGCACGGCACTGCGATCGACCACATCGACGTGTTTCTCAATGCGCGGCAGTCCGACATCCATTCGGGCGAGTTCGCGGGCCGCGGTTTCGAGGGAGACCAGCCGCACGGAGAACGGCGCGACCGACCGCATCAGGGAGGCGCCGATCAGCCGGAGGCGGAGGGACCACCCCGGCGGATCCACCCGCACACGCAGGTACGTCTGGATCGGCTCGACATCCTCGTCTGATGGAAGGAGCGGAAGAATGGCCGTAGGAGCGATCGCGGGCAGTCCCACCTCGCCGGTGGTCGGCGCCAGCCGGACCGGCTTCAATGGGCTGACTGCCGACCATTTCATGCGGATGCTGATCACGCAGCTCAAGTACCAGGATCCCTTGGAGCCGGTGGGCAACGAAGAGATCCTCAGCCAGATCTCGATGATGCGGAACCTGCAGTCGAACATCGAGCTGGGGGACGCGATGAAGTCGATCACGTCGAACCAGCAGCTCTCGACGGCGGCGAGCTTCATCGGCCGCTCGGTGACCGGGACGAACGCCGCGAACCAGACGATCACCGGCGTCGCGGGCCGGGCGTTGCTCCGCGACGGGAGGGCGTACGTGTCGGTCGACGAGGAAGAAATCCTGCTGGCGAACGTGACGAGCGTGAAGGAAGGGTGAACGGGACAGCCGACAGTTCCGCTGCACCCTGCCCCCGATCCTGTCGATAACAACGGATGACGGTCCGGTGCGGGCCGAGAACAGGCAATCGGATTCTCCCGTCCGCGACGGCCGGGGGTGCGGGACCGCTCATTCGCCTGAGGGGGCACAATGGGTCTGACTTCGGCGCTCAACACGTCGCTCAACGGGCTGACGCTCAACGAGACGACGCTCGACGTTCTGGGCAACAATATCGCCAATGCCGGGACCAACGGCTTCAAGGCGTCGAACGTGCTGTTCACCACGCAGCTCGCCCGCACGCTGAGCGTGGGGTCGCGCCCGAACACGACCAACGGCGGCACCAACCCCCGCCAGATCGGGCTGGGCGCCACCACCGCCAGCATCACCAAGGACTTCAGCCAGGGGAGCATCACCAACAGCACCAGCCCGTCCGACCTGGCCATCCAGGGGGACGGCTTCTTCATTCTCAGCGGGCCGGAGGGGAACGTCTACACGCGCAACGGCAATTTCGCCCTCAACAGCCAAAGCCTGCTGACCAACGCGCAGGGACTGCAAGTCCAGGGGTTCGGCGTCGACCGGGATTTCAATCTCATCACCACGCAGACCACCGACATCCGCATCCCGCTCGGCGAGCTGAACGTCGCGCAGCAGACGCAGAACGCGACGATCGGCGGGGCACTGCTGCCGAGCGGCGTCGTCGCCTCACAGGGGGCCGTCCTCACCAGCGAGGCATTCGTCGACAACTCGCAGGTCGGCAATCCGGCCGCGGTCGGCGGCACGCTGCTCGTCGATCTCGCCACCGCCGCCGACGCCGGAACGAATCTTTTCGCCAACGGCGAAACGATCAGCTACACGCCCAAGAAGGGGGGCCGGACGCTCGATGCCCTCAGCTACACCGTCACGGCCGCCAGCACGGTCGACGACTTCATGGCCTTCATGGACAATGCGATCGGCATCCATTCCGGCGGCGCGATTCCCGGATCCCCCGGGGTCGCGATCGTCGGCGGACAGATCACCGTCACCGGAAATTACGGCACGGTCAACGACCTGAATTACACGGTGGGAGACTTCCTCGGCGCCGGCGGCAACACGAAGGCCCTCACGTTCGCCAAGTCCCAGGCCGCCGACGGCGAAAGCGCGATCACGGACTTCATCGTCTACGACTCGCTGGGCGAGCAGATCACGCTCAAGATGACGGCCTACCTCGAGTCGCAGTCCGGCAGCCAGACCGTGTTCCGGTTCTTCGTCGAGAGCTTCGACGACAGCCGCACCGACATCGCCCTCTCCGACGGCACGATCACCTTCGACAGCCTGGGCAACGTGATCGCCACGTCCAATACGACGTTCTCCGTCGAACGGAACGACACGGCGGCGGTCAGCCCGATGCAGATCACGCTGGACCTGTCGAACATCTCCGGCATCTCGTCCGCTTCGGCGGGGAGCACGCTGTCGCTCGTGCTGCAGGACGGCTCCGGTCCGGGCACGCTCACGAATTTCGTCATCGACGAGAACGGGATCATCAACGGCGTGTTCGACAACGGGATCATCCGCACGCTGGGGCAGATCACGCTCGCGCGGTTCACGAACCCGCAAGGCCTGGTCGAGGCGGGCAACGGAACGTTCCGCGAAGGGGTCAGCTCCGGCTCGCCGTTCCTGGTCACGGCCGGCAACTTCGGCGCGGGCACGATCCGCGCCGGGGCGATCGAACTCTCCAATACCGATATCGGCCGGAACCTGGTCGATTTGATTGTTGCCTCGACCAACTACCGCGGCAACGCGCGGGTCATCAGCTCGATCCAGCAGCTCGTGGACGAGCTGCTGGTGCTGGGGCGGTAAGTGGTCGAGAGTCGAGGGTTGAGGGTTGAGGGTCGAGAAGGGCAACCACCTGAATCCTGAATCCTGATAGCTGATAGCTGACAGCTGATAGCTCACATGATCAAGCTCACGAAACTCAACGGGGACGAGTTCGTGGTGAACGCGGAGTTGATCCGCTTCGTCGAGAGCCGTCCGGACACCTACGTGACCCTGACCAGCGACGACCGGCTGATCGTGCGGGAGTCGTTGGAAGAGGTCGTCAAACGGGCGATCGCCTACGCCCGGGCGGTGCGCGCCGTGCCGGGCCTCGATTGAAGAACCGAAGCCGGAGCGGACGTGGACAAGTCGACGGTGGGCGGACTGGTGATGGGCGTGGTCCTGCTGGGGCTGGCGATCGCCCTTGCGCCCGGCGCCAACTTCGCCGCGTTCATCGATTACCCGTCGCTCGCCGTCGTGATCGGCGGGGCGATCGCCGCCTGCTGCGTCGCCTTCCCGCTGAAGTCCCTGATCGGGGCCCCGAAGGTCGTCAAGAAGGTCTTCTCCCCCAAGCAGCAGGAGATCGGGCCGGTCATCGCCCAACTCGTCGAATTCTCCGAGATCGCCCGCCGCGACGGCATTCTCGCCCTCGAAAGCAGGAGCGCCGAAATCGAAGACCCGTTCGTGCTGCTGGGCATCCAGATGGCCGTGGACGGCACCGACGTCGAATTGATGGAGACGATCCTCCGTTCGGAAATGGACGCCGTCGCCCGCCGGCACAAAAGCGGCAAGGCGATTATGGACAGCATGGGCCGCTACGCACCCGCGTTCGGCATGATCGGCACGCTCCTGGGGCTGATCATCATGCTCGGGAACATGGACGACCCCGAGAAGATCGGCCCGGGCATGGCGGTGGCGCTGATCACGACTCTGTACGGGGCCGTCGTCTCGAACATGCTGTTCTTGCCGATCGCCGACAAGCTCGCCTTCTACAGCAAGCGCGAGCTCGAGGTCCGGGAAATCATTCTCAAGGGGCTGATGTCGATTCAGGAAGGCGACAACCCCCGCGTGCTGGAGCAGAAGCTGAAAATCTGCCTGCCGGTCGCCGAACGCCGCAGCGACCGCAAGGCGGCGTGAGAATTCGTCAGTGGTCAGTCGTCAGTTGTCAGTGGTTGATGGTGACCGACAACCGACGGGGCACAAGCTGACAACAGACACTCCGCACTCCCCATTCCGCATTCCGCATTTTCGATGGCCGTCGAAGAAGAAGCCTCTCCCGGCGTCCCCGAGTGGATCGTCACTTACGGCGACATGATGTCGCTCTTGCTGACCTTCTTCATCATGCTGGTGTCGATGAGCGAACTGAAACAGGACAAGGGGGAGGTCCGCGCCATGCTCGACGCCATCCGCCAGGCGTTCGGGCCCACGAAGGGACTCTCGGGGGTCCCCGGCCCCTCTCTGCAGACGGACAGCGCCTACGACAAGCGCCGATCGGAGGGGACGAGCTCCGAGGGCGGGATGCAGCGGGCCGGCCGCAAGGCGAACGGCCCCGCCGGCGCCCATCGCCCGGTCGAGCGGATCAATCATGGCGCGGTCGTGACGTTGGGCGGCCCGGCCCGCTTCGGCCGGTTCGACGCCAGGCTCACCGACGCCTTGAGAGCCGAGCTGGACGTCATTGCCGGGGTCCTGGCGACGAAACCGAATCGCGTGATGGTCCGCGGGCATGCGACCCGCGAGCCGCTGCCAGCCGATGGCGCGCTGGCCTACGACGGGTTCGAGGTCCGAGACCGGTGGGACCTGTCGTATGCGCGGGCACGGGCCGTGGCCGATCATCTCGTGCAGCGGGGCATCGACCGCCGCCGGTTGCTGGTCAGTGCCGGCGGCGACGCGGAAACCCACACGCCGACCCGCCAGGAAAATGGGCGGCGGGTGAATCGTCGGGTTGACGTATTCATTCTCGACTCCTATACATCCCCGCGCGAACGCGCCGACTCCGAGCTTCGCGACGCCGGTCCAGTCGCTGGAGCGGGACCATTCTGAGGATCCGACGCATGTCGACCGACATGACCGATGCCCCTCCCGAGTCCGGGCCGGAACCGATTTCCGAACCGCCCAGCCGGCGCCGATTCGCGCTCGACGCCAAGAAACTCCGCGTGCTGGGACTGCTGGCGGTGGTCATGCTCGGCCAGGGGCTGCTGATGCTGCTGTTCCTGCCTGCGCCGCCAGCCAAACCGGCGAACGAGGAGGCCTCGATCGCTCCCGACGCCGCCGCGGGGGACCTCGACCTCGCCATGGTCGAGGTGCCGATCGACGCGTTCAACACGACCAACAGCCGCGCGACCCCCGGTTCCGTGATCCACGTCAGTTTCAAGTTGGTGGCGCTCGTGGCGGCGAACGAGAGGGAGCCGTTCGCGGCCGCGGTCAACAATTCCTACGAAGCCCGCGTCCGTGAGGCGGTCGAACGAGTCGTCCGCAGCACGAGCCTCGAAGACCTGCGGGACCCGAGCTACGGCACGATGAAGCGCCGGATCAAGTCCGACATCAACAAGGTGCTCCGCAAGACCTATGTCATCGAGGCCGTAATCCGCGATTTCAAGACGATGGAGCAATAGCGAGCGCCGCCATGTCCGAAGAACTCCGCGACGCCTCCTTCGGTTCCACCGAGGACGCGGGAGAGGCCGCTGTTCCGCAGAATTCGGGCCAATCGCCGGAGCGCGATGCGGCTCGGAATTCACCCGCCTCCGCCGCCGACGTCCTCGACCTGGGCGAAATCGACGCGCTGGTGGGAACCGCGGCGCGGCGGCACGCAGTCGAGGAGGGGGACGCACAGCGACGCGAGACGGAACGCCTCCTGGACCAGGCGGAAGCCGATCTGGCGGCCGCCGTCGCCGCTGAACTGCGCCCCCTCCCGGAGGATGCCCGGCCATACGAGTTCGACCGGTTCGAGACGGGCGCGACCCTGGCGGATTCGCATGCCAGCCTGCAATCGTTGGAAGACGTCGAGCTCGACCTGCAGATCGAGCTGGGACGCACCGAGCTCCTGATCGAGGAGGTGCTCAAACTGAAGGCCGGCTCGGTGGTCCCGCTGGACAAGCTGGCCGGCGATCCGGTCGACGTGCTGGTGAACGGCCGCCTCGTCGCCCGCGGAGAAGTGCTCGTGCTCAACGACAACTTCTGCGTGCGGATCGCCGAGATCCTGAGCCCCGATTTCTGAGCGATCAGGCGTCGAGAATGAACTCCGCCTTCTGGCCGCGGCGAATCCCGTCTTCCGCCGAACGGCGGGATCGCGTACAACACGCCCGTTTCTGGCGCCGCAGAGGAAAGGAGTCGCCATGGGCCGCGCCGCAGCCGTCCGCGCGCTCGCCTTCGGGCTGTGCCTCGTGTCCGGCGCCGGGGCGCGCGCCGAGCCGTTCGACCCCCGCCCCCCCGACCGCGACGCGCGCGCACGATCATCCCGTGCTGCCGAACCGCCCGGTTCCGTGCCGGCGTCGGTCGCGGATCCGCGCCCGATCACGCCCCGTTCCGCGACCGGCGCTGCGAGTCCCCGTGCCGCCGGGTCGGTCTGGAGCACCCTGTTCGCGCTCGCCGCGGTCATCGGCCTGATCCTGCTGGCGGCACGGTTCTGGAGGAAACATGCCGCTCCGTCCTCCGGCGGCCTGCCTGGCGAAGCGTTTGAAATCCTCGGCCGCCGCCGGCTCGATCCGCGAAGATCGATCGAGCTGTTCCGCGTGGGGCGGCGGATCCTGGTCGTCGGCTCGTCGGGCGATGGGCTGCGGACGCTCGCCCAGATCGACGATCCGGTCGAAGTGGATCACCTCGCCGGACTCTGCCGCCGCCCGGACCCGGACCCCGCATTCGCCCAGCGGATGCGGGCGATCCTGAGGGGAGCGCAGGTGCCCGAAGATCACGCAGGGCAAACGGCCGCGGACGAACGCTCCGCCGGTGCGTCGCCGTCCAGTACGCCGCGGAATCGCGAACGCGTGGAGGCGGCGCATGGATAGCACCGGCGGATCGCTTCCGGTTCTCCATCGCCGGTTGCTGCGCTCGGCGACCGTCGCCGCCGTGCTGCTGGGAGTCGTGCTGTGCCTGGGGCCGGCAGACTCCGCGGCCCAGCGGCCGGCCGCGCGTTCCAATCCGTCCGAGGGCGGGCCGCTTCGTCCCGAGTCGCTGCTTCCAGCCGCTCCGCCGGACCGACCGGCTGACCCGGCCGCGTTTCCCGGCGCCCTGAATCCCGAGGAGATGCTATCGCCGCAGGGGCTGCCGGCCATGCTGAAGATCCTCGCGCTGCTCACGGTGATCAGCCTGGCGCCGTCGATCCTGATCATGACCACATGCTTCATCCGGTTCGTGATCGTGCTGGGGTTGCTGCGGCAGGCGCTCGGTACGCAGCAGTTGCCGCCCAATCAGGTGGTCGTCTCGCTGTCGCTGTTCCTCACGTTCCTCGTGATGGCGCCGGTCTGGCAGCAGGCGTATCAACAGGGAATCGTCCCCTACACGGACCCGGAGCGCGGCCAGGCGGCCGCGTCGCTCGAACAGTCGTTCGACAACACGGTGCAGCCGCTGCGGCGGTTCATGAGCGAGCAGATCGAAGCGGCCGGCAACAGCGATGCCGTATGGATGTTCGTCGACTTCCAGCGCCCCGACCAGGAGACTTCCGCCGGCCGGGACTGGCAGCCCCCCGAGAATTACGAGCAGGTCCCGCTCTCGGCCCTGCTGCCCGCGTATTTGCTGAGCGAGCTGAAAGTCGCATTCATCATCGGCTTTCAGCTTTATCTGCCGTTCCTCGTGATCGACATGGTCGTGGCCTCTGTGCTGATCAGCATGGGGATGATGATGCTTCCCCCGGTGCTGATCTCGCTGCCGTTCAAGCTGCTGCTGTTCGTGCTGATCGACGGCTGGTATCTCGTCGTCGGCATGCTGCTGCAAAGCGTGGGGTGACGTAGACGCCCATGTCCATCGAACAAGCCGTCGAATTGGGCCGCGACGCGGTCCTCATGACGCTGCTGATCGGCGCGCCGGTGATGGCGGTGGCGATCGTCGTGGGACTGGTGATCAGCGTCCTGCAGGCCGTCACCCAGCTTCAGGACCAGACCCTGAGCTTCGTTCCCAAGATCGTCGCTATGATGCTCGCGCTGCTCTACGTCCTCCCGTGGATATTGGGCCGCATGGTGGAATACTCGACCGACTTGATCGGCAACATCCCGCCGCACCCGTGAGAAGCAGTTGGCAGTTGGCAGTTGGCAGTAGGCCGAAGCCAGTCGACGGTATCGATCGCCCATCCATCCGGCCTCCGACCTCTGACTTCTGACTTCTGACTTCCAACCTCTACCACTTGCCTACTGCCTACTGCCTGCTGCCGACTGCCCTCCGCCCCATGCCCTCCCTCCTCGAAGCCCCTCTGCTCCAGGCCCTCTCCGACGCCGCCCTGCGTCCGCTGTTCGACGCCGCGATGGCGCAGTTTCACGCCTTCACGCTGGTCCTCGTGCGCATGAGCGGCTTGATGACGATCGGGCCGCTATTCGGACAGTCGATCGTTCCGGCCAATGCCCGCGTGCTGCTCGTGCTGGCGATGTCGCTGCTCATCACGCCGACGCTCGCCAGCCAGACGAGCGCCGGCTTCCGCAAGCTCGACGTGAACGGCGACGGCCTCCTCACCCGCAACGAAGTCCCCGAGCCGCTACTCGACCGCTACGATCGGGCATTCGCCCGCACCGGTCGGCCGATCGACGACGGTCTTGCGGCGCACGAGTTCTTTCGCCGCCTCGCTGTTCCGCGGACCATCGTCGAATACGCCTGGATCGCGATCGGCGAGTTCGCGCTGGGACTCGTGCTGGGGCTGGGCGTGTTCACCGTCCTGTCCGGGCTGCAGCTTGCCGGCGAAATGATCGACCAGCAGACCGGCATCGGCCTGGCCGAGGTCTTCAACCCAGGACTCGACACGAACACCTCGATCACCGGGCAGTTTCTGTACTTGTTCGGCGTCACGGTGTTCCTCCTCATGGAGCCCTTCGGCGGGCACCTGCTGATGGTCTCGGCGCTCGTCGAGACGTTCCAGACGCTCCCCGCGGGAGAGGCGTTCGTGTCGGTCGCCGCGATCGACCTGCTCCGCGACCTCGTGCACCAGTCGCTGGTGATCGCCGTGCAGGTCGCCGCCCCGGCACTGGCCGCGATGTCGCTCGTCGCGCTGACCACAGGCTTCCTCGGCCATACGGTGCCGCAGATCAACGTGCTCGTGATCGGCTTCCCGGTGCGGGCGATGGTGAACCTGGGGGTGCTGGCACTGTCGCTGTCGGGCGCGGCGCGCATCGTCGTCGATGCGATCCCGACGGCCATCGACGCCCTGCGTGAGGCGCTGGCGTTCGTGTGAGGGGCGGGGAGGGTTGAGGGTCGATGGTTGAGGGTCGAAGGTCGAAGAGTCGATGGTCGAAGAGTCGAAGGGGCGGGCGGGAAGGGGCGTGGTCGGTGGAGGGGGGCATGCTGCCTCTCGGTGGGTAGTGGGTACTTCGGTACTCAGTACCCAGTACTCAGCACCCAATGTCTGCCACCTGGCGCTCCGCCATTCGCCACTCGTAACTCGTAACTCGTAACTCCAGCGATGGCCGACGAATTCGGCGACAAAACCGAACAACCGACCGATCGCCGGCGCAGCGAAGCCCGCGAGAAGGGGAACGTCGCGCGGAGCACCGACCTCAACGCGGCGGCCCACATGCTCGCCGCGGCCACGGCACTCGCGTTCCTCGGCGTCCCGATCGTCGATTCGCTGGGAGAATTGGCGGTCGGCTATTGGTCGCAGCCGGGATGGCTCCGGCTCGACGCTCCGGCGGTCACTGGCGAGTTCTTCGAGATCGCCCGCAACCTCGCCGACTCGCTCATTCCCTGGCTGCTCCTGATGTTCGGCGTGGCGCTCGCGGTGAACCTCGCCCAGGTCGGGTTCTTGCTCAGTCCCGAGGCGGTGCAGCCCAAGTTGTCCCGCATCAATCCCCTTCAGGGAGCGCAGCGAATCTTCTCCGTGCAGGCCGTCGCGAAGCTCGCCGCGAGCCTCGCCAAGCTGGTCGTGCTGACGGTGATCGCGGGCCTATTCATTGCCGCGCAGCTTCCCGCGATGATCGCTCTCGCCGGGGCCGAGCCGCCGGCCGTTCTGCTGGCGATCCAGGGCTCCGTCTCGACGCTCGGCTTCCAGTTGGCGGGGGCGCTCGTCGCGCTGGCGGTCCTCGATTATGGCTATCAGAAGTGGAAGTTCGAGCGCGACCTGCGGATGACGAAGCAGGAGGTCCGCGACGAGATGAAGCAGATGGAAGGGGACCCGCTGATTCGCCACCGCCGCCGCGAGGCGCACCGCAAACTCGCCCAGGCCCGCGAGCTGAGCCAGGTGCCCGAGGCGGACGTCGTGATCACCAACCCCACGCATATCGCCGTCGCCCTGAAGTACCGCCCCGAGGAGATGGACGCCCCCACCGTGGTCGCCAAGGGGATGGGCGCCATCGCCGAGCGCATCCGCGGAATCGCCGCCGAGCACGGCATCCCGATCATCGAGCGACAGGAACTGGCCCGCGCGCTGTATCGCGAAGTGAAGGTCGGCCGCCCCGTCCCGGTGGAGATGTACGAGGTCTTCGTCGAGATCATGGCCTACGTCTACCGCATCAGCGGCCGCCAGGCATCCGGTCTGCGCTGATCGTTCCTGCGACTCTTGCAATCCAATCCAAACCCTGCCATAACGAGGGAACCTTGCGGGACGTGGCGCAGCCTGGTTAGCGCGCTTGACTGGGGGTCAAGAGGTCGCAGGTTCGAATCCTGTCGTCCCGACTGAACCAAAGCCAGAAACGACAAGGGGTTGCGAAAAGGGCGTGCAGACGGCATCCTGAGACGATGCACCAAAAATGCACCAAAAACCCCTCAATAGCTGCGAACTATTGAGGGGCTGAGAACAGCGAGCTTTCCACTCACTGCCTGCTTCACAGGTGATTGGAGGGCTCGAAATGACGACGAATGCGAAGATCCGTCCCTGGTTCCGTCGGCAGGACGGTTGGTGGTACGTCACCTACCGCGTCAACGGGAAGCGGGTGCAGACGAAGCTGGCCGAAGGCCGCGAAAACGAAGCGGCAGCTTGCCAGCGGTTCTACGAACTGATGGCCGCGGCGGGCGCCATCGAACCCGATGCCCCGCCGATGATCTCGTTCAACGAGGTCTGCCAGCGATTCCTGCTCTGGTCGAAGCACCAGAACGAGCGGGCCACGACAGCGTGGTATCACCGTTTCTTGGCCGACTTCGACGATCACTTCGATGGTCCCGTGCAGAGCATTCGGAAGCGGCACGTCGAAGGCTGGCTGGCCAAGCATCCCGGCTGGAGTCAGTCCACGCAGCGGCAGGCCATCACCTGCGTGAAGCGTGCGATTCACTGGGGATACGAGGAGGGGTTGATCGCGGCGATCCCCGTCGCGATCCGCGGTCTGAAGCGCCCCCCGATGGCCCGGCGTGAGACCATCGTCGATGCGGTGAATCATCAACGGATCGTGGATGCCACGGACGAAGCCTTCGGCCGATTCGTGACGGCCCTTCGTGAAACCGGGGCGCGACCCGATGAGCTTCGACGGGTCACCGCCGCAGATGTTGACCTGAATGCAGGAGTGTGGCTGCTGGGGAAGCACAAGACGGGAAAGAGGACGGGCAAGCCGCGCATCATCTATCTCACCGACTCGATGCTGCCGCTGACCCGGCAACTCGTCGCTCTCCACCCGGAGGGTCCGTTGTTCCGCAACTCGCGTGGCGCGCCTTGGACCGCCAACGCCATTCGATGCCGAATGCGGCGGTTGCGGGCGAAGCTGAAGCTGCCAGCCGGAGTCGTCGCGTACTCCTACCGCCATACGTTCGCCACCGAAGGGCTCGCCAACGGCGTCGGCGTCGCGGAGATGGCCGAGCTGCTCGGTCATGCCGATACGAAGATGCTTTCGGCTCATTACGCTCACCTCGACCAGAAGGTTCAGCAGTTACGGTCCGCTGCCGGACGTGCTGCCCACTGACGATCAGAACACGAAGTCCTTGAGCTTCCCTCGTTGCGGCGTGAACACGCCGTCGGAAGGAGATTGACGCGCGGCGGACAAGAAGCCGCTCAAGTCCTCTTCGAGGATGCGGATCACTCCCCGTCCGATGCCGATCCGGTAGTGCGGCAACTTGCCGGATTCGATGAGTTGGTAGACGCACGACGGGCTGATGCTCAGCCGATCGGCGACTTCTCGAACGGTCAGGTACATGGCGAGAGCTTCCGATGCGGCGATGGTCTGTCTGGTGTCGATGAAGATCCCGGCGAGTCCTCGGATGAGGACTCGCCGGGTGACGAATCAGCCGTCCGGCTCGGCGTCAGTCGCCGAGCTGGATTTCGGCTTCGCGGGCTTCGACGTACTGCTGCGCGAGCTGCATCACGCGGAGCGCCTGGGGGAGTTCCGCCAGGTTGAACGACGAGGTGTACTTGGCCTCCTCGCCGTCCAGGTACCGCTTCTGCACGCTCACGCTCCGCATCGTGCGCTTGCCGTCCTCGTTCTCCACGTCGTGCGCGAAGATCGAGGCACTCACGAAGCCGACGCGGAAGACCTTCTCAGGCTGTTTGGTACGCTTCTGGGCCATCCGACTGCTCCTGTATTCGAAGGAACGCTGATTCGCTCCCTGCCGCACCATGCGACAAGGAAAATGAGACTGCCACGCCCTCACGACGGGCGCAAGCAAGAATCCGGCAGTCGTGGGGCACAGGAGGCCGGAGAGTTCGACCCTGCACCGAAAGGCGGCATTCCTTCGCACCGTTGTCCCGGTCGGCGCGCTGATCTTCCAGAGGGGATTCTGCGCGCCTCGTCCGGAACGGGCCGCCGGCTGGCGACCGATCATCGATCAGTTGCCGGGCCGCAAGGGCGGCTTCGCGTCCGTCTGCCGGCTGCGGACCTTCACGGCCTTCTGCAAGCAGCCCCAGCACAGCGGGGCGTTCTTCAAGAAACCGTCGTCGAACGTCACGGTCACACCTTCTCTGCTCTTCTCGCACCAGGTGCAGCCCTGTTCGTCGTGATGGGCCGTCAGGACAACTTGCATCGCTCGTCTCCTCTCGCTTCGGGACAGATATGGAGAGCCGGGCACAACGGCGCACGGCGGACACATGCGGGAGCGGAGGGCATCGAGAGGAGATGCCTCGCGAGAGAAGCGACCGGGCAGGTCACGTCGTCAGCCGGTGGTCGACCGCTGGCGGCTGGGCACTGCCCAGGCACGGCGGCGTCTCGCCCGGCGTCCTCCCCGTGAAGGAAGGCTGGCGGCAGTTACGGCTGCCGCCCTTCGTCTATCGGTAACGGAGAAATCGTTCCAGCACGTCGTAGTCGTCCCGGCGAATCTCCTCCAGCCAGAAATTGCGGTACATCCGCCGTCCGCCATCGACAGGCAGGGACGGATGGGCCGTGTGAAGGAACTTCCGAATCTGCTCCGGACTCCACGGCGTCTCGCCATTCGTCGTCCAGGAGAATTCGAGCAGCTCCCGCATCCAGCGTTCTTTCGTCAACGGCTGCTCCGTCGCCCGCACGCCCAGGAGCGGGTACTCGGAGTCGCCGTCGACCACCTTGAACTTCTCGAAGTAGAAGTGCCGGGGTCGCCACTGGGGAACTCGTTCTGCATTTGCTGTCATCACAGTGGGGGGAACGGAAATACTACCTGCGGCTTCAGACGATGAAGCAACAGGCCACGCGCGAGGCGATCGGCGACGTCCGTAACCGTCGATCGTTCCGCCTTGCTGACTGTGGATGCGACAGGCCGTCATGCGACTGGCCCTGTGATTCGGTGAGTGGACACTTCGACCGCGCGACGAAACATGTGCGGGAGAGCGGCGGGAAAACTCCGCGCTCACCACAAACAGCGAACCGATCGGCTCGCGAAAACGGCCGCGGACCGGCGACTGGTCCACCTTCCGGCAGACTCCATCGCGTCGCGCGCGGCGAGCTTCCCACGGGGAAGCGGGCAGGCTGTCAGGGCAGCCTGCCGTCGCGGATTCGCCATCTACTCCTTCGGCTCGTCCGCGTTCTTCTTCGCTTCGGCCTCCAGGATGAACTCCCACGCCTTCTGCAGCATGAGCTGCGCGATGGGCAGATCGTCCCGGCTCAGGCTCTGCGTCTGTTTCCACTGGTCGTCCTGGCGGTAGCTCCGCTGCAGGGAGACTTTGTGGAACGTCGTCTTGCCGTCTTCGGACTTGTTCTCGAAGACGCTGGCCGAGATTCCCTTGAGACGGAACGTCTCGACGGGTTTCGCGGCCGACTTGGTGGTGGAACTTTCCATGTTCGAAAGGGGGAACGGATACAAACAACGCAAGGCTGCCACGTCGGCAGACTCCCGTCCACAAAAAACCACACCGCAGGCCAGCCGCCCGCCGCATCCCTGAATGCGACAGCGCGGCCAGCCGACGAAGTGTGGACGCCTCAATTCATGCATGGCCCGCCTCCGGCAATGCGGCGACGGGCAGGGCCGGAACGGCCGCCGGCAGCTTCACCAGCGGCGCGCGTTCCAGCTTATGGTTCCAGGTGATGTCTCCATGCAGGAACGTCTCGGCCGTCAGTTCGTGTTCGTCGACCAGCAGCCACAGGTCGGGCCGCGGCCGCTTGGCGATCTGCTTGGCCGTCTGCTCGCAACGATACCGGTTCGTCGTGACGCACAGCACGCCGAACACGTCGAACGTCGTCTCGGGGAAGTGCTTGCGGTGCCCCTGCGCGTCGGCCAGGCCGGCGTATCCTTTGGTCTTGCGAGCCGCGATCTGCTTCGGCGATGATGTGCCGAGATCCCGCTCCAAGTAGAACACCTTGCGGTGCCCGCGGAGCGACAGCAGGAACGCGGCGTCCGGGCTGCACGACAGCGGCGGATCGGTCGAGAGCTGCGTTTGCAGCGTGAAGCGATCTGCTTCGGCCGCGTCCTTGTCGACCGTCTCCCACTCGTTGATCCAGCGGTCGAGCGTCACGTCGCTCTGGCGGGCGACCGCCTGCTCGATCACGATCCGCGTCTCGTTGACCGCGATCCAGTGATTGAGGCGGTCGCCGCGGGGGTGCCGCGTGTTGACGGCGCGGAGCGATTCGTCGTCGTACCACGACGCCAGATACTCGGCGCCTTGCTTCGTCAGGTAGTAGACCGGGGCGGCCGTGTTCGTGCCGGGGAACGCGACCGGCATCCGGTGCTTCTGGACGCAGCCGGCGTGCTGGAGCTTCGACAACCGCTTGCGGGTCGTGCGACCGCCGGCATGGCCGGGGAAGCACAGCCGCTGCAGCTGCTCGCGGGTCAGGACGTAGAACCGGGCCAGCGCGGCCAGCAGCTGAATGTCGCAGGACGTGAGGGGCATGGATGACCTCGGTGCAATCGTTTCCACCAAGAAAAGCACCGAGCGAAGCTTCCGAAAGTTGGAAGCGGCTCGGTGGAAACGATCCCGAGATCGGGATGAAAGTACAACCGGTCGAAGGGTCTTCACGGCCGAAGCCGTGGCGGACGCATTCGTGCCCCGGAGGCAACCTCTGGCGAGGTCGATACATCATTCATACCAACTGCCGCCACGATTTCAAGAGCAATCCCGCCGACGGCGGCAAATTTTTCGGCAACTCGGAACAGTCCCCGGCGAGCACGAAAAAACGCCCCACGGCCTAGAACCGCCGTGAGGCGTGAATCGGCTTTTCCATCGGCTGGCCTATCGGTCTCTGTGCCGTTCGTCCTTCGCCGCCAGCGGGCAGTGGCAGGACGGATGCGGCAGGCTGCATCGCGGGCAGTCGTCGACGTAGTAGCCCGGCGTCGATGCGACCCGGTCGAGGATCGCCTGATGCTCCGGTGCGATGTAGGGATTTTCCATGCGGGATGATGGGGAAGAAAATCGGAATCAGTCGCCGCTCAGCGATGCCACTCGTAGCCGAGCGCCTGGTACAGCGGCTCCCAATGCGCGACGTAGAAGTCGTAGCCGGCACCGTGGATGCCGAGCAGCAGCACGCCGTCGAACGCCACCGCCAGGACGCCGGTTTCGGCAACCTCCTCCCAGCCGGCCGACTCCAGGCATTCCAGATCGGAATCTCCCTCCGCGGCTGCGATCGGTCCGCACAATCGTCGGATCAGCGAAGCGTCGGCCGAGTCGCTCGGCGCGAAGAGCGTGCCCCACATCGGCAGCGGCAGGAACTCCCCGTCGTGCTGGGCCAGCTTTTCGATCCACGCGCCGGGAATCTGCGAGAACGAATCGACCAGCCGGCGGATGGCGATCCGCTTCTTGTCGCATCGCGGACAAGGGCAGTTCCAGTGCGTCTGGAAGACGTCGCGGCCGTGCGGCGGCGAAGTCCGTCTCGTGTGAGTCTGTGTCTTTTGCCGGTGCTGTGACTTGCCAGTGGCCATGAAGAAGAAGGGAAAGAGATGCTCAATACTCGTCGGGCAGGAGCGCCGTGATCGCGCCCCCCTCGCCGTCCTCGATGAACCAGAGCTTCGCGCCGCTGGCGGAATCGACGAACGCCTGCAGGGAGTCGATGCCGGCGTGTGTCTCGGCCAGTTGCTGCAACAGGGCCAGACAGCCGCAGATGACGACGTCACCGAACCGGTCGATCGCTCCCGGCGTGGCGACGAACGGCTTGCTGGCGTCCGGGTGGAACCGGCAGCACGATTGCGGATGATCGAACTCGATCTCCTGCGGCTTGAGTTCCGGCAACGGCAGGCAGTTGTCCGGAGCACCCTCCTCCTGGATGATGCGTCGACCGGGATTCACGACATACGCGGTCCCGTTGACCGCGACGACGGGGAAGTGGGACATAACGGGTGGGGGAATGAAAGTGAAAACGCCCCGCGCGAGAAGGCGAAGAGCGTTCGCTCCCCAGCGGGGCCGCAGCCCGCCGTCACAGGGGGCGCGCCGCACGGGCGCCCGCGGCGTGCCAGGGAACGTAGGCCCTCGATTCATCGTCCACCGCCCGGATATCGGCGTGCCGGTTGCGAAGCGCAGCGCCTGCAACCGCTGCCCACGCCGGCCGGCACAGCTCCCCTTGACGGCCGAAGGGACCGGCCCCGCTACACTGCAAAGAACGCGAGCCTCTTTGTCGGCTTTCGTTGCCAAAGCGGTCGAGGATTCGTGGCGTCGATACCGCTGTGGGATGGCCGGCTGGTCGCCACGGCTCACACTTCGTCTTCGCGCGGCGGCGGAAGCTTGGCGACAGAGGCCATGAATTTCGGATCGTCCCGCGTGACCGCGATGACCTTCTCAACCGCCTTGCGAAGCCGCCGCAAAATCCGGTGGTTGTCCTCCGGCACGATCTGGAGATCCTCGCCGATCAGCTTGATGACGTGCTTCTGCTTCTTCATGTCCTCCGTCTGCCGCCCGCCGTTGTGGCTCAGGGCGTGCCGCAACAGCCGCGCGATGTTGATCTCGGAATGGAACCAGCACGGGTCTGCGATGTCTTCCCGAAATGCGTTTCGCAGTCCGTTCCGGAACTCTTTCATCGGCGTCCGGAGTGAGGTGAGCCCGGTCGCCACCTTCAGGCAATCCACCAGGAACACCTCGTAAGCATTGTAGAACGCGACGAACGCGATTCGCTGCGATGACCACAGGCTCAGCCTGAAGGCCATGTCGTTCATGAACTTCGCCCAGATCGGTTCGATTGGAAAGTCAGTCTTTACCTCGGCCGCGCGGTCGCGGAATTCGACGGCGATGGTCGCCAGCGACTCCATGAGGCGGGTGCGCAGCGCCCGGTTCTCGGTCAACTCTGGCACCATCCGGGTGAGTTTGGCGATGATCTTCTCCGAGTAGGCCACGATGCTCGAATCCGGCGAAACGAAGCCGGCCAGCCCGACGGCCGCCGCGTGCATGACCCGGATCGAGGTTGCGGGCATCTGCGCGGTGTACGAGGCGGTTCGCCAAGCCAGGGCCAGGTCGAGCAGCAACCGTTTAAGCACCGTCCCCTCCGGGATCGTCCCGATCGTGTTCTCACCCCAATCATCGGGCATGTACCCTTGATAAGTATTGATATCGGGATCTGTAACGATATGCCGATCTGGTTCGCCCATGTTCGTTCACCTCGCAGGATCAAGCACTCCCTCGGACACGGCCGATTGCCGGCAGGTTCGTCCGAACTCGCCCCGCCCTGTAAGGCTCACGCTCCCGGTGCCCAAGCCGTCGCAGTCCGCTCGTGGTCAAGGATTCGCCACACGCCAGTCGGACAACTCCAGACCGTCGATCCAGGCGTAATGACTGGTGTTCCCCGTCACCAGCACGCGTCCCGCTTCCAACGCGGTGGCCGCGATGATCAGGTCGGCGTCGCTGTGCGGGTGGCCGGCCCGGCGGGCCTCGGCCCAGAGTTCA